>CALUKL010000045.1 GCA_944321195.1 uncultured Alistipes sp.
CGCTTTAGGCACCGGCTGGGAGGACGAGAGAGGGGGTACCCGCACTTCCGACTCCGGATGCTGGAGGAAGAGAGGGGTTTTACCCGCGCTTCGAACTCCGGATGCTAAAGGGGTGGGGCCGTTGAAACGCTCCGATCTCCGAACTGATGACGACGGGAGGATGCAACCATCCTCCCGTCGTTTGTTCGTCGGGACGGGAGGGGCGGTTGGAGACAGGGGTTGATGCCTGCGGAGTACGAAAATTCTCGATATTTTGCCGAGCCCTTATCGGGTTGTGCTGCTGTTCGTTGGTCGCGCTGTGCCGGAATCTCGGGTGAACGAATGTTACAATTTGTTTGCTTTTTTCGGATCGAGTCGCTATTTTTGTGCATAAATACCGCTTGTATAGCCCTCCAATGCCGATGAAAACTGTAATCTCATCCGAATACGAAGCGCTCTTCCGGCAGCATTTCAGACTGGCGGTGCTCTATGCCGAGCGGATTCTCGGCTCGGTGCACGAGGCGGAGGATGTGGTACAGGAGGTGTTTATCGCCTTGCTCGATGTCGATCTCTCCCAGATCCGCCATCGGGAAAGCTATCTCTATCGGTGTGTGCGGAATGCGGCGCTCGATCGGCTACACCGTCGGATGAAGACCCGCGTCTTCGACCTCAATTCGCAGGAGATTGTCCGCCTGGCCGATGAGAGCCCGATCCCCGGAGCCGAGGAACAGGCGCTTGTCGAGCAGATCGGACGTATCTATCGGCGGATCGAGGCCCTTCCCGAACAGGGACGGCGGATCTTCAAGATGATCTGTATCGAGCACAAGAGCTATGTCGAAACCGCACGGCTCCTCTCCCTTTCGCTCCATACCGTGAAAACCCACATGGCCCGCTCGTTCAAGGCGCTCCGGAAAAAGGGCCTCTTCCTGTTGGGGCTCTTCTGATTCCCCTGTTTTGCTTTTTTTTCATAAAAATCTGATCGGCAATGTATGTCAGTTGCCGATTTTTTTCGTCATTTCTATAGAAATGGTCGGTAAACGGCGTGTGTGTCGCACCGTTTGGCCGTCCGACGTGTAACCATGAGTTTCGAAACACAGATTAAGAATATATTGAAAGCCCGCCTCGACGGTAGCATCACCCCCGAGGAGGAGGCTGTTTTGCAGGAGTGGGCCGAAAGCGATCCGCAGCACCGCGCGTTGCTCGACCTGCTCGACGAATCGGCCGATCATTTGCCGCTGTTGGGCCATCTTTACAATTACGACGAGTCCCGTGTCTGGCGGAACATTCGCAAGGAGGCCCGGCGTCGCCGGTTCCGCAAAATGGCCCGGGAGTCCCGGAAATATGCCGCCGTGGCGGCCGTGCTTCTGTTTGCGGGCTACGGCATCTGGCAGTGGATCGATGACCGGAACCGGGAGGAGGCCTGCAGGGCCTATATCGAGCAGGTGACACCCGGAGTCCGGGGCGCCGTGCTGACACTCTCCTCGGGCGAACAGGTCGACCTGGAACAAGGGGGCGAACGGACGCTTGTCGAGCAGGACGGTACCCGGATCGAAGTCGCAGGCGAAGAGGTGGCTTATCACGATGCGGAGCCCGAAGAGGAGGAGATCCCGGCCTGGAATACCGTCTCCGTGCCGCGCGGCAAGGAGTTCTCGCTGCAACTCTCCGACGGAACGAAGGTTTGGCTCAATTCCGCGTCGAGCCTGCGTTTCCCGGTCCGTTTCGGGGAGGGGCCCCGGGAGGTCGTTGTGACGGGCGAGGCCTTTTTCGATGTGGCGAAGGATGCGGACCGGCAGTTTATCGTTCATGCCGATACGGTGGCCGTGGCCGTCTATGGTACGGCGTTCAACATCGCGGCCTATGAGGATGAGACCGACGTCGAGACTACGCTGCTGAGGGGCAGTGTCGAGGTGACGAGCGGACGCCGGAAGGTGATGCTCGAACCCGGACAACAGGCCCGGGTCGGACGCTCGGGGGCGATTTTCGATGTGCGGCAGGTCCCGGCCGAGGAGTATGCCGCATGGACCCGGGGTGTGTTTGCCTTCCAGGAGGAGCCCCTCTCCTCGATCTGTCGCAAACTCTCCCGCTGGTACGACATCGAGATCCTCCCTTCGGGATTCGATGCCGATCAGGTGCGTTATACGGGTGAAATCCGGCGTTACGAAACCTTTGCCGAGATGGTCCGGCTGCTGGAACGGACCAATCAGATCCGTATCGACGTGCAGGATGGCAGGATTTTGCTCTGTATCGACCGTGACGACGGTTGATGCATTGGTTGGTTAGGTTGTTTTCCGACGGGAAAACGCAATGTTCCACTTAAAAACGAAGCATATGAAGAAACTTCACTCTTCTGGATCGCACCGGAAGCTGCCGCTTCTCGTGTGTGCGTGTTTGCTGGCGCTGATCGCCGTCTGGAGCCCCGGGACGGCCGATGCCAAGGAGCCCTTCAAACCGCGAAAGGACCGGATCTCCGTGACATTCCGAAATGCAACACTGGCCGAGGTGTTGCAGCAGGTCAAACGACAGACCGGATACTACATCCTTTACAACAGCGACTTCGTGCAGGATGTCAAAGGCATTACGTTCAGCAAAACAAACGCTCCGCTGCGGGAGGTGCTCGACGAAGCCTTGCGTGGAACCCGTCTGGAATACTCCATCGATGACGATACGATCGTCGTCCGCCCCCGCAGCGGGGATGACCCGCAGGAAGTACCCCCCCCCGCAAAAAAGCCCGACCGTACGGTCTCCGGACGGGTTGTCGACCATCGGGGAGAGCCCCTCGTGGGGGTCAATATCGTGATTCAGGGTACCCATCGGGGTACGGTGACCGATTCCGACGGCCGCTTCTCGATCCAGCTCCCCGACGGTCGTGACAACCTGATCTTCTCCTATCTGGGGTTCATCTCCCAAACCCTTCCGTCGGCCAGGTCCGCGGTCGTGACCCTCATGCCCGACGAGCAGGAGATCGAGGATGTCGTCGTGACGGGTATCTTCACCCGCAAGAAGGAGAGCTACACGGGTTCGGCCACGACCATCACGCAGAGCCAACTGACCCGTGTGAGCAACAAGAACGTCTTCGAAAGTCTGAAGAATATCGAGCCTTCGCTCTACATCATGGACAATACGTTGATGGGCTCTGACCCCAATACGCTGCCCGACATGCAGTTGCGAGGCATTACGTCGTTCCCGTCGGAAACCACCGGCGTGACCATCAAGGGTAACTACCAGAACCGGCCCAATCAGCCGCTGTTCATCCTCGACGGTTTCGAAACCACCGTCGAGAAGGTCATGGACATGGACATGAACCGCATCGAGAGCATCACGGTGCTGAAGGATGCCGCCGCAAAGGCCCTCTATGGTTCGGATGCCGCCAACGGTGTGATCGTCATCGAGACCAAGCGCCTGGCCGGAAATCAGGAGCTGGTGACCTACACCGGAAGCATCGAACTCACGATGCCCGACCTGTCGAGCTACAACCTCTGCAACGCCTGGGAAAAACTCGAAGCCGAACGGATCGAAGGTGTCTACACTTCGGCCAATCCCTTCACGCAGCTCGAACTCAACGCCCAGTACAACCAGCTCAAGTCCCAGGTGCTCGGAGGGTTGGATACCTACTGGCTGTCGAAGCCCCTGCGGACGGGAGTCGG
The DNA here is from genome assembly GCA_944321195.1 of uncultured Alistipes sp. Lineage (GTDB taxonomy): Bacteria > Bacteroidota > Bacteroidia > Bacteroidales > Rikenellaceae > Alistipes. Next base: position 3,624 of record CALUKL010000045.1, read on the forward strand.
CCACAAACACACCTTGTCGATCGAATTGGGGGACAGCCGCGCCCTGCGGGCCCTGCTCGACTTCTCGTACAACAATACGGCCGGAGTCATGAAGGGTTCGGACCGTACCGTGATCTCGGGAGACGTGAACCTCTCCTACCGCAAGAAGGATTTCCTGTTCCGCAACATCCTGAGTGTCTCCAATACCAAGAGCGTGAACTCCCCCTGGGGCGAGTTCTCCGATTACGCCAAGATGAATCCCTACTGGAGCGCCACGGATCCCGAAACGGGACAGGTAGCCCGCTGGGCCTATACCGATGTGGCGAACCCGATGTACGACGCCCTGCTCGGAACGCTCGACCAGGAGACCTATACCTCGCTGACGAACAATTTCTACGCCGAGTGGCAGGCGACCGAGGCGCTGAAACTCACGGCGCGGGTCGGAGTGTCGGTCAAGCGCAGCGATGCCGACGAGTTCTATCCGGCCAAGCACTCGAAGTTTGCCGTGGGGTACGATACCTCGAACATGCAGTTGCGCAAGGGCTCCTATCAGCTCGACAACGGTAAGAGCAGCGATGTCTCGGGAGAGGTCTACGCCAATTATGCGAAGCAGTGGGGGAAGCACTACCTCTATGCCAACGTCGGGGGTAAGATCGCCGAGAACTCCTACAGCGCCTACCAGCACTATGCCGAGGGATTCCCCAACAGCCAGACGGCCGACATCACCTTCGCCCGCCAGTATGCCGAAGGCAAGAAACCCGTGGGCATCTCCTCCATCACGCGCGAGCTGAGTTTCCTGGGGACGGCCTCCTACAGCTACGATGACCGCTACAACGTCGACCTGACGTTCCGCGAAAGCGCCTCGTCGCTGTACGGTGCCGACAACCGCTGGTCGTCGGCCTGGAGTGCCGGTGTGGCCTGGAACCTCCATAACGAGTCCTTCCTGCGCGACCAGCAGTGGCTCAAGCAGTTCAAGCTCCGGGCGTCGGCCGGTCTGACCGGAAACCAGAGTTACGACACCAACGAGGTACTGGCCACCTATCTCTACTACACGGATGTGACCTACCACGGGCAGACCGGCTCCTACCTGGCCAAGATGCCCAATCCGACGCTCAAGTGGGAGCAGCGTATGGATTACAACGTCGGTGCCGACATCATGATCCACCGGGCCACGATCGCTTTCGACTACTACAACTCGACCACCGAGAACATGCTCACGAACGTGACCATCCCCACCTCGACGGGATTCAACGTTGTGAAGGACAATCTGGGCAAGGTCCGCAACCGCGGTATCGAGGCGCAGTTGAGCTACACGCTCTGGCAGGCCCCCACGGGCTATTTCAACCTCTTCGGGGCCATCGCCTACAACAAGAACACGATTGTCAGCCTCTCCGAGAGCCTGAAGGCCTATAACGAGAAGATGCTGGCCCAGGCCCAGGACAAGGGAAACTCCACGCCCGTGCTGATCTATCAGGACGGGATGCCGATGAATGCCATCTGGGCCGTTCCGTCGCTGGGTATCGACCCCACGACGGGGAAGGAGATCTACGTCAAGAAGGACGGGACGCTGACCTATGAATACGACTCCACGGATCAGGTCGTGGCCGGCGTCAGCGACCCCAAATACCGCGGCAACTTCGGCTTCTCGGCCGAGTACAAGGGTTTCGGGCTCAGTGCCACGTGCACCTTCCTCGGCGGCGGGCAGCTCTACAACGAGACGCTGGTGAACAAGGTCGAGAATATCGACATCTATTACAACGTCGACCGCCGCGTGCTCTACGGACGCTGGCAGGCCCCGGGTCAGAATGCCATGTTCAAGCAGCTCGGCTCCTATACCGATGCCGACGGAAACTCCCGCACGGAGAAGACCCGCCCCACGACGCGTTTCGTCCAGGACAACAACGAGCTGACCTTCTCGTCGCTGAGCTTCTACTACGAGTTCAACCCCAAGATGATCAGCAAACTGCGCCTCAAACGCCTCAAGCTGGCCTTCTACATGAACAACATCGCTACGCTCTCGTCGATCCGCATCGAGCGCGGTACGCTCTATCCCTTCGCGCGCAGCATGTCGTTCTCGTTGACCGCAACCTTCTAAAAACGCACAGATCATGAAAAACAACATAAGCATATCGTTCCTTGCCGTCGTGGGGTTGCTCGCCGCATCGTGCGAGAACTGGCTCGACGTGACGCCGCCCTCGGAGATCCGCGCCGAGGACCACTACTCCTCGGCCGACGGCTTCCAGCAGACGCTGCTGGGGTGCTACATCGCCATGACCGATGAGAATCTCTACGGGGAGAATCTCACCTGGCACATGCTCGACATGCTCGGACGCCAGTACGACGCCCGGAAAAACTCCGCGGCCGACGATTACGACCTCGACCGCTACAACTACAAGTCGACGAAAGCCGTTCCCGTTATCGAGAATATCTGGGCCGATGCCTACTCGGTCATCGTCAATGCCAACGAGGCGCTCGACTACATCGACCGCAACCGGGCACAGCTCGATTCGGTCAATTACCGCATCATCAAAGGGGAGCTGCTGGCCGTGAGGGCCTACATGCACTTCGATCTGATGCGTCTGTTCGGGTGCAGCCACCTCGCCGGGCGCAGCGACCTGGAGAGCCGTGTGACCGTCCCCTATGTGACGGCCGTCGAAAAGGATATCGCTCCGCAGTTGAGCTATGCGCAGACCATTCGCAATCTGATTGCCGATCTGGAAACGGCGATCGGACTGCTGGAGATCGACCCGATCCGCAACTGCTACTCGTCGGACATCTATGCCGAGGCCAACGTTGACGGTTTCTATGACTATCGTCAGCAGCATCTGAACTACTTTGCCGTCCGGGCGCTGCTGGCCCGGGTCTACATGTGGGAAGGGAGCGCGGAGAGTCTGCGGCAGGCCCGTACGATTGCGGAAGAGACGATCGCCGAGTTGAAAACCCTGGCGGGAAGCGGCGGCTCCACGCAGATCGTCTTCACCCAGGCGGATGTCGTCCCCACGACGCACATGTGCTTCCCCGACGAGCACCTGTTTGCCCTGAATGTCGTCGACCTGGAGCAGAAGATCAGTGCGAACCTCAACCGCGAGTATTCGCAGGACGACCGCCAGTACCGGACGCTGTGCATCACCAACTCGATTGCCGACAATCTCTTCGAGATCAGTGGCGTCGGGATCTCCGACTGCCGCTACAAGCTGCTGTATCATAACGTGGAATACTGGCCCGAAGGAACCAAGACCCCGTCGAAACTCTACCAGACGACCTCGACCGGAGCCGGTTATTCGTACAAGGATCTGTTGCCGCTGATCCGCCTTCCGGAGCTCTATTACATGGCGGCCGAGTGTTACGTTCGGGGCCCGGAACCGGATCTCGGAAAGGCCCGGGCACTGCTCGACGAGGTGCGGGAGGCGCGTGCCGTCTACGAGGATCTCAGCTCGGATCTCGACGCCGAGGGGTTGATGACCGAGATCGACAAGGAGTATCGCAAGGAGTTCATCTGCGAGGGTGTGGCCTTCTACTTCTTTAAGCGACTCGGGTATGAGGAGCTTCCGCGTCAGAGCGACGTCGGGCTCAAGAGTCCCGTCGACGATGCGACCTACATGCTGCCCTATCCCGATTTCGAGTTGCAGTCGGGGCGCGTTCAGTAAGTCTAACGTTCAAATGATTCGCAAGTTATGAAAAAGATAGGTTATATCCTGCTGGCCGCCGCCGTGCTGGCCGGTTGCGAAAAGGACGACCCGATGCGCTACGACATGTCGCAGGGCCGGGTCTGCTTCCCCGGGGCCACGTCGAATGAGACGGCCCTTTATCCCGGTTATTCAACGGCAGACAGCACGTTCTACGCCTCGCTGACCTTCAAACAGCAGCCCGAAGGGGCCGAATCGGCCGTGATCGAGGTGCCGGTGAAGCTGATCGGCGGGTCGAGTTCGGCCGACCGCGAGGTCGGGTTCCGGATTCTGGACGAAGGTACCACGGCTTCCGCAAGCGACTATACGCTTCTCGGGGCCACGATCCCCGCCGGGGAGACCTACGGAGCCATTCGCATCCGGGTGGTCCGCACCCCGGAACTGGACTCCGAAGAGCGTGCCCTGGTGATTGAACTGACCGATTCGCCCGATCTGGGAATCGGGCTCGCCGGCTATCTGAAGGCCCATGTTTCGTGGCACAACATGCTGCCGCGTCCTGTGTCCACGTCGCAGTGGTCGACCTATAATGCCTTTATCGACTCCGACCTCGCGTCGGCCAGCAAGGTTGCCGATGCCTACAGCCAGGCTGGACATCAGTTGCTTGTCGATGCCTTCGGCTGGGAGACCATTCCCAACTATACCTCCGATTACAGCTATTACCTCGATGCCTGGCGGGCCAAGCTTCAGGACTGGTACGATCAGTGGAAAGTCGACAATCCCGGCCAGACCCGCGTACACGAATCCGGCAGCATGAAGGGCCAGGAGGTGAAAGTCAGAGAGAAATAACCCCTAACAACGCACGATCATGAAACGATTCATCACATATCTGTTGATGGTGGCCGGGGTCGGCCTGTCGGCCGTCTCCTGTTACGAAGACAAGAGCAAGTTGCAGACCGAGGATATTCCGCTCATCGAGATCGAGGTGCCGGAGGCCATTGCGACGAGTCTGACCGTGGTACACGGCAGCCAACTCGATGTGGAGGGGCTGCGTTTCCGGAAGGCGGGGGTGGAGAACCCCGAAGGGCTCCGGTTCGAATGGACGGTGAGCACCACGGCAAATGATGTGGTGCCTGTCGTGCTGGCCACGACGGAGGAGTTCCACGAAGTGATCGACCTGCCGATTTCGTCGTCCGGATACCTGTTCGTTCTGACGGTGACCGATCCCGAATACGGTCTGCAGAGCCAGTACAAATGGGATCTCTTCGTGACGGCCCAGTACGGAGAGGGCATTCTGGTGGGCTATACCACCGACGGCACGACCTCCGACGTGGGGTTGATCATGCACCCGAAACTCACGGAACAGTATGCCGGGGAGTCCGCGGGGACGATCCAGAAGGGACTGATCGAATCCGCGAACGGCGAGCCGTTCCCGTCGCTGATCACCCACCTGCTTTACACCTATGCCAAGAGCAACGGTCAGAATATCTTCTGGGCCGCGACGCAGGATGACCTGATGCGGATCGAGACCGACTATTACGAGATTCTCGCCCATAAGGACGACGTCTTCGTCTATCCGCCCGAGGTCTTCAACGTGCAGCAGATGGTAAGTACCTACCAGTGTACGATGATTCTCAACGACGGCGACATCTACGAAGAGATGCTCAGCCGCGACCGCCTTTCGACCCCCATCAGCGAGACCGTGGGCATGAGTGTCGACAACTGTGTCTTCTCGTCGCATTCGGCATCTTCCTATACGCGGAGTCCGAGTACGATCTTCTACGACAAGGTGCAGGGTAAATTCTGCTATGGCCGCAATACCACGTTCGGGGTCTGCCCGAGTGTCGGGGGAACTCCATTTGATCCGGGAAATGCCCCCGGGCTGAACAGTGTGGCCGGTGGAATCAGCGTTGATGCCACGACGCATGTCATGCTGATGCGCGACGATGCCGACAACAAGTATCGGATCTACTCCTTCGGGAACGTTTCGGCACTTTCATCCGTGAAACCGCCTACGGCCAAGTTTATCTACGACCTGCCCGATGCGCTTGCGCCCTATTTGGAAAAGGCCGTGTCGATCTTCTTCTCGCTCCGCGAACCGGTCCTTTACGTGGCAACGCCCGAGGCTATCTACAAGACGATCTTCGAGACCGGGTCGGTGCAGTTCGACGAGAATCCCGTCTACGAAGCCCCGGCCGGTGAGCATATTACGCTGGCACGGCTCTATCTGCAGGGTTTCTTCGCCATGGAGAATAACGACGACAACGCCTCGCTGGAGTGGAACAGCCGCGCCGTGGTGGTCGTGACGTCGAAGGACGACATGAACGACAAGATCCATGTCGTGCCCCAGATCAATTACGGTAGCGGACAGCTCGATGCCGCAAACGAACTCGTATTCGACGGTTTCGGCAAGATTCTGGAGTATACCGTCGTCGGATTGTACAAGTAGCCGCAGTTGGGGCGGAGACTTGTTGGAGCGCCGGGGTTCTTTTTGGGGGAGCCTCGGCGCTCGCTTTTTGCTTGGGGCCGATGCGGGATTGGTGGGGAAGGAATCGTGCGAAGGGTGCGGCGGATACCTTTTTCGGGGTGGGCTTCCGGAGATCGGTCCGGATCATGAAAAACGGCTGCAATCCGAGGATTGCAGCCGTTTTTTCGGTGTTCTGCCGGGTTATTTGATCTTCAGGGCCCGGTCGATCCGGTCGGCCATATAGCGGCAGAATTCACGCGCCTCGGCCAGCGGGGCCTGGCTGGCTCCCCGGCGGTACATCGTCTGCAGGTTGAGCAGCAGCCCGTAGAAGAGGTGCTCCTTGTAGGGAACGGTGACCTGCGGACGTTGGAATCCGTAGGGCGCCCCGGCGATCTCGTCGGCACCCAATACCCGGCCGGATGCCGGAAGGAGTCCTCCGGCAAACGATTCGCCGGGCGTTTGTTCGCTGTCGGTCAGGGCGAAGGCGTTCGCCGAACGCTTCGTCTCCTTGTCCTGTACTTTCGCCGCCGAAATCACCGTCCGCAACAGCGCCTGCTGCATCTCGCAGAGGTGGCGGGACATCGGCTCCCGGGAGTGGATCTTCTCCCGGAAATAGTTCGTCAGATCCGCGGCCATCATCTCGGTCGTATAGGGGTCGTCGCTCCGCGAGACGGCCAGGTCCAGACTCCCGAGTTTCGTCAGGACGTTCCGCAGGATCCGCTCCTGGAGGTAGGAGCAGGCCTTGACCCGGTTGAAGACGTTCTTCGTGATCGACTGGTTATCGATCCATTCGACCGTTTCGGAGAGCTGCAGCGTCGCCTGCAGGGCCTGACGCTGGGTCTGCTTCGGAACGACCGTGCAGAACGGATCCTGCAACCCTTCGTAGGCCGGGGACATGTAGAGGCCTCCGACGTAGCGGAGCAGTTGTTCCGAGATTCCGACGATCCGCTGGATCATCCCGATCAGAAGCTCTTCCCGGTATTTGTAGTCGCCGTCGCTCTTCGAAAGCCACTCGTCCGCATGGGCCGCCACGTATTTCAGGTTGTCGATCTGGTACTCCGCACTCCGGAACAGGTCGTCGCCCAGGTCGTTGTTCCCGACCCGCGGGTCGTAGAGGCTGGCCCCGGCATGGGCGAAGAAGTAACGCGGGTCGCCTTCGTGCCGGGCAAGCAGGCTGTCCAGCGCCGGGATCTCCGCCTTCGGGGTGGCAGCTCCGGGTACGGGCCTGTAGAGCCATTCGACGGCCAGGTAGTCGTAGGGCCCCAGGGCGTCGGCGATCAGTTTCACGCCCCGCTCCTTGTCACCCTCCTGCGCCACGATGTTGCAGTATACGTCGTCGGTGATCGAGGCCGAGAAGCCGTTTGCCCGGGTGAATGCGGCCGAACGCAGCGAATCCGTCGGATAGGCCGCCGAAGCCGCATGGTTCGGGGAGATGCCCAGGGTCGTGGCCGCATGGCGGGCGATCAGCGCCGTCAGTACCTCGGCGATCCGCTCCTCCGACGGCCGGACGCTCCGGAAGGCGGGGTCGGCGGCCGACATCGTGAGCAGAAGCTGGCTCCGGATGGCTGCGGCGTAATTGAACGGAACGAGGATCTCGCTGCCCAGAATCTCACCGCTCCGGCGGTCGATCCACGACGCGGCGTAGAGCTCCGAATTCGACGTCCCCGTGTGGCGGACACAGTTGGCGCGGAGCAGTCCGTCGTTGAATCCCGGATCCGACGGGATGGGCTTGACGCGGATTACGTCCGCATAGCCGATGCGGGCGAAGGCGTCGTTCCACATCAGCAGTCCGCGTTCGATGGCGGCATAGGTCCGGGCATCGAAGGTCGTGTCGACATAGAAGACGATCGGCCGGAGATTCCCCGCACTGTCGGTCAGCGAGCGGCGGCAGGTGAAGTATTCGGGTTCGGAACCCTGTTCCCGGTCCGAATAGCTCCGGACGCTCCGATACGTGGTGCCGATCCGCTGGTCGCAGAGGCGTTTCCGGGTCTCGGCGGGGCCCATGCGGGTGATGGTCCGCCGGGTGACGATCGACTGCGGCTTGTCTTTGAAGATATCCAGCAGCCCCAGGAAACTGACCGTCGTGCCGTAGGAGAGCTCGCTCAGCACCGAAACGCTTTGCCGGTTGGCGGAGACTCCGAGAAGCTTCGAGCGGTCTTTCTTGTAGTCGGCCTTGGCGGTCATCCAGCCTCCGTAGGTGTTGCCGCCCTCGGGGTCGATCGGTCGGATGCGCTTCTCGTCGCCGACGAAAAGGGTGGTGAGGTCCACGATAGCCGCATTCCCGTCGGGGGTGCGGGCCTTCACGGCGTACGAGCCGACGATTGCCCCCATGTAGTTCTGCGCGATGGCCCGACGCATCGCGGGACTCCCCTCGACACTTACGGCCGGAGCATACTCCCGCAGGTAGATCAGCGAGTCGGAGTTCCCGCGGCAGAACTCGATCAGGTAGGGTTTGACGGGGTGTTGGCCCGCGATGCCGTCGCCGGGGTCTCCCGTGCGTTCGATCGACGTGGTGACCATCCAGCTTGCATCCAGCAGCGAATCCGGCAGTTCGAGATAGAGCTTATCCTCGACGTAGTGCAGGGCCAGCCCGCCGCCGCGGACGCTCTCGACCTGTTTGTTCTGGAAGAGCTTTTCATAGGGCGTCGGTTTCCGCTCCTGATCGGACGTTCCCTTTTTCTTCCGCTCCTTGCGCTTCTTCGAGCCGGTCTCGACGCTGTTCGTGGATTTCTCCTTGCGGGCCGCGTGTGCCGCGGAGGGCTGCAGCAGCCCCGCCAGAGCGACAAATGCCAGTATTTTCAACAGTTTCTTCATGGTCCGCCGGTTTTTATTTGTTCATCGCTTTCTCGATGTTGCGCAGCAACAGGTCGTAATGCAGCCGGGCCTCACCCTTGGCCGACGCGCGCTTCGTCTGCAGCATCGTGCGCAGCTTCAGCAGCGAGGCGTAATCTTCGGCCTCGGTGTTGCGCGGCTCGAAGTAGCTCAGATTCGGAGAGGAGTATCCCGAAATCGGGCTCGGGTCGACCCGGTGGGCTGCGGCGAACGCCTCGAACGGGTCGTCGGTACAGCAGCGGCTGCAGGAGGTAAGGGCCTTGCTTTGCGCCACGTGTGCCTCCAGGAACTCGGGGTAGGGGAGCAGCCCCTCGTCCGCAACGAACTTCTTGCTCTCCCGGGCTCCCGTTGCGGTGTATACGAGTCCGGCCGAGAGGCAGAGGTTGCGGACGTATTCGCGTTGGAGCATCATTTCGGTCTGGTCGGGAGCCCGGCCCGCGAGGGTCGGGGCCCACACGAAGTCGTAGATATCCTTGCGGCACTCCTCGGGGGTATAGGCATCCTCTTCGGCCAGTGCGGCGCTCGTGGCAACCCGGGCCGGGGCCGCCACAACCACGGCGATCAACGATGCGGAGAGTGTCTCGGACGGAGAACCCATCAGCGGCATGTTGCGCAAAACCTCGCGGTTGTCGAGCCACTTCATCTCCTTGAGCTGGCGGAGGCAGAACTGCAGAGCCTCGCGCTGCCGCTCCCGGGGAACGCTGCGGTAGGCCTCCACGGGATCACCCTCCATCTTCTCGGCCAGGTAGATGCCGCCGACGTTGGCCAGCACGTGATTCAGATAGCGGACGTATTGTGTCATGATCTCGCTGTAGAGGGCCTTCCGCTGCGAAAAGTCCCGATCCTCGGGCCCGATCCAGGCGTTGAGGTTCTCCAGAATGTACTTCAGGTTGGCAACGCCGTAGGTTGAGGCCTTGACGGCATTGTCGCCCAGATCCTCGGACTGCGAGTGCGGGTCGATCGTCCGGCTGAACTGCTGTTTGCCGAAGCGGTAGACCGAGTCGGCGGCGGCTTCGGTGATCCATTTCGAGGTGACGGCGTATTCGTCGAGGGCGGTGGGGGCGTCGGGCAGCGGCGTGTAGAGCCACTTCACGGCATAATAGTCGTAGAGCCCGAAACGCGGTGGGGTCAGATGTACGCCGCGTTCGTAGTCTCCCGGCTGGGCCACGTAGTTGAAGCGGGCATAGTCCATGATCGAGGTCGTGGTGCCGTGCTGCCGGGTGAACGACGGCGAGCGCAGCGAATCGACGGGTATGACTGCCGAGGAACCCATGTTGTGCATGTAGCCCAGGCAGTGTCCGATCTCGTGGGAGATCACGTAACGCAGTCCGTCGCCGATCACCTCCTCGGGCATCGTGGCCGTACGGACCCGCGGGTCGGTTTGCGAGGTCTGGACGAAGAGCCAGTTGTTCAGCAGTTTGATGATGTCGTGGTAGACATAGACCGAGGCGTTGAGGATCTCGCCGCTCCGGGGATCGACCCACGAGGGCCCCATGGCGTTGGAAATGGGGATCGGGGCGTAGCGGATGCACGAATACTTGATGTTGTCGGGGTCGAATTCGGGATCATCCTTCGGGTAGGGCTTGGCGAGGATGGCCCGTTTGAACCCGATGCGTTCGAACGGCTCGTTCCACTGCTCGACCGCCTCGAAGATGTGCTTTTTCCACATCTCGGGGAATCCGTCATCGACATAAAAGACGATCGGCTGTACGGGTTCCACCTTCTCGCCGCGCTTCCAGGCCTGCAGGTCGGAGGGCTCCAGCCGCCAGCGGTTTGCAAAGTAGACGACCTTGGCCCGCTGCTCCCGCTCGCTGAAGAGCACCTTGCCCGTCGGGAAGACCGACATGCGGCTGTCCGTCATGCGCGGGCGGTAGGGCGTGCGGGGCAGCAGAACCAGCGAACGGGTCATGACGGCCGTCAGCGGCTGGTCCTTGAGGAGCGTCCGGGTTCCGCGGCTGATGGAGAAGAGGTAGCTCAGCGTGCTGCGCACCACGACGTTGTCGCTGAAGGCCTTGATCTCCCCGAGCATCGAGCGCTCCTTCTGGAAGGTCTCCTTGAGCGTATAGGAGCTGTAGACGCCGTAGTCCGAGAAGGGCGACATCTCCTTGACGTGCGCCACGAACAGGTCGGTGACGTTGACCACGACGGCCGTACTGTCGGGATTCCAGGCTTCAATCTTGTAGTTGCGCAGGATCGGGTTGGCGGTATTGCGCTTGACGGCTGCGCTCAGCGCCTGCGAGGCTCCCGTTTCGTCGGTGATGTTTTCGCAGTTGACCGTGCGCAGTTGCACGGAGCGCGCGTCGCGGGTGAAGACCACGTGGAGCGGGGTCCCCGATTTGGAACCGGTCGTGGCGGCCGCATTGTCGGAGATCTCCGAGATGGTCGACCCCAGCAGCATTTCGCGTCCGAAAAGCGAGTCGGGGATCTCGAAATAGAGCTTGCCCTTGACATCATGGAGCCGGAACATGCCGTCGGCCACGGTGTGCTTCTCCTTGAAGAGCTTGTCGTAGGCGCTTCCCTTGGGTTTTTCGGCCGATTTTTCCGTTTTCTTCGAGTTGGAATCCTTGGGTTTTTTCGCTGTTGCGGTTGCGGCCACCGTCGTGAGGCAGAGCAACAAAACCAGTAGTTTTCGGGTCATCTGCTAATTTTTTGGGTTATGCGTTTGCGTTGTCGTATCGCTGGAACCTGGGGCCCCTTCATAAGAAAGAGCCCCTCGGACCCGAAAATACATACATCCGCCCGGTAAAAAATCTTTCCGCCGGCGGATGCTCCGGCCGGAGTTCTCCCGGATGAAGCATCCGGCCGATGCCGGAATACGTTGTGAGACAGGAGACTCGCCCTTTTGTACTCGGATTTTTGTAAAGATTGATTGAAGACTGTTGCCCGAAACCGAATATTTTGTATAATTTTATACAACAAAAAGACGGGAGAACCCTCCTTGCGGGATGGGAGGCCTGTACTTTCAAGGCCGAAGCCTGGAGTGGACACGGAATAAATCATAATCATAAAATCGTATGGGGATCGTGAGACATTGGCATTTGTTGCTGCTGTTGTCGGCAGCCGGATTATGTTCATGCAGTGACGGCCGCCTCTCTGTGGTTTCGTCGGATTTCGGGACGCTTTCGACCGGAGAGCGAACGACGCTTTACACCCTGACGAACAGTTCGGGCGCAGGGATGACCGTGTGTGATTATGGCGCGCGGATCGTCAGCATTCAGGTCCCGGACCGGAACGGCGAGTTGGGAGATGTCGTCGTGGGGTACGGAGACATCGCATCGTTTGAAAAGGGCGCGGAGCGGTTCATGGGCTGCGTCATCGGCCGCTACGGGAACCGGATCAACCATGCCTCGTTTTCCATCGATGGCCAAAGGTACGAACTGGTGCCCAACGAACTGCGGGACGGAGTTCCCGTCCAGTGCCATGGCGGTCCCGTGGGTTTCGACCGCTTTGTCTGGAAGGGTACGCCCCTGCAGGAGAAGGATCGGGTCGGCGTGCGATTCCAGCGGGTCAGCCCCGACGGCGAACAGGGCTATCCCGGGAATCTGGACTGCTCGGTGACCTATTGGTGGACCGAAGGGAATGTCTGCCGCATCGAATACGAGGCGACCACCGACCGCCCGACCGTCGTCAACCTCTCGAACCATACGGTATTCAACCTGAAGGGCCCGGGGGACCGCTATGTCATGAGCCATCTGATGCAGGTGGAGTCCGATACGTATGTCCTGGCCAACCGGCAGCTTTGTCCCGACCGGCTCCTTCCGGTGGAGGGATCGCCGTTTGACTTCCGGCAGATGCGCCGGGTCGATTACCGGCTGGATGACTATGACGATGAGCAGTTGCGCATTGCCAACGGCATGTCTGGGTGCTGGATCGTTCGGGATTGGGACGGGACGTTGCGGAAGGTCGTGGATCTCTACGCCCCGGAAAGCGGCCGCGGCGTCGTGACCTTGAGTACCGAACCGGCGTTTCTTACCTTTACGGGCCGGACGTTCGATGGCAGTCAGATCGGGAAATACGGTCCGATGGAAAAGTACTGCGGAATGCTCCTGGAGACATTCCATGTCGCCGATTCGCCGAATCAGTCCGAATTCCCGTCGACCGTGCTCCGACCCGGTGAAACCTACTCCTCGGTAACCGAGTGGCACTTCTATGTCAAATAGTATGATTCCCGCCTCCTTTTGCCGTTGACGCTGCTCGGACTGCTGTTCTCCGTCCGGGTGTGGGGCTGCGGATTTACTCACCTGACCAAGAACAACAACGGCATTTTCGGGAGCAAGGAAGCCATCGAGGCCTGCAAAAGGTCATTGGGCGAAGAAATGATTGTAAGCCTGCAGGTATATACCGATGCAAACGACAAGGACATGCGCAAGCGCGGGATCTTCACCACCAAGGATTTGCTTTACAAGATACTGGAAGTGCTTACAGACCATGTGGAGAAAGACAGGCGGAATCAAGCGGCTATGGGGCAAAATACCCGATGGTCGGCATAAGAATCCTTACGCATGGGCGGGTATCGGTTGTACGCTCGTGTCCTTTGCCTTGTTCATCGTCAATTGGATGCAGTGGCATGAATACCGGGAGGAAAACAGGAGGTTGAGAACGGTTGCCGACAAGTATCAAGTGACCACGGTCATGGTCAACGAAATGTACCCGGAACTGGCTTTGACCGTCGGGGCAAACGAGAAACTGGCGGAAACGGTCGGAGTGGATTCTACTCTGACCGTGTTCCACAGGCAGCTTGAAAAAGTGAAGCATAAATAAATCCTTAGTAATCCTCATAACCTTTACGGAGTTCGGGAATTATAATTTCGTTATCGGGCAGTTCCCGAATAAACGTGTCCCATCCCTTCATAGGCAAATCCTTTATGGAAACGGAGACGGAGAAGGAAGCAACACCCATCGATGCTACTGCTTCCTTCAGCTTTTTTGCCAACAGTTTCTTTTCCACTGGCGTATATCCCGGCAAGGTGGTAACGGTGATGTGCATGGCTTACAAAAGTTTTAATCACCACCCCGCCAAATGAATCTTGTGTGTAGGAGCCGGAAACGCCCGGTCGATGTCTCGCAGGTCTTCTTCCGTCAGGGATATGTCAAGACTTCGGGCATTCTCCTCCACATGGGCGATGCTGCTTGCCTTGGGGATGGCGATGATATTCTGCGTCCGCATTACCCATGCCAGCATGATTTGTGTGGGAGTAGCATTATGCCTGCAGGCTATCTCTGTCAGCGTCTTGTGGTTGCGCAACCGTCCTTCGCCCAGCGGCGTGTAGGCCATGACAGGAATCTTCTGTTTCTCGCTCCACGGGATAAGGTCGTATTCGATGTCCCGGTCTTTCAGATTGTAGAGCACCTGATTGGCGGCGCAGTCCTTGCCGTGCGGCAGCGAAAGAATCTGTTCCATGTCCGCCACATCGAGATTGCTCATGCCCCATTGCCGGATTTTCCCTTCCTGCTGCAGTTCCACCAAGGCACGGACGGTTTCGGAGAACGGATAGTGCCCTATCCAGTGCAACAGGTAAAGGTCGATGTAATCCGTGCCGAGCCTCATCAGGCTTCGTTCGCAAGCACGTTTTGTTCCCTCGTAGCTGGCATTGCCTGGCAATACCTTGCTGACGATGAACGCCCGTTCGCGGCAACCACGCACGGCTTCGCCCACAAGGTCTTCCGTGCCGTACATCTCGGCGGTATCTATCAGTGTCAAGCCTAAGTCAATGCCCCGGCGCAGGGCCTGTATTTCTTCGTTGCGCCTGCGCCCCATCTGGTAGGTGCCTTGTCCGAGCGGGCAGACTTGCTGCCCGTCCCGAAAAGTGATAAGTTGATTCATGAAAATG
>CALUKL010000046.1 GCA_944321195.1 uncultured Alistipes sp.
GGCGGTACTCCTTGCCGTCGACCGTCATGCGCCCGAAGGCGATGCGGTTGGCGCAGCGCCCGACGCTCTTTCCCGAGGCGGCCCCGTCGAAGAAGTAGCCTTCGGGATGCTTGTAGCCCAGCACGACATCGGCCATGCGGCCCTCGCGGTCGGGCATCTTCACGGAGACGATCGCCGCTCCGAAGTTTGACAGCTGCACCTCGGCACCCTTGTCGTTGCGCAGCGTGTAGAGGATGATCGCCTCACCCTCGGGGGTCATGCCCCATACGTTCTGTTCGATACTTACCATGTCCTATGTAGTTTTAGATTCGTTCGTGTTTCCGGAGGTGCGCCCGAAGCTACTCGGCGGCGGGCAGCACTTCGAGGATGCGGTCGATGCGGCGCAGGCACTCCTCCTTGCCGATGAAGGCCGTGACATCGTACATCCCGGGGCCCTTTCCGGCCCCCACCAGGGCCAGTCGCAGCGTGTTCATCACCTGCCCCATGCCGTAGCCCTTCTCCTCGATCCAGGCGTGGACGATGTGTTCGGTGTTTTCGAGCGAGAAGTCGTCGATCGAGGCAAGGACTTCGCGCACCTCGCGCAGGATCGCCGGGTTCTGCCCTTTCCAGTATTTGCGGGTCTGCTTCTCCTCGTATTCGGTCGGCGCCACGAAGAAGAACGACGTCAGGTCCCACAGGTCGGTGATGAACGTCGCGCGCTCCTTCATGATTCCGGCGGCCTTGCCGGCCAGCTCGTCCGACACCTCGATGCCGTGCTCGCGCAGGATCGGCTGGTAGAGCACGGCCAGCTCGGCGTCCGTCTTGTGGTGCATGTACTGGGCGTTGAACCACTTGGCCTTGTCGGGCTGGAAGCGGGCGCCGGATTTCGAGACGCGCTCCAGCGAGAAGCTGTCGATCAGCTCCTGCATCGAGAAGATCTCCTGCTCGGTGCCGGGGTTCCAGCCCAGCAGCGCCAGCATGTTGATGAACGCCTCGGGGAAGTAGCCGTCCTCGCGGTAGCCGCGGGCCGTCTCGCCCGTCGTCGGGGATTTCCAGAAGAGCGGGAAGACCGGGAATCCCATCTTGTCGCCGTCGCGCTTCGAGAGTTTTCCGCCGCCGGTGGGTTTGAGCAGCAGCGGCAGGTGTGCGAAGGCGGGTTGCGAATCCTCCCACCCGAAGGCCTTGTAGAGCAGGTAGTGCAACGGCAGCGAGGGCAGCCACTCTTCGCCGCGGATGACGTGCGAGACCTCCATCAGATGGTCGTCGACGATGTTGGCGAGGTGGTAGGTCGGCAGGGCGTCGGCCGACTTGTAGAGGACCTTGTCGTCGAGTGTCGAGGTGTTGACCTCGACGTGTCCGCGGATCAGGTCGTCCATCTCGACCAGCTGGTTTTCAGGCATCTTGAAGCGGATGACCCACTGGTCGCCGCGGTCGATGCGGGCGCGAACCTCCTCGGCGGGGAGCGCCAGCGAGGTGGCCAGCTTCTCACGCACGGTGTAGTTGTAGGCGAAGGCCTCTCCGCGCGCTTCGGCCTCCTTGCGCAGGGCATCGAGCTCCTCGGCCGAATCGAAGGCGTAGTAGGCCCATCCGGCCTCGACGAGCTGCAGGGCGTATTTGAGGTAGATTCCGCGGCGTTCGCTCTGGCGGTAGGGGGCGTGGGGGCCTCCGGCCCCGACACCCTCGTCGATCTCGATGCCGCACCACTTGAGCGACTCCATGATATACTCCTCGGCGCCGGGTACGAAGCGCTGCGAGTCGGTATCCTCGATGCGGAGGATCATCGTGCCCCCGTGCTGACGGGCGAAGAGGTAGTTGTAGAGTGCCGTGCGGACGCCTCCGATGTGGAGCGGTCCGGTGGGGCTGGGTGCGAAGCGCACCCGGACAGGTCTTTTCATGGACATTTATGTTGTTTTTGTCGTTTTCTTGTTTCTCATGGGCGGTCCGCAGAGCCTCCTTGTTTTCGGGAAGCCGGGTTCGGACCGCCTCCGGCTATTTCACCCGGTATTCGATCCGCATGGTGATGCGGGCCTTCTTGTTGCGGCTGGAGGTGTTGAACGAGCCTCCGGCCGAGAACTCCTCGTTGGTGTTGGCTCCGGTGATCTGGAAGACGCCCATGCGGGCCGAAGCGACGCGTCCGATCTTCGTCCCGGCATTCACGGCGATCTTCTCGGCGCGCATCCGGGCGTCGGCCGACGCGGTCTCGATCAGTCCCATCTTCACGTCGTCGAGCTTCGTGTAGTAGTAGTCCGGGGCATAGGCTTCGATCGAGACGCCCTGGGCGATGAGCGATGAGATTTCGCGCGAGATGGTTTCGACGCGCTCCACGTCCCGCGACTCGACCGTGAAGCGTTGCCGCAGCTGGTAGCCGCGGAAGCGTTCTCCGGCCCAGTTGCCGTTGGCGTTGTAGACCGGGTCGAACTGCTTGTTGACATTGACGAACTCGAAGACCACGGCATCGGCCGGAAGTCCCTGTTTCTCGAGGTATTGCTGGACCTTGGCCTTGCTCTGTTCGATCTGGGCATATCCGGCTGCGACCTGCTGGGCCTCGGCCGTGATGGTGCCCGACCAGACGATCAGATCCGATGTGAATTCCGTCTCGCCCAATCCCGTCACGACAATCGTGTCCTGCGAACGGTATTTGTAGGTGTAGGCGCGTGCGAGCACGGCGGCGCAGATGATGGCTGCAATTCCCAAAAGGAGATACTTCGCGTTTTTCATGGTCAACCGGTTTTTCAGTTACGTTTTTTCGTGTTTCTTTCTCTCGTTCTGTTTTTCATTCACCCTTTCGTCCCACTCTCCACTCTCCACTCTCCACTCTCCATCTCCACTCTCCACTCTCCACTCTCACTTCGCTCACCCCCCCCCTCGGATCAGACGTTGAAGAGGAAGTGCATGATGTCGCCGTCCTGAACGACATACTCCTTGCCTTCGATTCCGATTTTTCCGGCGTCGCGGCAGGCCTTTTCGGATCCGAGCGTCACGTAGTCGTCGTACTTGATGACCTCGGCGCGGATGAATCCCTTCTCGAAGTCGGTGTGGATGATGCCGGCGGTCTGCGGGGCCTTCATGCCGCGGGAATAGGTCCAGGCGCGGGTTTCGTCGGCTCCGGTGGTGAAGAAGGTTTCGAGGTTGAGGAGCTTGTAGGCGGCCTTGATCAGCCGGGCCACGCCCGACTCTTCGAGTCCGAGGTCTTCGAGGAACATCTGCCGCTCCTCGTAACTCTCCAGTTCGGCGATGTCGGCTTCGGTGGCCGCTGCGATGACGAGCATTTCGGCCTTTTCGTCGGCGATGGCCTTGCGCACGGCCTCGGTGTATGCGTTTCCGGTGGCGGCACTCTTCTCATCGACGTTGCAGACATAGAGCACGGGCTTGTCGGTCAGCAGGTTGAGATCGGCAACCAGCTTGCGGTCCTCCTTTTCGAGTTCCACGGTGCGGGCCGAACGCCCCTGCTCCAGCACGGCCTTGTACTGCAGGAGGAGTTCTACGGCGCGTTTGGCACTCTTGTCGCCTCCCGAGGTGGCCTGTTTCTGGGTTTTGGCCAGGCGGTTCTCGACGGTTTCGAGGTCCTTCAGCTGGAGTTCGGTATCGATGATCTCCTTGTCGCGCACGGGGTCGATCGACCCGTCGACATGGGTGATGTTCCCGTTGTCGAAGCACCGCAGCACGTGGATGATGGCGTTTGTGTTGCGGATGTTTCCGAGGAACTTGTTGCCGAGCCCTTCGCCTTTGGAGGCGCCCTTGACCAGTCCGGCGATGTCGACGATCTCGATGGTCGTGGGGACGACCCGCTTGGGGTTGTCGATTTCGGCCAGGCGGATCAGCCGCCGGTCGGGGACTGTGATGACACCGACGTTGGGTTCGATGGTGCAGAAAGGGAAATTGGCTGCCTGTGCCTTGGCGTTGGAGAGGCAGTTGAAAAGCGTCGACTTGCCCACGTTCGGCAGTCCGACTATGCCGCATTGTAATGCCATTTACTTCGAATTTATATTTGCAGGGCAAAGATAGCGATTTTTATTGGAGTTGGATTGTTTTGCGGGGTCTAAAATCGTCGGGGAGGCCGGTTGCGGAAAATTATCGGCGGGATTGTTTTGCCGAAAGGAGGTTTATGCGTATCTTTGAAGGTCTAAAATGTTCGGACGATGGATTTGCAAACGATACGGGACGAGATACGGAGACTTTCGGTGCTGGTCGACGGGTGGTCGGCGGCGGGTGAGATTCCGAACGTGGAGCGCGACCTGGCGCTGGAGAAATTGCGGAGGCTTTATGAGACGCTACGCTTTGCCGACGCGGAGACGGCCCCGGGACCTTCGGATGAGCCGATAGCCGCCGATTCCCGGGACGGGGACCTTTCCGAATCGATTGATTTGGGGGAGGTGCTTTCGCTGGACGGATTCCCGGATTTCGGGGACCCGGATGAGGGCCCGGAGAGCCCGGATGAAATGCCGGAGATGCCGGCTTCGGACTCGACTGCGGAGCCGATTGCCGCTCCGGCGGAAGAACGGGCTGAAGAACCTTTCGGAGTACCCGCTGGGGAGTCTTTTGAAACGCTTGGAGAGGAGTCGCTTCCGGTTTCGGAGCCGACCCTCGAACCGGAACCTGCGCAGATGTCCGAACCGGCCCCGATCTCTGAGCCCGAGCCCAAACCCGAACCCAAACCCGAATCCGAATCGGTCTCGGCTGAACTCCCGGAGCCCGCTCCCGAAGCGGCCCCGATCTCTGAGCCCGAGCCCGAACTCAAATCCGAATCCGAATCCGAACCCGAACCCGAACCCGAACCGGCCCCGACAACGACTCCGGGACCTGCACCGACGACGACACCTGAGCCGAAAACCTCCCACCATGGAGCGCCGACGCTGTTCGGTCCGGAGGACGAAGCGCTGGTCCGCCATCGGCACAAGCAGCGGGTGATCATGTCGCTGTACGATCCGAACCCGACTGTGGAGACGATCCCGGCGGCACCCCGCCATTCGGATGCGCAGACCGTTCCGCATGGCGGTCCGACCCCGATGCCCGGGTCTTCGCAACCGCGGGTCGTGCCGTCTTCGGCTGTTTCGCAGACGCCCGATCCGCTGGCGGGCGCTCCGATCCCGGAGCCTCCGATCTTCGAGTCCACCACCTCGGCGGCCCCCGAATCCGCCGAGGGTTGCAATGCTGATCCGGCGGCCCCGACTTCCGGAATTTCGGAGCTTCCGACCCCGGCTGCGGCGATGGAATCCATTCCCGATGCGGCTTCGGCGTTCCGGATGCCCGCGGCGGATGGTGCGGGAAACGGTCTGCCGACCCTGCAGGGGGGAACTGTGCTGGGTGAAGTGATCAACCACGACGTGCAGACACTGGCCGATACGCTTGCCCGGCCGCATGACGTGGCCTCGGAACTGCGGCGCAGCGAACCCGTGACGGATCTTCGGAAGGCACTGGGCCTGAATGATCGGTTCCTGCTGATCCGCGACCTGTTCGGCGGCGACGGCGAGGCCTGCGAGCGGGCCCTCGATACGCTCAACGGCTTCGAGGATCTGGACGACTGCATGATCTTCATTGCGGAGCACTACGCCTGGAATCCCAATTCCGACGGGGCGAAGCTGCTGATGGAGCTTCTCGAACGCAAATTCGCTTGACGGCATGGCCAGACTCTATATCGTACCGACGCCGATCGGCAATCTGGACGACATCACGCTGCGTGCGGTGAATATTTTGCGCGAGGTGGATTTCGTGCTGGCGGAGGATACGCGCACGACGTCGTTTCTTCTCAAGCACCTCGGCATCGAACAGAAACTCCGCTCGCACCATAAATTCAACGAACACGCCACGGTGCAAATGGTTGCCGAGACGATTGCTGCGGGACACGATGCGGCGCTGGTTTCGGACGCCGGGACGCCGGGGATCTCGGACCCCGGGTTCCTGCTGGTCCGCACGTGCGTCGAGGCGGGCATCGAGGTGGAGACGCTTCCGGGCGCCACGGCGCTGATCCCGGCGCTGGTCCAGAGCGGCTTTCCGTGCGACCGGTTCTGCTTCGAGGGTTTTCTGCCGCAGAAGAAGGGCCGGATGAAACACCTGCAGACGCTGGCCGATGAGGAGCGGACGATGATCTTCTACGAATCGCCCTACCGGGTTGTGAAGTGCCTGGAGCAGTTTGCCGAGGTCTTCGGGCCGGACCGCGCGGTCTCGGTCTCCCGGGAGCTGACCAAGAAGTTCGAACAGACCGTGCGCGGAACGATCGCCGAGGTGCTGGAGCACTTCCGCACGCATGAACCCAAGGGTGAGTTCGTGCTGGTGGTCGCCGGAAAACCCCGTCATCGGCGGGGTGGTGAGATGCCGGAGGAGACTCCGGAACCGGACAATTACAACGAAACGGAAGATGAAACGGAAAAATAACGGAACGCAGGATTCCACCTCGCGGCCGCCCCGTTCGTTCGGGGCGTGGCTGGGGGAGTTGCGCGAATTCATGAAGGACCGTTTCAGCCTGGACGATGACAAGGCGCAGCGCGACGAGGTGGTTGCCAACATTTCGAGGGGGGTGGAGTTCCGGGGCGTGAACCTCTGGGTGCTGATCTTCGCGACGTTGGTTGCATCGCTGGGTCTGAACGTCGACTCTGCTGCGGTGATCATCGGCGCGATGCTCATCTCGCCGATCATGGGTCCGATCATGGGCGTGGGCCTGTCGCTGGGGATCAACGACTTCGAACTGTTGAAAAAATCGCTTCGGAACTTTATGCTGATGTTCATCGTGGCGATCATCACCTCGACGGTTTACTTTTTCATCTCGCCGCTGTCGTCGAACAGCAGCGAGTTGCTGGCGCGCACGGTCCCGACGACCTACGACGTGCTGATTGCGCTTTTCGGCGGACTGGCGGGCATGGTGGCGCAGACGCGCCAGGACCGTACCTCGACGGTTATTCCGGGCGTGGCCATCGCCACGGCGCTGATCCCGCCCCTGTGTACGGCGGGTTTCGGTCTGGCCACGGGTCAGATGCGTTTCTTCTTCGGGGCTTTTTACCTATTCTTCATCAATTCGGTTTTCATCGCCCTGGCCACCTACCTGGTTGTGCGGTTCCTGCGTTATGAGAAGAAGGTCTTCATCGACAAGGCCCGCGAGCGAGCGGTCAAGCGGCTGATGATGGTGATCACGCTCGTGACCTTCATTCCGAGCGTCGTGATCGGTTTTCACATGGTCCGGGTCTCTCTTTTTGAAGCCACGGCGGACAAATACGTGGCGCAGGTCTTCAACTACCCGCATACGCGGGTGATCGAGTGCAGCAAGCACTATGCCCGGGGACAGAAGTTCTCGCGGATCGAGTTGCTGCTGGTGGGTGAGCCGCTGGGCGAGGAGGTGATCGAGAATGCGCGGGCCCAGTTGGACGGTTACGGGCTGGATCGGACGGAACTGATTGTCCGGCAGGCCAATACGGAGGACCGGATCGACGTGGCGTCGCTGCAGCAGAGCTACCAGGAGCTGCTGACGGAGAAGAACCGGCGGATCGAGGAGATGACGTCGCAGTTGAAGCGCTACCGGGTTACGGACGTGGAGGTGAACGACGTTTCGCGGGAGATGGGTGCGTTGATGGAGAATGTGGAGGCGGTTTCGCTGACCAAGGGGATTACGTTCGACGTTTCGGGGGCTCCGCGCGATACGACGCTGATCTGCGTGGTGACGCGCAAGGATGCGTCGCAGCCTGTCGACAGCGAGACGTTGAAGAACTGGCTGCGGCTGCGGACGAAGGTCGGGAACGTGAAACTTTTCGTGGAACCTTGACCGGCAGGCGGCGATGAAACACATGGACTTGAATTTCATGCAGCGGGTGGGGTTGGAGATACTCTGGCTCTGTGCGTATGTCTTTTCGGTGCTGCCCCGTTGGTTCAAGTATTACGTGGTGGAGAATCTGTTCTATTTTCTGCTCTGTTACTGCTTCCGGTACCGGATGTCGGTGGTGAAGAAGAACCTTCGGAATTCGTTTCCGGAGAAGGACGAGCGGGAGTTGGCAGCGATCCGGCGACGGTTCTACCGGACTTTGGCTGAGATTTTCGTGGATACGCTGGACCTGGCGCACCTGACCCCGGCGAAGGGCCGTGCGGCGCTGAGGGTGAAGGGGCTGGAGGAGCACTTGAAACGGGTCGAGGGCCGCGACTGGATCGCCATGACGGCGCATTACGGCTGTTGGGAATACTGTTCGTTCTGGGGCCTCTACGCGCCGACGCAGATTGTCGTGGCGGTCTACCATCCGTTGCGGAGCCGGGTGATGGAGGCTTTGTACCAGCGGTTGCGCAACGGGGACTACGCGACGACGGTTTCGATGAAGGAGAGTCTTCGGTTCTACCTGCGGAACCGGGAGCATGGGATCCGCGGCAAGAATCTTGTAATGGGGCTTATCGCGGACCAGAATCCTCCGCGGCGTCCCGACAGCCATTGGTTCCGGTTCCTGAATCAGGATACGATCTTTTTCGACGGCGGCGAAAAACTGGCCCTTCGGTGCCACCTCCCGGTCTATTTCGTGAAGATGGATCGGTTGTCGCGGGGCCGTTACGAGATGTCGTTCGAGCCGATCTACGACGGCGAGGAGGAGGTTGCGGAGCATGAAATTACGGAGCGTTACGTGCGGTTGCTGGAGTCGGAGATCCGGCGGCGGCCGGAGTTGTGGATCTGGTCGCACCGGCGTTGGAAACACAAGCGGGATGTCAGTTGCTAAGATCGTCATATTGAATTGGAACGGCGTGGACCACCTGCGTCGTTTTTTGCCGTCGGTAGTGGCGGCGGCACCGGCCGGGGTGGAGGTTGTCGTGGCCGACAACGGCTCGACGGACGGCTCGGTGGCGCTCCTGGGGTCGGAATTCCCCACGGTGCGGATCGTCCGCCTGGACCGCAACTACGGCTTTGCCGGGGGCTACAACCGGGCGCTGCGGCAGGTCGAGGCGGACTATTACATCCTGCTGAATTCCGACGTGGAGACCCCGGCGGGATGGCTGGATCCGCTGCTCGATACGCTGGAGCGGAATCCGGACGTGGCGGTGGTTTCGCCGAAACTGATCTCGTCGGAGGATCGCCGGTTGTTCGAATATGCGGGGGCCGCGGGCGGTTATATCGACTGGCTGGGCTACCCCTTCTGCCGGGGCCGGATCCTGCGCACGGTGGAGGAGGACCGGGGCCAGTACGACGACGCGCGGGACCTTTTCTGGGTGAGCGGCGCGGCGTTCTGCTGCCGGGCGGATGTGTTCCGGGCGCTGGGGGGCTTCGACGACGACTTCTTCGCCCACATGGAGGAGATTGACCTCTGCTGGCGGATGCAGCTGGCGGGCTACCGCGTGCGGGTGGTTCCCGCGAGTGCGGTCTACCACCTCGGGGGCGGGACCTTGCAGACCGATTCGCCGTCGAAGGTCTTCTATAACCACCGCAACAATCTGGCCATGCTGTACAAATGCTCCTCGTCGGGGCAGCGGCTGCTGGTGGCCGTCCTGCGCCCGGCGCTGGACGTGCTGGCGGCGCTGTCGTACCTGGTGCAGGGGCGTGCGGACAACTTCCGGGCGGTGTTCCGGGCCTGGCGTGACTTTCTCAAGTGGCATCCGTCGCTTGCGGAGAAACGGCGGGCGATCCAGACTTCGCGCAAGGCCGGGGTCCGGCATATCTATCGCGGTTCGATCCTGCTGCGCTATTTTCTGGGCGGGCGGACCTTCGGGCGGCTGATGTAGAAGGGGACCCGTTGACGTCCGACCGTCCGGTACCCTTTTGGAGAGGCGTAGGATCGCATTCGTATCCTGTCTGGATCGATCCTGTGAGGTTCGGATAAGATTGATCGGACCGGCTGATATATAAAAGGTCCCCGGCTATGACAGCCGGGGACCTTTTCTGTTGTCGGCGGGTTGTCGGCGGGTTGTTGGCGCCTACTTGCTGTTGATCTTGGCCCAGGAGTCCTTGAGCGTCACGGTGCGGTTGAAGACCAGATGCTCGGGCGTCGAGTCCGTATCGGGGCAGAAGTAACCCACACGCTCGAACTGCACGGCCTGCCCGACGGGAATCTCACGCAGCGAGGGCTCGAGATACCCCTTGATCTTGACCATCGACTCGGGGTTGAGGTTGTCCTCCCAGGTCTGGCCCTCCTCTACGTCGTCGGGGTTCTCCTTGGTGAAGAGCGGGTTGAAGAGGCGGATTTCGGCCTCGACGGCATCCTGGGCCGATACCCAGTGGATG
>CALUKL010000047.1 GCA_944321195.1 uncultured Alistipes sp.
GGCGTATCGGTTCGCTGGAGGATGTGGATGTGATCGTGACCGACGCCAGGGTCTCCGAACAGATGTCCGCGGCGCTCGAAGAGGCCGGTGTGGACCTGATCGTCGTCAAATAGAGGCTCCGCAGCCCCGTCCGGCGGACAGCAGACGGGCCGCGGGCAGCAGACAGCGGAAGGCGGGCAGCAACTTATCGACAGTTTATCTGCGGGAGGTGATTCGCAAGGGAGGAATCCGACCGTTGGAGAACCCCGCCGCCGCAATCATCCCGACAAAGATAAAGCCAAGCGTTATGAAACGACTTTTGAACAGTTCATCCGACATCGAGGAGCGCTGCCTCGAACTCGGATTTCTACCCTTTTTCCGGTGCGGGATCGCCGGGTTCTCGATCGAGGAGATGATTGCTCCGGAGCATTGGTTCAGCGACGAGGAGGGAGCCTGGGAGTGGAAAGGCCCCGTGATCCGCGAGGGGCACTGCGCCTACGGCAAATTCTTCAACCGCAAGGCGGGCTTCGTCAGCCGCGAATGGCTGCCCGACTGGGCCAATTACCGGCGTTCGCGGCTGCTGGCGCCCAACGAGGACATGGCCGCCCTGGACGACGTGGTGCTGCAGACCATCCAGGTTGAAGGCTCGGCCACCATCCAGGAGTTGCGCCGGATGCTCGGCTTTGCCCGGGGACGCGGCAAACGCTCCGCGAGAGACCTCACGTCCGAGGTCCCGGAGGATGAAAAGATCTCGCTGGACCCGATTCTGACACGCCTGCAGATGGAGATGCGTCTCGTGATTGCGGACTTCGAGTACAACATCGACCGCCACGGCAACCCCTACGGCTGGGGTGTAGCCCGCTACACGACTCCGGAGACGCTTTACGGAGTACTCGCCGTCGACCGAAGCCCTTCCGAATCATTCGAACGCATCCACACCCATTTCCGGCGGCTTTTCCCCGACACGGCGGAGAGCCGACTGCTGAAACTCATCGGCTGAACGGGCCGGGAAGAGAAGAGACAAGACAATATCGGATCCGCTCCATCCGGAACCGGCCTCCCGATAAAAAAACACCCCTGCGGCAGAAGATTGCCGCAGGGGTGTTTTTCACCCCAAAATCGCTCCAAAAGAATCAATACTTGAAAAATCAGTACCCGGGTGTCTGCACCATCTCCGGATTGGGATTCGTCTCGAACTCCGAGGTCGGAATCGGCATGGCGTAGTTCGTATCCTTCCAGACGATGTTCGTCTTCGAGGCGCCCGGCCCGGAGATCGTCTTGTAAAAGTCCTTCTCCTGCTCGCCCAGGTCCAGCAGACGCACATACTCCCACCAGCGCATCTCGCCGAACACCTCGGCCCACAATTCGTACAGCAGCGGGTCGTTGGCCAGATGATCCGTCTCGTCGGCCGTCCGGGTCCGGTCCCCGAGCGACGCATAGTCCACGGGCGAGGCTCCGTCCACCGGATAGTTGTAGGCCCGGCGGTGCACCTTGTTCACATACTCCAGCGCGGTCGCCGGGTCCGAGTCCTTCACCAACAGGGCGTACATCAGGTAGATCTCCGGCAACCGGATGAAATAGATGTTGTAACCGGCGACGTTGCGCGTGGCATCGAGCAGATGTCCTTCGAGGAAGTTGTACTTGCGGACCGGCCAGCCGTAGAAGGTTTCGGGATCGTTGCCCGTCGTCTTGGAGGTGTCCTCCCACCACTTGCCGAAATCGACCTGTGCGACCTTCCGCGAGTCATTCACCCCGTCGATGGTCATCTGCACCTCGTCGATAAAGGGCTGCAGGGCACAGACGTACAGCCGCGGATCGGGACCGTTCTCCTCACGGCCGAGTTCGTCGCGGTGCTTCTGCTGCAGGGCCAGATAATCCTCGTCGAGGTAATACTCCGTCTCGCCGCCCTCACCCTCGCGCGACTTCATCACCGCGGAGGACTGCGGAGCGGGATCCGTATAGCCGAAGCGGATCAGGTTGCGGTCGTGCATGTACTGGTTGCCGTAGGACATCGCCGTGCGCGTCCCGTCGGGCGCGATGCAGAAGGGCGGGTAGTAGAGCGACAGCGTCGAACCGGTATTGGGACTTCCGTAGGCCGCACCGCTCGTCGGGTCGGCCCGGTTGCCCACTTCGTAGAACGACTCGCTGTTGTACTCGTACTCGTCGTAACCGTTGAACATCATGCGGTAGCGCTCGAACGACTCCAGGGTCTTGCCGCTGTTGTCGATGCAATCCTTCAGGTAGGTCTTGGCCAGTTCGGTCTCCCCGGCGAAGAGACACGCCTTGGCCCGGAAGGCCTTGGCGGCCCACAGCGTCACACGATGCGGATCGGTCTGCGTGAGAAGCCCCACGGCGGCATCCAGATCCTCGATGATCGCCCGGTAGCAGTCGCCGGTCTTCTCCCGACCGATGTACATCTCCTCCAGGGTCTTGGGGACCTTGCGGACGATCGGAATCCCGACCCCTTCGCTGTCGGGCTGCCCGTAGAGTGAGAGCATGTGCCACCAGTAGTAGGCCCGGAAGAAGAGGCACTCGCCCTCGTAGTTGTTCAGCGCCTCGGTCTCGGAATCGGGAGCCGAGGCCCGGTAGGCCTCGATCTGCTCCAGCGCCGTATTGGCGTAGTAGACCCCGAGGCTCAGCGCCGTCCAGGGATCGGTGACCTTGTTGTTGCCGACCTTCACCTCCCCGGCACAGATGTCGATCCACCCCGGATCCTCGTGCCAGAGCATGTCGATCGTGTGGTCGAGGCAGTACATCACGTACCCGGCCCAATAGTTCCCGAGGAAGCACCAGTGGTGCTGCACCCCGTAAACCGAATTGACCAGCAGGTCGACATGTTCGATCTTCGTCGGGAAATTACTCGGCGACAACGAGTTGGGATCACTCAGTTCCAGCCAGTCGCTGCCGCAGGCGGTCGCTGCCGCGGCGGCACACGCCACCGTGGAGAGACGTATTTTTCGGAATAGCTTTTTCATGATTCGCAGTCGTTTAGAAACTCAGGTCCAGACCGAAGGAGATCATCCGGGTCTGCGGATAGGTCGTGCCGTAATAGACGCCGTATGCGGTTTTCGTGGTGTTCGAGAATTCGGGGTCGAGGCCCGAGAAACCGGTAATCGTCCAGAGGTTCGTCGCCGAGACGTAGATCCGCAACCGGTCGATCTTCGCACGCCGGGTCCAGCGCCGCGGGAAGGTGTACCCCAGGGTGATATTCTTCAGCCGCAGGTAGGAGCCGTCCTCGATGAAGTAGTCGGAGTATTTCCGGTAGTTGTAGTTGGGGTCCTTGACCGGGGCGTTTCCGTTGTCGGCATCGAGCCCCATGATCCGCGGGCGGTCCGTGAGGCCGTTGCCGAGGAAGAACGAGGCCCCGAAGACCTCGGAGGTCGTATTGGAACTCTCCTGCACGCTCTCGGTATAGGATCGTGCAAGGTTCAGCACGTCGTTCCCGGCAATTCCCGTAAAATCGGCCGTGAAATCGATGCCGCGCCATTCGAGCGAGATGTTGAAGCCGTACTGCAGCGTCGGCCACGGATTGCCGATGAAGGTGCAGTCGTCGTCGTTGATCGTCCCGTCGCCGTTCAGATCGACATATTTGAGGTCGCCCACCCCGGTCAGGCGCTGGTGGTAATAGTCATACCCGTTGGCCTGCGCCCTGGCATTGAGGGCGTCGATCTCCTCCTGGGAGGTGATCATGCCGTCGGTCTTCAGCCCCCAGAACTGGCTGATGGGTTGTCCGTTGACCGTCTTGCAGGGGCTCGGGCCCGTATTGGGGTGTCCGCCGCCGCCGTAAATCGCCGCATTGGTGAGACCCAGATCCACCACCTTGTTGCGGTTCTGCGAGATGTTGCCGCTGATCGCATAGTTGAAGTAACCGATGTTATTGCGGTAATTGACAAGCAGTTCCCAGCCGCGGTTGTCGATCCGTCCGAGGTTCACGGGCATGGTGCTCATGCCGGTCAGCGACGACGGCGAGGTGATTCCCGAAGAGTTGGGGACCGAAAGGGCGTAGATCATGTCGCGGGTGATGCGCTGATACCAGTCGAACGAGATCGACAGGCGGTTGCGGAAGAGGTCCACGTCGAGACCCACGTCGGTCGTGTAGATCGACTCCCACCGGATGTCCTCATTGACGACCTTGATGTTGTTGTAGCCCCCGACGGCCGAGGTTCCGTCGAACGAGTGGCTCGTGACGTTCTGGAACGCCGCCATGTAGGCAAAGGCGTTCAGCGCCTGGTCGTTGCCGAGGATACCCCAGCTGAAGCGCGGCTTGATCATCGACACCCATTCAACATTCCACGCCTTGAAGAAGGGCTCCTCGGAGATCTTCCAGCCGACCGACACCGAAGGGAAGACACCCCAGCGGTTCTTCGGTCCGAACTTGGGCGAGCCATCGCGGCGGACGTTCATCGTCAGCAGGTAACGGTTGTCGTAGGCGTAGTTCAGGCGTGCGAACTGCGAGAGGAAACGGTCCTCGCTCAGGGCCCCCGAAGCGCTCTTGGTGGGGTTCGTCGAGAGGGCGAACGACACGGGATCGTTGATCGGGAAGTCGGAAGCCGTGGCCGAAAGATTGGCCAGCTGCGCACTCTTGGCCTCGTAGCCCACCATCACCCGCAGGTCGTGTTTCCCGGCGAAGAGCTTTTCATAGGAAAGCGTCGCCGTGAAGGTGTACTGCTCGCCGTAATCGAGCGCCTTGGTATAGCTGTCCTTCGTCGGGGAACGCCCCAGCGTATTGGCCTCGGAGAAGTTGTCGTCGTAGCCGCCGCCGAGCTGTGCCGAGCCCGTCAGGTTGAGTTTCAGCCCCTTGACGATCTCCCAGTCGATGAACAGGTCGCCGTTGGCCACCAGGTCCGACTGTTTCTGGTGGTGGTAGGCGATGTCGGCCACGGGATTGGCCCCCGAGAAGTCGATACCCGAAGGGATGGCCGAAAATTCGCCGTCCTCGTCATAGATGCTCATGTAGGGGATCGAGACCCAGGGGAAGGACTCCGTATAGGGGTTGCCGCGCAAACGGGCCAGATAGATCCGCGTGCCGACGGTCAGCGAGTTGGCCACCTTGTAGTCGACATTCAGCCGTGCGGAGATCCGCTCCCAGTAGTTGTTCATCTGGATGCCGTTCTCACGCTCGTAGCCCCCCGAAAGGTAGTAGCGGAGCCGCTCGCTGCCTCCCGTGAGCGAGAGGTTGTAGCTCTGTTCGATGCCGGGCTGGTAGATCTCGTCGACCCAGTCCGTGTCGGGCAGCGCCGCGGGGTTGTCCCAGATCGGGTAGCTGACGCCCAGCTCCTTCATGACGCGGATGTAGTCTTCGGTCCCGAGCATCCGGTACATGTCCGTGTACTGCCGCACGCCGACGTGGCTCGTGAACGAGAGCTTCGCCTTGGTGTTGTAGGAGCCCTTCTTCGTCGTGATGAGCACCACGCCGCCGGCCGCCCGCGAACCGTAGATCGCCGCCGCACTGGCATCCTTGATCACCTCGATCGACTCGATGTCGTTCAGGTTGTATTCGCTGTTGTTGTCGCAGGCCACGCCGTCGATCACGAAGAGCGGGTTCAGACCGTTGATCGAACCCACACCGCGGATCACGATATCGGAGCTTGCACCGGGTTTTCCGCTGGTCTTCGTGACCATCACACCGGCAACCTTGCCCTGCAACGCCTCGGCAACCGACCGGGCGGGCAAATTCTTGATGTCCGCAGCCTTGACCGAGGCGATGGAGCCCGTCAGGTCGGACTTCTCCTGCGTACCGTAACCGACCACCACGACGTTGTCGAGGCGTTCGTTCTCCTCTTCGAGGACGATCTTCAGACGGCTGCGGTTCAGCACCGGCAGGCGGAGACTCTTATAACCGACATAGGTGACAAGCAGCGTGGAGCGTGCGGGAACCGTCAGCGAGAAACTCCCGTCCGGACCCGTAATCGTACCGTTCATCGTCGGGGCATCCTTCACGACGATCGTGGCACCGATCAGGGGGTTCCCCTGCTCGTCGGAGACCGTTCCGGTGATGGTCCGGTCGGGAAGCTGGCGGTCGGCCGCCGTATCCGGGTCGTCGGAGATCCCGTCGGCCCACACCGCGCCGGGAATACCGCACAACAGGAGCAGGACAAAAAACACACGCCTGCTCACCCGGGTAAAGTCAAATTTTTCCATAGATAGCGTTTGGGTTTCCCGGGATTCGGCCCAAGCGGTATGCCAAAGTGTCAGGGAAAGGCATATTGCCGATATTCAGCAACTTGTCTCTCCCGTTCCGGTCCCTTCCCGTGTGGAAATTCCCGACAGGGAGTGTGGAAAAAATCCACATCCCCGGCCTCCCGGCGCGGGAATCCGCACGCCCTGCGGCACGCAAATTGCTCCCCGACATCGAAATTCCATACGCTATGAAACACTTGAACGCATTGATCGAAAATTCGAAACAGGCCATCCGCTACTGGTGGCTGCTGCTGCTCGCAGGAATCGTCCTGCTGCTGGCCGGGATTCTGACCTTTATCTTCCCGGGCCGGAGCTATCTCGGCATGTCACTGCTCTTCGGGTGGGTGATCCTGCTGGCGGGAATCCTGGAGGTGGTGATCTCGACGGCAAACCGCCACTTCATCACGGGCCGAGGCTGGATGCTCGCCGGAGGAATCATTCAGATCGTCCTGGGCGTGATCCTGATCTTCAACGTCGGGCTGTCGGCCTCGATGCTGCCGTTCTTCCTCGGATTCTGGCTGCTGATGCGCGCCTTCAGCACCATCGGACTCGGCGGCGACATGCACACCATGGGAATCAGCGGCTCGGGATGGACCATCCTTACGGGCGTACTGCTGCTGCTCTGCTCGCTGGGGATTCTCTTCCAGCCCCTCGGGGTCGGCACCACGGCCGTCGTCGTCTGGGTCGGCATCACGCTGCTCTTCGCCGGTGTAGCGGCCTGCACCCTGGCCCTCCAACTCCGCAACGCACACCTCTGTTTCGAGGAGTAGAGCGCCCCGACACCTCCGTCCCGACAACAATTCACCCCTGCCGCCACAACGTGCGACAGGGGCGAATTTCCGATTCCGGCCGCGGTTCCCGGCCTCTGAATCTCCTCCTCCGGATTCCGTCTACTCGAAATCCTCGCGGAAGAGACCGTACTTGCGGATCAGACGCGAAATCTCGGGATCGAGATTGCCGCGGAACTTCAGGTTCTCGCGCAGCTCCACCGAACGCAGGAAATACTGCACGGCCTGCTCCTCGTCGCCCAGACGGGCCGCCAGAATGGCCAGCATGTACTGGATGTCGGCCGTCGAAGCGGCCCCGGGCTGCGCCTTCAGAATCCGGTAGGCCGCAGCATCATAGCCGAGCGACATGTAGGCCAATGCCGTATTGCGGTCCTCGTAGGGGCGCAGGATCGTCAATGCCTCCTCGTAGCG
Organism: uncultured Alistipes sp.; assembly: GCA_944321195.1. Lineage (GTDB taxonomy): Bacteria > Bacteroidota > Bacteroidia > Bacteroidales > Rikenellaceae > Alistipes. Next base: position 7,359 of record CALUKL010000047.1, read on the forward strand.
GCGCTTGCGCAGCAGATCCACGGCACGCATGTAACTCGTATCGACCTCGGTCGTCCAGACCGTATCCTGCTTCATGCCCCGGCGGTGGAGGTTGAAGCGGAAATCCACGGCCCGCATCTGCGGGTAGATCGCACTCCGCATCCGGGCATACTCCCGGGGGTACTTCAACCGGATCCGCCACTCGCGCGTGTCGGGATTTCCCTCCCAGCGGATCATCTCCAGAATCTCGGACTTGTGCGCAATCAGCGTATCGGCCGCTACCAGGCGGTAGAGTTCGTCCCAATCCTCGGCCAGCCACGTCGAACGCAGCAGGTTCGGCAGGTCGGGCAGCTTCTCGTCGGTATCGTCGACCACCTGGCGGCCCTGCTCGTCGAGCGTATAGCTCCCCGCCACGTTGAGCGAGTCGTACAGCACCCGGAACTCCGAGACGAGAACCCGCCTCAGGGCTTCGGCCCGTTCGCGGGCCAGGCGTTCGTTCAGCGCCCAGGTACCCTCGGGCGAGGCCGTGGCCCGGAGCGTGATGCTGTCGATGATGTAGACCGGGTCGGTCATCAGCCCGCGGGTCAGCGACCGCACGGCCGCAATCTGCCGACGGTTTTCGGTCAGCGTGTCGACCAGCGAGGCCTTCCCGACCGGGAAGGTGAAGAAGAAACGCGCATTGGCCTCGGCATCGCGCAGCACGATCCGCTGCATGTAGCGGGTCCGCTCGTCGAGGAACGTCGTCATCGAGGCCACGTTGTAGGTCAGCGTATCGGAGTGCGTGAGACGGTAGGTGCGTCCGTTGCGGTCCTCCACCCCGCCCGTGAGGTAAAGCCGCAGTTTCGAGGTGTTCTCGTCGGCCTGCACCTGTTCGGTATAGTAATAGTCGACCTTGCCGTCCGGACGGTAGATCACCGTGTCGAGCCGCGCGTCCGCATAATAGGGATGGCGGACCAGCCGTTCGAATGCGGCCGGTTTCTCCGCTTCGAGGCGCCGGTTGCGCGCCACCCGCCCCTGCCGCAGCACGCTGTTGCGCACGGCCGCCGTATCGAGGCTGTTCAACGCCGCAAGCCGCACCTCGGTATCGGCTTTCCGAATCCGGTAATTTTCCAACGCGGCGCTGTCGCTCGTCTCGGCCAGCAATCCCGTCACCGTCTTCCGGCGGCGGCCCGTATAGGCCAGGCGCTCCCCGGCCAGTTCGCGGAGCCGCGCGTCGTCGGCCACATAAACCTCGCCGTAAACCCGCCCGGGCTCCTCCGTCAGCGAACGGATATAGGCCTCGCGCGCACGACCCCCAGCCTCGGGGTATTCGCCCTCGACCCGCGTATAGATCTCACCGCCGGGCAGGACATCAACCCCCTCATAACGATAACGGGGGGCAAGATAGTCGTTCAGGTGGTCGAACTTGTCGTCCGGATCGGGCGTATAGGTCGTGTTGGCCTTCACCGTCCGGTCGGTCGCATAGACATACCGGCGCAGCGACCCGTACTGGCGTTCGCGCTCCCGCCGGGTCGTCCATCCGACCCGCTCGTCGTACATCGCCTCGTCGGGCGTCATGCGCTCCAGCCGCGCCGAAGCATCGCCGTATTTCGCCCGGTCATCGGCCACACGCTCCATATAGCGGCGGTAGGCACCCTTGTCGGCAAACCGCTCGAAATAGTCGGCACTGTCGACAATCCGCCCCACATAGTCGTCATAACGCCCGTATTCGCGCTGCTGCATCGTGCGGAACCGCTCGCCGCTGTAGACCAGCGGATCGAACGTCAGCGTATCCCCGCCCTTGAGCAGCTGCGGATCCAACACCAGCTGCCAGTCGCGGTCCTGCAGCGTCTGCGGCACCGAAACGATGAAGTCGACGTTGATCTTGCCGTTGCGCTCCACCAAGTTGCGGCGGTTCGCCGCCGAAATGACCACCTCGTCGATGGCGATCGACATCATCTTCTCCCCGGAAGCGGAGTCGACAGCCACGGGAGTCAGAAAGAGTTCCGTACCGTCCTGTTTGCGAAAGGTGATGATCTTCGGGCCCCGCGCCGTATCGGCGGCACGCTCCGCAACCTCCCGCTTGTTCTGCGCAGGGAGGTAGACACCCACTTCAGGGTTGTTCCTGGCAAGTTTGCGGATATTTCCGCATCCCGCCAGGAAGGCTCCGGCAAACAATGCCGCAGCCGCATATTCCATCCATTCTCGACGTTTCATCTTCCCGGAACGGATTTAATTCATTTACGCTGCGTATCGACCGCCCCGTTGACATCGACCGTAAAGACCCGCCGTTTCCCGCCGGGCGAGGTCTGGATCTGACGCAGGACGAGCGTGGCCCCTGCCATCCAGCTCTCGTAGGGGACCTTCATCTCATAATTGAACACCCGGTCGGTTTTCCCGTCGACGTTGATCGTCAGGTGAGGCTGCCGTTCGGCCCAGTAGGACCCCGAAAGTTTCTGGCGCCGTTCCATCATGTGCTGCTGGTAGCGGCCGTTGATGAGGATGTGCGGGAAGAGCTTCACCGACCGGCGGTCCGCCGTACTGAGCTCGGGGAGAATCATCCAGCTCTGCGAACGGGTCACGGCCTTGCGCGAAACCGAAATCTCCAATACCATGTGCAGTTCTCCGTTGCGCTCGGCCAGCACCTTGCGCGTCACGGCCACATCGCCGACAATCTGCGCCCGGAGCGACACCCCGGCCAGCAGGAATACGAGTAGCAAGCAATATCTTTTCATGGGACGATCCGGTTATTTCTTGGAGTTGAACAGATAGACGAACGAAACGCCGAATTCGGTAGGGATCGGCAGGATCCGCTTCCGGTCGGTATAGGAGGCGGCTTTCGGACCCCGGACGGGCTCCGCATGATAGCTGAAACGCGCCAGACCCGCTCCGGCCGAGAGTTCGATGTTCCAGTGCGGGCTGACATAGAACTGGTAGCCGAGGCTGAACCCGGCCCCGACGAACGAACCCTTATAGTAATTGGTAGCCAATCCGGTCAGAATGCGGTCGCCGATGAAGGGGAGCTTGAAGCCGCCGACCTCGAACTTCCCGCTGATGGCATGGACCCCGAAATAGAGCCGCGTGTACTTCTCCGTGACCCAGTAGCGGTACTCGGGCCGCAGGAACCAGTGGCGGATCCGGTTGTCGGCGCCAATGGTCCAGGGGTTGTAGTTGGCCGTCAGGCCGATCGTCGAGTGTTTGCTCACGGCCACCTCGGCCCCGAGGTTCGGGGTCGTCGCCATCCAGTAAAGCACGTTGGTCTTTACGGCAATCTGCTGAGCCGCAGCCCCCAGCCAGCAGCTCCCGGCCAGCAGCAACGTCAGAATGATCTTCTTCATCAGTACCTGAATTTGATTCCGTTTATCGAGCCCGGAATCGGGTGGAAATCATTGGCTCACCCTCCTCCCCTGCCGATTATTGGCGCAAAATTGGAGATAAAACGAAGAAATAACAGTATCATCTACGATACAACACGCCAAAAAGAGGGACGTTCCCGCGATCGGGGAACCGCCTGCCAACCGGTGCATTCCCGCAATCCGGCCCGGCCTGCCGTCCGGGGATACCGCACAAAACAAAATGAAGGGCACCTCACGGCGCCCTTCCCCATCAAAAATTAACCCTTAAAAATTATCCCCGTTTCGGAAGATGTCCGAGAGGTAATGGTGCAGATAGTACAGATCCGCGTCCCCTTGTATCACCTCCCGCATCAACAGATCTTCGTCTTCGGAGATGCCGTTGTCCGAAATCTCGTTTTGGTCCATATCCTCCATAGGCGTTGTCGTTTTAAGAGAGTTGTCATCCTTATAACGCATCCCCCGGGAGGATTATTGTACGCCTCAGCAAAGAATCAGATTTTTTTCCTTGATCATGCGCCGCAGGTTGATCAGCGCATAGCGCATTCGCCCCAACGCGGTATTGATACTCACGTCGGTCTGCTCGGCAATATCCTTGAAGCTCAGGCCCGAGAAGTAGCGCATCATCACGACTTCACGCTGCTCCGGGGGCAGCAAATCGATCAGGGCGCGCACGTCGCGTTCGATCTGCTCGCTGACCATCGAGTCCTCGACGGTCCGTTCCGCAAACCGGAGCGTCCCGAGCATGTCGTAACCCGCCTCGGATTCGCTCACGGACTTGTCCTGGCGCTGTGCCCGGAAGTAGTCGATCACCTGGTTGTGGGCGATCCGCAGAATCCACGACAGGAATTTGCCGTTATCCGTATAACGGCCTTCGTCGATCACGCGGACGGCTTTGATGAAGGTTTCCTGAAAAATATCGTCGGCCAGATCCCGGTCCTTGACCATCATGTTGATATAGTCCCGAACCCTGCGGCTGTGACGTTCGATGAGTTGTGACATAGCGCTCCGATCCCCGGAAAGGTAGTGATTAAGCAATACCCGGTCACTTAATACTTGCACGTTCATACTCTTTTTCCCAATTAGTTACAAAGAGTAGAGTCTTTTCCGATAGGCAATCTTTTTTAAGCGTTCTGTCAAACCTGCAATAAATTCCAACTCTCCGCCCTTTCCCCGACAGGGGAGGGGAGATTACGTCGGCAAGGTAGTGATATTTCCCGAAAAAAACAAATTTTTCTACTCTTGTGAACATTTTCGGGGTCCTCCCCGCAGATCGGAATGCAAAATCCGTGCCAGGGAAACAGGCCACTCACTTGACCGGCTCCACGTGGATGGCGATCATGGTCCCTTCGCCGAAACGCGCCCGAAGCCGTCGCTCGATCTCGACGGTCAGGGCATGGGAGTGCTCCACGGTCATCTGCCCGTCCATGCGGACGTGCACCTCGATGGCGATCGAGGCGCCGATGCGGCGCGTGCGCAGGTTGTGGGGCTCGCGGATCTCGGGATTCGACGTAACGATAGCGAGGATCTCCTGCTCGACATCCTCCGGCAGCGACTCTTCGAGCAGTTCGCTCAGGCCCGTGCGGATGAGGTCGAAGGCAATCTTGAAGATGAAGACCGCCACGATCAGGGCCGCAATGGGATCGGCGATCCGCCATTTCACGCCGAGGAAGTAGGCACAGCCGATTCCGGCCAGCGTCCCGAGCGACGAAAGGGCGTCGCTGCGGTGGTGCCAGGCATTGGCCACGACACTCGGGCTCTGGAGCGCACGGCCCTCCCGCACCGTATAACGGTAGAGAATCTCCTTGACAAGGATCGAAACAGCCGCGGCGATGAGCGCCACGGCGCCCGGACGCGGAAGGCTGCCGCCCTCGACGACGACCCGGATTCCCTCGATGCTGTTGAACAGAATCCCGGCACCGACGATGCCGAGCGCCAGGCTGATGATGATCGTGGCGAGGGTTTCGTACTTCCCGTGTCCGTAGTCGTGGCCGGAGTCGCGGGGCTTGGCGGAGATCCGCGCGAAGGCAATCACCACCACGTCGGTGGCCAGGTCGGAGAACGAATGCACGGCATCGGCAACCATGGCGCCGCTTCGGCCCACGATGCCGGCCGCAAGTTTCAACAACGACAACACGAGGTTGACCACGAGTCCGACAAAGGTGACGTGGTAGATTTTCCGTTTCCGAATTTCCGCTTCGTTCGACATAAGCTCAACCGTTTAGCTGTTTGGACAGGGGTCAAAAGTACGAAAAAATTTGATTCGAGGCGTCGAAAAAAAGAGCCAGCCCTCCCGGGAAGTCCGCACCGGAGTCACAAAGCCCGACTGGCGCACGTTTCCGCCCCATGAAAAAGGGCGGCACCCGAACCGGATGCCACCCTGATCTCCTCCTCGCCGGAGACTAATAGCTGCGGGCGAAGAGCACGCGGCGGTGCGACGGCTTGCCGGAGAAGACGCAGACACCCTCCTCTTCGGGCGCGTCGATCGGAATGCAGCGGATCGTGGCCTTCGTGGCATCCTTGATCGCCACTTCGGTCTCGACCGTGCCGTCCCAGTGCGCCGAGATGAAGCCGCCCTTCGTATCGAGCACCTCCTGGATCTCCTCCCACGTGTCGACCTTCGTGATCATCGACTCGCGGAAGGCCAGCGCCTTGCGGTAGATATTTTCCTGAATCTCGGTCATCAAACCCTCGATCCGGTCGACAAGCCCCTCCTGCGGCACGGTCTCCTTTTCGAGCGTATCGCGGCGCACGAGCTCGATCGTGTCGTTCTCCATGTCGCGCGGGCCCATGGCCAGACGAACCGGCACTCCCTTCAGCTCGTACTCGGCAAACTTGAAGCCCGAACGCACGTTGTCGCGGTCGTCGATCTTCACCGAAATGCCCTTGGCCTTCAGCCCCTCGGCAATGGTCTCGAAGCGCTTGCGAATCTCCGCAAGCTGCTCCTCGCCCTTGTAGATGGGGATCATCACCACCTGGATCGGCGCGAGTTTCGGCGGCAGTACCAGGCCGTTGTTGTCCGAGTGGGCCATGATGAGCGCCCCCATCAGCCGGGTCGAGACGCCCCACGACGTAGCCCATACGTATTCGAGCTTGCCCTCCTTGTTGACGTACTGCACGTCGAAGGCCTTGGCGAAATTCTGCCCCAGGAAGTGCGACGTACCGCTCTGCAGCGCCTTGCCGTCCTGCATCAGCGCCTCGATCGTCAGCGTATCCTCGGCCCCGGCAAACCGTTCGTTGGGCGACTTGTGCCCCACGATCACCGGCAGCGACATCCACTCCTCGGCAAACTTCTGGTAGACATGGATCATTTTCGTAGCCTCCTCAATGGCCTCTTCGCGGGTGGCATGGGCCGTGTGGCCCTCCTGCCAGAGGAATTCCGCCGTCCGCAGGAACAGTCGCGTGCGCATCTCCCAGCGCACGACATTCGCCCACTGGTTGCAGAGGATCGGCAGGTCGCGGTACGACTGGATCCAGTTCTTATAGGTGTTCCAGATAATCGTCTCCGAGGTCGGGCGCACGATCAGCTCCTCTTCGAGTTTGGCGTCGGGATCGACCACCACCCCTTTGCCTTCGGGATCGTTCTTCAGCCGGTAGTGGGTCACCACGGCGCACTCCTTGGCGAAACCCTCCACGTGGTGGGCCTCCTTCGAGAAGAAGGATTTCGGAATGAAGAGCGGGAAATAGGCGTTCTGGTGTCCCGTCTCCTTGAACATCTTGTCCAGCGCGTCGTGCATCTTCTCCCAGATGGCGTAACCGTAGGGCTTGATGACCATACACCCGCGCACGGCCGAGTTTTCAGCCAGTCCGGCCTTCACCACCAGGTCGTTGTACCACTGCGAGTAGTTCTCGTCCGATTTGGTGAGGTCTTTGAGTTCCTTTGCCATTGTCTATTTTGTTTTTACATTCGTTTCGTGGCGCAAATATACAAAAAAATAAAAGGTCCGCCACGAAGCGGACCCGATAATTCATCTTTGACGGGGCTCAGAAACGGAAGTTGAGCGTCATGGCGATGTAGTGGCGCGTCAGCGAAGTTTCATAAACCCCGGTCCAGGTCATCAGATCACCCGTGTCGTAATCCTGACTGCAGAAGAGCTGATAGCCGTTCAACTTGTCGGAAACGTTCTGATAGGCGATGTCGAGCGACACGCTGCGCGACAACGACACCCCGAGTCCCGCCGAGACATAGCAGCTCTTATAGGTCACCGGCATCCCGGTATTGACCCCATACGTATAGGTATCGCGCTCCTTGAGCATCGAATCGGTGAAGCCGCCGCCCACACGCAGCGCCAGGAACGGCAGCGGACGGATCTCGGCACCCACACGCAGGGAGTTCGTCGCCTGGAAATCGTGCTTGAATTCAGCCTTGTAGTCCTCCGTCAGGAGGTCGTTGTAACGCGGCACATCCTTCATGCGGATCCCGTTGTACCAGTCGCGCTCGTAGTCCACCGACACGATGGCGAAGTTCCCGAACGTGTACGACGCCCCGAACATCAACCGCGCCGGCGAAGTGAAACTCCAACTGTCCGGGCCCTCGTTGGTGGCCGTCGGGGAGTCGTTCCCGGCCTCCACACCATGGACCGGGCCGTTGTTGATAATATCCTCGGTCTGCACGATGCGCGTCGTGATCCCGGCCCGATAGGAGTAGTCGAGCGAATAGTAGGTCGGCGTGTGGAAAGCCGCACCCAGCCGCAACCCCGCGATCGGGCGCACCACGACACCCAGCTTGAGGTTGACACCGCTGCCGTCAATCGTCATCCGCTGGTAGAGGTTCATCATTTCAAGCTGCTCGGTCAGATTCGACCACTCGCCGGTCTCCCGATTGAGCGTCTGCGCCACGCCGTTCGTGTTGAAATAGCCGTACTCCTCCTGATAGGTCATCGCCGTGCGCTTGTAGACGCTCTGGATGCCGAGCGTGGCACCGAAGTAGACGATGTTGTTGATGTTGCCGCCCAGCGAGATGTCGAACTCGTTGATCGAACCGCTGTTGACTACATCCATCGAATGCAGGACCGAGGCATTTCCGCCGATGCGCGCCACCCCCCAGGGGTTGTATTGTTCATCCGGGAAATAGTCGACCATATAGCCGTCATAGCCCAACGCCGCAGGCCATACGCTGGGGTGCAGGTCGGGCATCAGCAACTGATTCGACGAATTGGGCCGCGTCCCCCAGGAGTTCAACTGCTGGGAGAAGATATCCCCGATGGTGGGCATGAAGGCCCCCACCGCGGGGTCGAAGAGCGATTCCGAAGAGAACGAGTAGCGCGTATTGAAGTCGGCGATGCGGTTGAGCCCCAACCCCACCGTCAGACTGGTCAGCGCTCCGGAGCCGCTCTCGAAGACGTTCAGCGCCACACCGATATTGGCAAATGCAAAGCGGGTCTTGTTGTTGTTCTGCCACGTGGCGGTTCCGTCCGTCGCGGCGTGCGACACGGCGACCAGCGGTGTGAAGGAGAACTCACTGCTGCGGTACATGCCCAAACCGGCCGGGTTGAGCGCCATCGAGGTCAAGTCGGCGCCGAGCGATGTAAAGGCCCCGCCCATACCCATGGCCCGGGCCGTTCCGAAGAGGTGCGTGCGGCTAAGTTCGGCGAAATCCGATGCCCAGAGCATGTCGCGGTTCAGCACCGATCCCCCGAATCCGTAGTTGATCTGACGATCGGCAGTTTGAGCCCGGAGGGGCATGGCGGCAAGCACCGCAAGGCACAAAATTCCTATTTTCTTCAAACCTTTCATATTCAAACCTTTTTGAGAAACCGAAAACTACCGGCTGCCCCGGCTTCCGCCGCCTCCGGCCGAACCGCCGCGCGAACCGCCTCCGCCGCCGTAGCTGCCACCCATCGAACCGCCACGCGAACCGCCGAAACTGCCGCCGCTGTTGTAGCTGCTGCCACGCGAGCCGCTGTTGTAACTCGGAGTCCGGTTGCTGTTGTAGTTGTTATAGTTGTTGTAGTTGTTGTAACTGTTGTTGCGGTTGCCGCGGGAGTTGTTGCCGAAGGGGCTGTTGTCCCGGCGGCTGCCGTAACGGGATTCGTAGGAAACGCTACCCCTGCGGCCGCTGTTCCCGCGCGAGGAGTTATAACTGCCGGATCCGACTCCGTACGTGCGTCCCGACGTCGCCCGCCCGGGCGTATAGCCCCTATGGTTGCGGCCGCCCGGATTGGCGTAATAGTTCCGGCGGGGCACACTCCCGTGCCACCCGGGACCCCAGTGCGGGTGACCGTGCCAGCCATACCACCCGTACCAGCCGGGCCCCCACCAGGGATCATACCACGAACTGTACCACGGCCGCCAGGGGCTGTACCACGAATAATACCAGGGATTGTACCAACCGAAACTCCAGCCCCAGCTTCCGAACGCAAAGCTCGGGCCCCAGGGCCGCGTCCAGCCGTAATACCAGGGATCGCAGAGAATGGTTCCGCCCCAGGTTCCGAACATCGACGTGATGTACTTGGGCTCAACCCAGACCTGGTCTCCGGAGATCACGATGTTGTAGAAGGCGGGGTCATAGGCCGAGGCATAGGTGAACGCCGAGCTGTAACGAGCATCGAGATAACTCGACGGCATCCTGTAGGTAGGCGATTCGAACCCTCTCAGACGACGGGCATAGGCGCTTTCATAATCGTCGGCGAGAATGCTCTCGTAAGGGTTCGCATCGGGAGAGGAGTACTCATAATAGCGGTTTTCGGCCGCAGCGGCTTCGGCCTCTGCGATCCGGGCTTCCCATTCGGCCTTGCGGGCTGCGGCTTCAGCACGCTTCGCTTCGGCTTCGGCCTGCTGCTTGCGGGCGATCTCTGCGCGGTTATGGACGGCGTAGAGATCGTCGGAAGCATAACCGGCCGAGGCCTGGTAGAGCGACGAGCATCCGACCGCTCCGACCATCAGGGAGGCTATTCCGATTAAAACCTTGAACTGTTTCATAGCGCACAAATGTTTGCGTTAGTTTCTTGCTTAAGAAACGAAAATCATACCGATTTTCGTATCATTCTACTCCATAAACGGAGCAGATCCCCGAATACTGCATTTAGGGATGTCTACAAAGATAGTCTTTTTCGGAGTAAAAAGAGGCTTTCGGGGTATTTTCGGGGATAAATTTCGGTTCCGGCGCATTTTTTTTACCGGGAACTGCAAAAAAATAAAAAATATGTCTATATTTGCAGTCCCAAAACGAGAGTTTCGGGGTGAAGTGCAGGGGGGGCTGAGTGCTGGAGGCAGGAGACGGGATGCAGAGGGCAAAGGGCCAGGATGCAGGGGGCTGAGTGCTGGATGCAGGAGACGGAATGCTGAGGGCAGGAGGCAAGGTAATACAAGGCAAACGCTGCGCTTCACGATCAAAAAGGAGAGATGCCGGAGTGGTCGATCGGGCCGCACTCGAAATGCGGTGTACGGGCAACTGTACCGGGGGTTCGAATCCCTCTCTCTCCGCAAGGCACACATGCTAAAACAATGAAAAACCCTGTAAATCACGCATTTACAGGGTTTTTCATTGTTGGCAAAAGTGCTAAAAAAGGCATCTAAAAGCAGGTTATCTGTGGCCTAT
>CALUKL010000048.1 GCA_944321195.1 uncultured Alistipes sp.
GCATCCTCGTATGCACTTCGTACGAAGCAGTCATAGGCCAAGGGCCACGCTCCACAGCAGATGTAGGTGACTCCGACCGCAAAGAGCCGTTCGGAATCCGCTCCCGCAGTCGACGGGGCGCTGCCCAGCAGTCCCATCTCAACGCAGCTAATCGTCGATGGCGACCTCTCCGGCAGCGTCGGCCGTGAAGGCAACGGTGTAGTAGTTCGTCACGGTGAAGCGTCCCTGGTATTCGGGCGACTCGCTCTCATCGACGTAGTTGAGTTCGAACTGCACCTGCAGCTGCTGCGACTCCTCGCGGAACTCCTCGCTGCGCTTCCAGCGATCCACGTTGCTCAGCGACACTGGCCAGACCCGGAAACGGAACATTCCGGCCGATTTCAGCGTCAGTTTCTTGCCCTCCTCATCGGCCATCACCAGCGCATCCGCCTTTTCGCCGATTTTCTGGATGTAGTCGAAATCGATGGCATCGAGGCTGAGCGGCGTCGAGCATGCGTAGGAGTTGGTCTGGCGATCGTTCTGCTCCGGGCCGTCGGTCGTGAACTTCCCGTCCGTGAGTTGGTACGAGAGGTGGTAGTTGTTGTTGTCGGCATCGATGTAGTAGACGTCGATATGCGTGAGGATGTTCTCCAGTTGGCGGTCGCGGTTGTCCTCGCGCCACTCCACCTCGTAAATCTTGTACTTCGAAGTGTCTACATGCTCCGCAACGAGCTCCCGGATTTTGGAAAGACCCTCTTCGGAGGCCATCGGGAAGGTTTCGCCCGCCCCGCAGGCCGTTAGCATAAAGGCGGCGGCAGCTGCCGCCACGGCAATTTTCGTCAGTTTGACCATCATGTCCATATGTTTTTATATTTATTGTTTTATCCCAAAAGGGAACGGAAGGCCTCGAACTCCTCCCACGAATCGAAATATTTGGCCTCGAAAATGATGTAATTGTCCGGGGTCTTGACCTTGCACTGGTGCTCCTCCCCGTCATCCTTCACATACTCGATATCGGTGGTGAGGAACGAACGGTATTCGACCCTCCCCTTTTCGACTTCGGGGTAGGTTACGCGCGTGCCGTCTACGGTGATCTTTCCCCCGGCGGCTTTCAGGGCCCGGGCATTTCGCATGCCCCGCCAGGTGAAGAAGAGCAGCAGCACGCCGCCCACAATCAGAATGGTCGAGAAGACTGCCGGCGAGAGAATCCGCAGGTGGCGGATACGAAGGCCGAAGGGAAAGAGGGCCGGAATGACAATCATTCCCACGCCAAAGGCCAGGTTCGACCATTGGTTCGTGAAGATGCTCGCAGGAGTGTAGTTGAAGCTCCTTTGGATGCGTTCGAAAGGTTTGTTTTCCATAAAAGTTACCGTTTGGTCATTTTTTCATGGAGACAAAGATAGCATAAAAAAGCAAAAATATGACCATGTGGTCATATTTTTACCTCAAATCGTAAAAAAAGCCGCTGAAAGCCTGCTCAACGCTTCAGCAACCCATATATATAGAGAAAACGTTTACGGAGAATTCCGACATCAAGGCCATCGGAGAAAGACATCTGGTATGAGAGTCCGATGAAGACCTGCCGGAACAGAGCTGCAGCTTCTTGAATATCGATCTCTTCGCGCAGTTCGCCCTGGTCAACACTCCGGCCGATGACGTCGCACCAGAGCCGGAACTCCTTTTCCATCCATTCATGGAGCTTATGCTTGCCATCGGGATAATAGAAAAGCACCTGCTGGAAAAGGTGAAAATAACCGGCATTGGCCAACCTTCCGGGCATCTTCTCCCGCTGGATGTTGCCCAATCGCACAATTTCGGCCATCGTACGCTCCACACCCTCGACGTATTTGTCGATGAAGTCGCGCAGCGACCCGTCTGACGGGGCGAACTTGTTCCCTGGATCCTGGAGATGGAAGAGATAGCGGTCGGCCACGGCGATGAAGAGGTCGAGTTTGGTGGAATAATAGTTGAAGATCCCGGTTTTAGTCAGCCCGACGCTGTGGGCGATCATTTGCAGGCTGACTCCCTCGTAATTCTTCGACATAAAGAGTTGCAGGGCATTTTGCAGAATCTCTTCCCGATTGGTTTTCATGACTTAAATATATTTACTTTTCAAAGATACGATCATTATTCGGGAAAATGGTCATGTTTTTCCATTGAATGTTGCTTCTTTTTGCAATGCCGGTGATTTCCTGATCCCAATGCCCCTTTTTGTTTTATGAAGTCTTGCGATACGGTTGTACGTTCTGTGATTTTTTCGTCTTTTCCTCCTGTCGCCTCAGACCGCCTCTGGCGGCGCGGTTTGTTTGCGCAAAATTTATTGATTATTGCATAATATATTGATAATCAACTCATAAAACTTATTCAACAAAAAAATATTAATAACCTTCGAACCAGCTAAACAATTAAATATCAACGCGATAAACAAAGACGATTTGTTTGTCGCGGCTGTTTTTCTTCTCAAAAAACAGGTTTGTTTGCCTAAAATACATGACCCCTGCTCCTCCACAGGAATATTGAAAATCTTCTTCTTTGCGTTCCACGCCTGCGGACTCCGTGTGGTGGATGTGATGACCCTGCAATGGAAACATATTGACTTCGCAAGGAAAGAGTTGCGGAAGATTATGATAAAGACAAACAAACGACATGTCATATCGCTTACTGAACCTGCACTACATATATTACAGCAATGGCGGGATAGCTCAGCTGGTTAGAGCGCATGATTCATAATCATGAGGTCGAGAGTTCAAGTCTCTCTCCCGCTACTGAAAAGGACCGAATCTGGATTCGGTCCTTTTTTGTGGGTCGTGCCCAGCACACCCCATCTCCCAAAACACGGAAATATACGAGAAATCCGCCCGCAACATCTGTTGCGGGCGGATTTCTTCACACTCCTACAAACTTACAAGGCCGGTCAGCCGATGTCAACCAGCGGAGCGTCCGTAGCCACATTCTGGCCCTCGCTGACGAAGATCTGCTTCACCTCACCGGCATAGTCCGTCGTAATGGAATTCTCCATCTTCATCGCTTCCAGCACCAGAACCTCGTCCCCGGCCTTTACCCGGTCGCCAACCTTCACCTTCACCTCGATCACACGACCCGGAAGCGGTGCCGTTACGGCTTTGCCCATGATCGTGATCGGAGCCTCCTCGGCAACAGCGGCCTTCTTCTCCTCGGCAGCGGCAGCCGGTTTCGAAGCCTCGTAGGCCTTCACCTTCTCGTTCGTCAGGAAGGTCTTCGCCACCAGCGGGAACAACTCCAGCAGCAGCACCTCCTTCTCATTGGCGGCCAGCTTGACACCGCCGGCCTCCGGAAGTTCCGGATTGGGCTGCATCTGGTATTTCGACGTATCGTAAGGAGTCTCCTCACGAACCCCGCAGATCTTGAACCGGAACTCCGGGTCGATCTTCACCGGCGTCTTGCCGTACTCACCCTTCACCAAGCCCACAAACTGCGACGACTTGTTCGTGTACATCGGACGCCCGGCCTTCTCATCCAAAGCGCAGTTCACGGCCTGAGCCCCCACGATCTGCGACGTCGGAGTAACCAGCGGCGGAAGACCCGCTGCCAAACGCACCGTCGGGATCAGCTCCATGGCCCGCGGAAGAATCTCCTCGGCCTTCAGCTGCTTGAGCTGGGCAACCATGTTCGAATACATGCCGCCCGGGATTTCGGCCTTCTGCACCAGCTCATTCGGCGCCGGGAACCCGAACCAGGCCTCGATCCGACGGCAGGCATCGATCGTCCCCGCCTCGTCGTCGCTCTGCGCAGCCTTGATCGCACGGTCGAACAGCGCGTCAACCTCCGCCGGAAGCTCGTCCGTCAGCGGATTGAACGCCTTCGGCTCGGGTTTCTCCGTCCCGAAGACCGACTGGTTCAGCTCCTTGCGGATCTCACGCAACTGCGTGTTGATCTTCGCCACGGCCTCCATGTTCACGCCCGTGTCGATGCCCAGTTTCTTGCAGAAAACGTAGACCAGCTCGATGGCCGGAGCCCCCGTCCCACCGGCAAAATACCAGCAGTTCGTATCCACGATGTCCACCCCCGCAACAATCGCAGCCAGCACCGAAGCCAGGCCGTAACCCGGCGTACAGTGCGTGTGGAAATCCACAGGAATCGAAAGATGCTGCTTGAAGAGTTTGACCAGCGTGGCCACACGCCGCGGCGGGATCAGACCCGACATGTCCTTGATCGTGATCATGTCGGCGCCCAGAGCCGCCATCTGTTTGGCTTTATCCAGGAAGTAGGCGTCGGTGAAGACCGGTGCCGGATTTTTCTTTCCCTTGAGTTTGTCCCAGAGGCTCAGCTCCGGATATTTCGGGTCCACCGTATAGCAGACCGCACAGTCGGCGATCCCGCCGTACTGCTTGACGTATTTCACCGTGGATTTCACGTTGTCGACATCGTTCAGCGCATCGAAAATACGCATGATGCCCAGACCGCTCTCGATCGAATTGCGGCAGAAACCGTCGATAATCTCGTCCGTATAGGGCGAATAACCGAAAAGATTACGTCCCCGCGACAGAGCCGTGAGTTTCGAGACATTGCCTACGGCCCGGTAGATCGTCTCCAGACGCGTCCACGGGCTCTCGTTCAGATAGCGCATCACCGAATCGGGTACGGCGCCGCCCCAAACCTCCATCGCATAGAAGTTCGCATCCTTGTAGAACGGAAGGCAGCGGTCGATCTGTCCCTGGTTCATACGCGTTGCAAAGGACGACTGCTGGCCGTCGCGCAACGTCAGATCTCTGATTTTGAGATTTCGTGCCATTTGTAATTCGTTTTACTGTTATTACAATAACAAAGGTAATAAAGCCTTTCGAATTTACAACCTTTTTACAGGAAATTTTTATTAAAACAACCCGATCCGCTTACTTTTCGTAAAAATCGGGGCGAAAGGTATTTCGGGGAGGGGGTAGCGGATAGCAGTGTATGAGGGTGGGGAGAGGTTTGGAAAGGGGCGAAATTCGGGGAAGGCGCCAGACATGCGTTCTGAGACAGACGTTCCGGGCC
Source organism: uncultured Alistipes sp. (assembly GCA_944321195.1). GTDB lineage: Bacteria > Bacteroidota > Bacteroidia > Bacteroidales > Rikenellaceae > Alistipes. Next base: position 4,993 of record CALUKL010000048.1, read on the forward strand.
GCAGGGTCCGAAACGCATTTCAGAGAGGATTCGAAAGAGGGATCGGTCAGAGCAGGCGCTCCCGCAGCCCGGCACACGATGCGGCCGGATCCCGATGGTCGAACAGGAATCCCCGGATCCCCAGCGCCCCGGCCGCCTCGATATTCGCCGCACGGTCGTCGATGAAGAGCGTTTCGGCTGGATCGAGGTCATAGCGGTCGAGCAGGATCCCGTAAATGCGCCGCTCGGGCTTCACCGTCAACTCCTCGCACGAAACAACATCGCCGTCGAACAATCCGTAAACCGGGAAGCGCCGCAGGTGCGCAATGAATTCGCGGGCCATGTTCGAAAGCACGTAAAGCCGATAGCCCGCCGCCTTCAGGTCGCGCACCAGCGCCTCGGTCGCCGGAATCGGCTCCTGCAGGTCGATGGCCTGCTGCAGCACCTCCGCACAACGCTCATACGGGCGGCCCGTCATCTCCGCGAGGGTTGTGGTCACCTCCTCCAGCGTATTCGTGCCCCGGTCGTACTCCTCCCAGAAGCGCGGCATCTGCGGAGCACGCAGAAATCCGAAAAACTCCAGCAGCTCAGGGTCGCACTTCTTCCTGTCACGGGCGAACAGCACGCCGCCCAGATCGAAAACGATATTTTTCATGGTCTCACGCTTCACAGCCGCAAAGATACGCATCCCCGGGCGCAGAAGCAAATTTTCAGACCGCTACCGCCCACCTCCCGCAGCAAAAAAGCGGTTCCCCCGCACGGAGGAACCGCCCTTACGGAGCGAAGCGGTATCAGAAGATATGCCACGCCACCGTCAAACCGGCCATGACGATCGAAACCATCGACATCAGCTTGATGAGGATGTTCAGCGACGGGCCCGACGTATCCTTGAACGGATCGCCCACCGTATCGCCCACGACCGTAGCCTTGTGGCAGTCGGAGCCCTTGCCGCCGAAGTGCCCCTCCTCGATCATCTTCTTGGCGTTGTCCCACGCGCCGCCCGCGTTGGCCATGAAGACCGCCAGCACGAAGCCCGAGCTCAATCCGCCGACCAGCAGGCCCATCACGCCCGCCACGCCGAAGATCAGCCCGACAGCCACCGGAACGATGATCGCCAGCAGGCTCGGGAGCAGCATCTCACGCTGTGCCCCGCGGGTCGAGATGGCCACGCACCGCGCATAGTCCGGCGTACCCTCACCCGTAAGGATGCCCTTGATCTCGCGGAACTGGCGGCGCACCTCCTGTACCATGCTCTCGGCGGCCCGTCCCACGGCGTTCATCGTCAGGCCGCAGAACAGGAACGACATCATCGCTCCGATAAACAGGCCGATCAGCACCGTGGGGTTCATCAGCGAAATATGGTAGTAATCCATGAAGTCCAGAATCGAGGCATCCTGCACGAAGCGCGTCGCTCCGCTCGGCAGATCGAGCATCGTCACCCCGTTATGCAGCAAGCCGATGCGGATCTCCTCGATGTACGAGGCCAACAAGGCCAAAGCCGTCAAAGCGGCAGAGCCAATCGCGAAACCCTTGCCCGTAGCGGCCGTCGTGTTGCCCAGTGCGTCGAGGGCATCGGTACGTTTGCGGACTTCCGGGCCCAAGCCGCTCATCTCGGCATTGCCGCCGGCGTTGTCGGCAATCGGACCGTAGGCGTCCGTGGCCAGCGTGATGCCCAGCGTCGAGAGCATTCCCACCGACGCAATGCCGATACCGTAGAGGCCCAACGACAGGTTCTGCGGAGCCAGCATGTTCTTCACGTCGAAACCGATCGCGCAGAGGTAGGCCAGGATGATCGCCACGCCGATCGTCACCACCGGGATGGCCGTCGAGATCATGCCCGACCCGACGCCCGAGATGATCACCGTCGCAGGTCCCGTCTGCGAGCTCTCGGCAATCTTCCGCGTCGGTTTGTACGAATGCGAGGTGTAGTACTCCGTGGCCTGGCCGATCACAATACCCGCCACGAGTCCCGTGATCACCGAGAAGGAAAGGCCCACCCAGTTCTGAATCCCCAGCAGATAGAGAATCCCGAACGCCGCAACGGCAATCAGCGCCGAACTGAAGTTCACACCCACACCCAGCGAGCGGAGCAGTTCGCGCATCGTGGCCCCCTCCTTCGTGCGGACCAGGTAGATGCCCAGGATCGACAGCACGATACCCACCGCAGCGATGAGCATCGGGGCCAGCACCGCCTTCAGCTGCAGGGCTTCGTTCCCCGCCGCGGCAAAGGCCGCAGCGCCCAGGGCCGCCGTGGCCAGGATCGAACCGCAGTAGCTCTCGTAGAGGTCGGCACCCATACCGGCCACGTCACCCACGTTGTCGCCCACGTTGTCGGCAATCGTCGCCGGGTTGCGCGGGTCGTCCTCCGGAATCCCGGCCTCGACCTTGCCCACCAGGTCGGCGCCCACGTCCGCGGCCTTCGTATAGATACCGCCGCCGACGCGCGCGAAGAGCGCCTGCGTCGAGGCTCCCATGCCGAAGGTCAGCATCGTCGTGGTGATGATCACGAGTTTCTGGGGGCCCGTCACGTCAACAAAGGCGTTCAGGATGAGGTACCAGAACGAAATGTCCAGCAGACCCAGACCCACGACCACAAGGCCCATCACCGCACCGCTGCGGAAGGCCACCTTCAGACCGCGGTCCAGCGACTGACGCGCCGCATTGGCCGTGCGGGCCGAAGCGTAGGTCGCCGTCTTCATGCCGAAGTAACCGGCCAGACCCGAGAAGAAACCGCCCGTCAGGAAGGCAAAGGGAACCCACTCGTTCTGCACCCCAGCGCCGTAGGCCAGGTAGGCAAAGAACAGCGCCAGCACCACAAAGATGATGCTTACGACCTTGTACTGCTGGCGCAGGTAGGCCATCGCACCCTTGCGCACGTGTGCGGCAATTTCACGCATACGGTCCGTACCTTCGTCCTCGCGCTTCATCAGCCGGTAGAAGCCCCACGCAAAGGCCAGGGCCACGACCGATGCCGCAGGTACGACCCAGAAAATCGTTGGAATGTTCATAATTTCGCGTATTTTAGGTTGAATTTCTACAAAGATACGAAAAGCTGTGTGCAGTGCCAAACAAAAAAACGATGTTTTTCGGTTTGACGCGACCGGGCAGCCTCCATCCCCGGCATAGCCCCGAACACAAAAAAATCGGGGCCTCACGGTCCCGATTTTCAGAATCTGCAACCCGGATGCTACGATCCGAAATTGTCGTAGAGGATGTTCTCCGGCGGTACGCCCAGCGAATCGAGCATATTCACCACCGACGAGATCATCATCGGGGGTCCGCACATCAGGTAGATGCAGTCCTCCGGTGCCTGGTGATGCTTCAGGTAGTTCTCGTAGAGCACGTTGTGCACGAAGCCCGGCGTATAGGGGATACCGGCGGCATCGGCCTCCGGATCCGGACGGTCCAGCGCCAGGTGGAACTTGAAGTTCGGGAACTCCTCCTCGATCTCGTGGAACTCGTGCAGGTAGGGGGCCTCCTTCATGGCGCGCGCTCCGTACCAGAACGATACCGGACGCTTCGTCTTCTCGGTCTTGAACAGGTGCATGATGTGGCTCCGCATCGGCGCCATACCCGCACCGCCGCCGATGAAGATCAGCTCCTGCGTGTCGGGCAGGTTGTCCGGCAGGAAGAACTCCCCGTAAGGTCCCGAAATCGTCACCTTGTCGCCCGGCTTGCGCGAGAAGATGTACGACGAGCAGATACCCGGGTTCACCTTCATGAACGTGCCCGTGGCACGGTCGAACGGAGGCGTGGCAATACGGATGTTCAGCATGATGATGTTCCCTTCGGCCGGGTGGTTCGCCATCGAGTAGGCGCGGAACGTCGGCTCGGGGTTCGTCGTCACCAGATCCCACATCTTCATCTTGTCCCAGTCGGCGCGGA
>CALUKL010000049.1 GCA_944321195.1 uncultured Alistipes sp.
GCGACAACAACACGCCGCGTGTGGACATCGACGGACGCCAATATACGCCGCAGGAGATCTCGGCGATCATTCTCCAAAAGATGAAGAAGACGGCCGAGGATTATCTGGGCCAGGAGGTTACGGAGGCTGTGATCACGGTTCCGGCCTACTTCTCCGACTCGCAGCGTCAGGCTACGAAGGAGGCGGGCGAAATTGCGGGTCTGAAGGTTCGTCGAATCATCAACGAGCCGACGGCTGCCGCGCTGGCCTACGGCCTGGACAAGAAATCGAGCGACATGAAGATCGCCGTGTACGACCTGGGCGGTGGAACGTTCGATATTTCGATCCTGGAGCTGGGCGACGGTGTCTTCGAGGTGAAGTCGACGAACGGCGATACGCACCTGGGCGGTGATGACTTCGACCACGTGCTGATCGACTACATGGCCGAGTCGTTCAAGGCCGAGCACGGAATCGACCTGCGTGAGGACCCGATGGCGCTGCAGCGTCTGAAGGAGGCTGCCGAGAAGGCCAAGATCGAGCTTTCGTCGTCGACCACCACGGAGATCAACCTGCCGTACATCATGCCGGTGAACGGGATTCCGCAGCACCTGGTGATGACGCTGACCCGTGCGAAGTTCGAGCAGTTGTGCGACCATCTGATCCGCAAGACGATCGAGCCGTGCAAGCTGGCGCTGCGCGATGCAGGCCTGAATGCCTCGCAGATCGACGAGGTGATCCTCGTGGGCGGTTCGACCCGTATTCCTGCGATCCAGAAGATCGTGGAGGATTTCTTCGGCAAGACGCCCAACAAGTCGGTGAACCCCGACGAGGTCGTGGCTATCGGCGCCGCCATCCAGGGGGGCGTGCTGACGGGCGAGGTGAAGGACGTGCTGCTGCTGGACGTTACGCCGCTGTCGCTGGGTATCGAGACGCTGGGCGGCGTGATGACCAAGCTGATCGACGCCAACACGACGATCCCGACGCGCAAGTCGGAGGTATTCTCGACGGCTGCCGACAACCAGCCTTCGGTGGAGATCAACGTCTGCCAGGGCGAACGTCCGCTGGCGCGTGACAACAAGTCGATCGGCCGCTTCCATCTGGACGGGATTCCGGCTGCACCGCGTGGCGTGCCGCAGATCGAGGTGACGTTCGACATCGACGCCAACGGTATTCTGAACGTATCGGCCAAGGACAAGGGCACGGGCAAGGAGCAGAAGATCCGTATCGAGGCATCGTCGGGTCTGACCGAGCAGGAGATCCAGCGGATGCGCGACGAGGCGAAGGCCAACGAGGCGAAGGACAAGGCCGAGAAGGAGCGTATCGACAAGATCAACGCTGCCGATTCGAATATCTTCGCCACGGAGAAGCAGTTGAAGGAGTACGGCGACAAGCTGCCTGCCGACAAGAAGGCGGCCATCGAGACGGCTCTCGGCAAGCTGAAGGAGGCGCACAAGAACGCCGACGTGGCAGCCATCGACACGGCGATTTCGGAGTTGAACGCCGCCTGGCAGGCCGCTTCGCAGGACATCTACTCGGCGCAGCAGGCCCAGCAGCAGGGCGCACAGTCCGGCGCGGGTCAGCAGGCGAATGCCGGCAGCCAGCAGAGCGGTAACAGCCAGCCCGAGGACGTTGAGTTCGAGGAGGTGAAATAAGGCGGAAGGGTTCCCTGCGGGGGCCCGGCCGAAAGCCTGAAAACAGGAAGGGCGCATTCCCGGAGACGGGGATGCGCCCTTTTTCCGTGGGGTGCCGGGAGGACGAGGGACTGGCGGCGGAATTTGTTGCGGGAGGAAAGATTTCTTATTTTTGCGACACCAAAATGAGTGGATATGGCATGGGTTTACCTGGCATTGGCGGGGCTGTTCGAGATCGGTTGGCCCCTGGGCTTCAAACTGGCGGGGATTTCGCCGCGTTATCACGTGTTGTTTCTGCTGCTGTCGGTCGTCTCGATGGGGCTGAGCGGGCTGTTGCTCTATTGGGCGCAGCGTGAAATCCCGATGGGGACGGCCTACATGGTATGGACGGGGATCGGCGGAATCGGCACGGTGCTCATCGGCATTCTCTTTTTCCACGATGCGGTGACCTTCTGGCGGATGTTTTTTCTGTCGCTGGTCTTCATCGGGATCGTGGGGCTGAAACTGGTTCACTGAGCCCGTTCGGCACGCCACATGCCGTAGAGGATCAGGGCGGCTCCGGCCAGTGCCACGGGGGTGATTCGTTCGTCGATGCAGAGGGCTGCGGTGAGGATCGTGACCAGCGGGTTGAGGTAGATGTAGTTGGTGGTCCGCACGGCCCCGAGCCGGAGCATGGCGGCATTCCAGAGCAGGTAGCAGAGCATCGAGGCGACGATTCCGAGGAAGAGGAGGTTTCCCCAGACGACGGATCGCGTGAGGAGGTGCCACGCGACGTCGAAGGGCTTCAGCGCGAAGACCGGGAGGATGGTGAGGAGGCCGTAGAAGAAGACCTTGCGGGTGATGAAGAGGGCGGGGTAGCGCCCTGCGAGGCGTTTGACGACCATCGAGTAGAATACCCAGAGCCATGCGGCGCAGAGCGCGAGCAGGTCGCCGTGTGGGGAGAGGTGCAGGACGAAACGACCGTTGAGGACCACGAGGACCATGCCTGCGAAGGCGAGGGCCGATCCGGCGATCTGGCGGCGTGACATGCGTTCGGCAGGGTCTATAAGGCTCAGGACGAGGGCCGTCCAGACGGGAGCCGTGCAGACGATCAGCGAGACGTTCGAGGCCGGGGCGTATTCGAGTGCCATGTTTTCGGTCAGGAAGTAGAACGAACCGCCGCAGACTCCGGCCGCGAGCAGGAGGGCTTCGTCGCGGAGGTTTTCGGCGAAGAGGCGTCCGCGGGCCAGGGGGAGGATGCAGAGGTAGGCCAGGGCGAATCGCAGGACGAAGATCTCGGCGGGGTTGAGCCCGTGTGCGATGAGGACCTTCGTGGAGACGAACGTTGCACCCCAGACGATGACGGAGAAAAGTGCCGCGAGGTGGTATCGGTATGTGGAAGTCTGCTGCATACGGGGTCAAAAATACGTTTTTTTTCGAAAAAAGCATCTCTTCGGTTTTTTCGGGACGGAGGATTGCCGTCGGGGAGGATAATTTTGCCTTCGGGGACATTTTCTGCCGCGGAAACCGCATGAATTAATACTTTTTTTTCTATCTTTGCGTGCTATTGTGCGTAATGACTGAAAAATTAACATAATAACAACTATTTTCCATTCCAATGCAAAGTAAAGGTTTCATTAAACTCATCGCGGTCCTGCTGAGCCTCGCATGTGTTTATCAACTCTCGTTCACGTTCAAGACGCGGAGCGTGGAGAAGAAGGCGGCGGAGTACGCCGCGCAGTTCCCCATCGACGAACAGTCGGCGGCCGAACAGCATTACCTCGATTCGATTCAGAACCTGTCGGTCTACAACCTGGGCATCCGGAAGTTCACCTATAAGGAGTGCAAGGAGAAGGAGCTGAACCTGGGTCTGGACCTGAAGGGCGGTATGAACGTCATGCTGGAGGTCCAGGTCGAGGATGTGGTGAAGGCGCTTGCGGGCGACAGCCAGAACGATCCGGCCTTCGTGGAGGCTATTGCCGAGGCCAACGAGGCGATGAAGCAGGGGACGTCGAGCGACTATATCGGGGACTTCGTGAAGGCCTATTCGCGCCTGTCGAACGGCCGTCCCATTGCGGAGATCTTCGTGAGCCCGGACCGCCAGGACATCACGCTCGAAAGCTCGGATGCCGATGTGGAGAAGGTGCTCAAGCAGGAGACCGACGCGGCTATCGGCGCGTCGTTCAACGTTTTGCGCAGCCGTATCGACCATTTCGGCGTGACGCAGCCCAACATCATGCGGCTTCCGAACTCGCACCGTATTCTGGTCGAGCTGCCGGGCGTGAAGGAGCCTCAGCGCGTCCGTGACCTGCTGCAGGGAACGGCATCGCTGGAGTTCTGGCTGACGTATGATGCCAACGAGGTGATTCCGGCGCTGGTTTCGGCCGACAAGCTGCTCAAGGATGAGTTGTCGCAGGCTGCCGCACAGACGGAGCCGGTTGCGGAGGAGACCCCTGCAGCGGAGGCTGCCGCCACGGAGGATGAGGGTCTGATCGGTGAGATCGGGGCCGATTCCACGGCTTCGGCCGAGGCGGTTCAGGCGGGCCATTTCGACCGGGAGCAGAACCCGCTCTTCGCCGTGCTGGATCCCAACTATGCGGGTGGAGCCGCCATCGGTGCCGCCTACAAGGCCGACATGGCTGCGGTGAACGAGTATCTGTCGCGCCCGGAGGTGCTCGAGCTCTTCCCGGCGGACATCCTCTTCAAGTGGGGCGTGAAGGGTGACGACCACATCGACGGCCGCTACTACCTCTACGCCATCAAGGTGACGACGCCCGACGGGAAGGCCCCGCTGGACGGTTCGGTCGTTACGGACGCCCGCGAGCAGTATGCCCAGCGCGGTGCCACGGCGGAGGTCTCGATGACGATGAATGCCGAGGGCACGCAGGAGTGGGCCCGCTTGACGGGCGAGAACATCGGCAAGTGCATTGCCATCGTGCTCGACGGTTATGTCTACTCGGCCCCGCGCGTCAATACGAAGATCGACAAGGGACAGTCGCAGATTACGGGCGACTTCACGATCCAGGAGGCGCAGGACCTGGCCAACGTGCTCAACTCGGGTAAGGTCCCGGCTCCGGCGAAGATCATCCAGGATACGGTTGTCGGACCGTCGCTGGGTCAGGAGTCGATCAACGCCGGTATGCTGTCGTTCGTGATCGCCTTCATCCTGGTGCTGCTCTACATGAGCCTCTTCTACAAGACGGCGGGCTGGATGG
>CALUKL010000050.1 GCA_944321195.1 uncultured Alistipes sp.
GAGAAGATCACCGACAAGGGTATCGGCAACGGTATCTCGCTGATCATCATGATCGGTATCGTGGCACAACTCCCGCACGCGCTGCTTGCCGAGATCAACGCCCGTTTCCAGACGGCTTCGGGCAGCGCCATCATGCTGATCCTCGAACTGGTGCTCCTGTTCCTTGTCTTCATGGCAACGATAGCCCTGGTACAGGCCGTCCGCAAGGTCCCTGTACAGTATGCCAAGCGTATCGTCGGTAACAAACAGTACGGCGGAGTGCGTCAGTACATCCCCCTGAAGATGAATGCGGCCAACGTCATGCCGATCATCTTTGCCCAGGCGCTGATGTTCATCCCCGCGCTGTTCTCCGGAACGGCCTTCGCCGCTGCCTTCAGCTCGATGACCGGCTTCTGGTACAACTTTACGCTGGCAGTGCTGGTGATCGCCTTCACCTATTTCTACACGGCGATCATCATCAACCCTCAAATGATGGCCGATGACATGAAGCGAAACGGAGGCTTTATCCCGGGCGTGAAACCCGGCAAGCAGACCGTGAACTACATCGATACCATCATGACGCGCATCACGCTCCCGGGATCGTTCTTCCTGGCCATTGTGGCAATCCTGCCGGCGCTGGCCATGAAGTTCCTCGGCATCCAGCAGTCGTTCGCCTACTTCTACGGCGGAACATCGCTGTTGATCATGGTCGGTGTGGTGCTCGACACTCTGAAGCAGATCGAGAGCTACCTGCTGATGCGCCACTACGACGGTCTGATGAAGACCGGACGTATCCAGGGTCGTCATTAGGAGTTTTTCCGAAGGAGTTTTTAGCGAAGGATAAATGATCTATTTGAAAACAGACGAGGAGATCGAATTGCTCCGCGAAAACAATATTCTGGTGTCGCAGACCCTGGCGGAAGTGGGTCGTCACATCCGCCCGGGGGTCACGACCCTGGAATTGGACCGTATCGCCGAGGAGTTCATCCGCGCGCACGGAGCAGTTCCCGCTTTCCTCGGATATCAGGGATTTCCCGCTTCGTTATGCATATCGGTTAACGAACAGGTAGTTCACGGTATCCCATCCTCGAAATGCGTCCTCAAGGAGGGCGACATCGTTTCGGTCGATTGCGGTACGTTTATGAAGGGGTTTGTTGGTGATTCGGCGTATACGTTCGCCGTTGGCGAGGTGTCGGAGGATGTACGACAGCTCATGGAGGTCACCAAAGAGGCTCTTTATAAAGGTACGGCACAGGCCAAGGCCGGCAATCGCGTGGGCGACGTGTCGGCGGCCGTGCAGGAGTACGCCGAAAGCTTCGGCTACGGCGTGGTGCGCGAACTCGAAGGACACGGGCTGGGTCGGAAAATGCACGAAGACCCCGGTGTCCCCAATTACGGCGCACGCGGCAGAGGGCCCCTGCTCAAGGAGGGCATGGTCATCTGCATCGAACCCATGATCAACATGGGGACCAAGGCGGTGGTGTTCGAACGGGATGGCTGGACGGTCCGCACCCGCGACCGCAAACCCGCGGCTCATTACGAGTTCGCCGTGGCGGTCCGCAAGTCCGGACCGGATGTCCTTACGGACTTCAGTATCATCGAACAGGCAATTAACAACTGAAACTCTATGGCAAAACAAGCAGCTATCGAACGTGACGGCACGATTATCGAAGCCCTTTCGAACGCGATGTTCCGCGTCGAACTGGACAACGGTCACGTGCTTACCGCTCATATCTCCGGCAAGATGCGGATGCACTACATCAAGATCCTGCCCGGGGATAAGGTCAAAGTGGAGATGACGCCCTACGACCTTACGAAAGGACGTATCTCTTTCCGGTACAAATAATTAGAACGCTTGAAAAATGAAAGTTAAAGCATCCATCAAGAAGAGAAGCGAGGATTGCAAGATTGTAAAGCGTAAAGGCAAACTGTACGTGATTTGCAAGAAGAATCCCAAGTTCAAAATGCGCCAGGGTTAGTTTAACAAGTTAAAAAAGAGAAAATTTCAATATGGCACGTATTGTCGGTGTAGATTTACCGAAAAACAAAAGAGGCGAGATCGGCCTGACCTATATCTACGGGATCGGTCGCTCGACGGCTCGCAAGATTCTCGACGCCGCAGGCATCAGCTACGACGTCAAAGTTCAGGACTGGTCCGACGATCAGGTCGGCGCCATCCGTTCGCAGATCGCCGAAATGGGCATCAAGGTCGAGGGCGAATGCCGCTCGATGGTTCAGTTGAATATCAAGCGCCTGATGGATATCGGCTGCTATCGCGGGATCCGTCACCGTCTGGGCCTTCCGGTCCGCGGCCAGTCGACCAAGAACAACGCGCGTACCCGCAAGGGCCGCAAGAAGACCGTCGCAAACAAGAAAAAGGCAACGAAGTAATCTTTAGAGAATTATGGCAAAGAAAACTGGAACAGTCAAGAAGAAGGTTGTTAAGGTCGGTGCCGTGGGTAACGCCTATGTACACTCCACTTTCAACAACGTAATCATCACCATCACCAACGAGGTGGGCGATGTCATCAGCTGGTCGTCGGCCGGTAAGATGGGTTTCCGTGGTTCGAAGAAGAATACGCCGTATGCCGCCCAGACGTCGGCCGCCGATTGCGCGAAGGTCGCTTACGACATGGGCCTGCGCAAGGTGAAGGTTTATGTCAAGGGTCCGGGTGCCGGCCGTGAGTCGGCCGTGCGCACCATCCACGGTGCGGGGATCGAGGTGATGGAGATCATCGACGTCACTCCGCTGCCGCACAACGGCTGCCGTGCTCCCAACCGTCGCCGTGTATAGTTGCCGGTCGGAACGGAAAGGAAATATTTCAAGGTTTTTTAATATTGCAAGACAATGGGAAAATACATAGGACCTAAATCGAAAATCGCCCGCCGGTTCGGCGAAGCTATCTATGGTGCGGACAAGGTGCTCGAAAAGCGCAATGTTCCCCCCGGACAGCACGGTCTGGCGCGCAAGCGCAAGAAAGTGTCGGAGTACGGCACGCAGTTGAGCGAGAAGCAGAAGGCCAAATACACCTACGGACTTCTGGAAAAGCAGTTCTCGCGCACGTATGAACAGGCAGCCCGTATGGGCGGTATCACGGGCGAGAACCTGCTGAAACTGCTCGAATGCCGTCTGGACAACGTCGTTTACCGCTTGGGTATCGCTCCGACGCGTGCAGCTGCCCGTCAGCTCGTTTCGCACTGCCACATCTGTGTGAACGGCAAGGTCGTGAACATTCCGTCGTACTCGCTGCGTGCGGGGGACATCGTGTCGGTTCGCGAGAAGTCGAAGAGCCTCGAAGTGATTACGGCCTCCCTGTCCGGTTCGTCGAAGAGCCGCTACGCCTGGTTGGAGTGGGACAACGCCACGATGAGCGGCAAGTTCCTCCAGCGTCCGGAGCGTGAGGAGATTCCCGAAAACATCAAGGAGCAGCTTATCGTCGAGTTGTACTCGAAGTAGTAATCAAAACAAATTCACGCATTATGGCAATATTAGCATTCCAGAAACCTGAGAAGGTTATTATGCTTGAATCCTCTTCGTCGTTCGGGAAGTTCGAATTCCGACCGTTGGAGCCCGGATTCGGCATGACTGTCGGTAACGCTTTGCGCCGGATCCTGCTCTCTTCGCTCGAAGGGTATGCGATTACGACTGTCAAGGTAGCCGGTGTCGACCATGAGTTTGCCGCTATTCCCGGTGTGATGGAGGACATGTTGAACATCATCCTCAATCTCAAACAGGTTCGCTTTATCCGCACAGTCGACAACCAGGATGCCGAAAAAGTGTCCATTAACGTTGCGGGTGTGACGGAGCTGACTG
>CALUKL010000051.1 GCA_944321195.1 uncultured Alistipes sp.
AGGTTGTTCTCCACGGTGATGGCGCCGAAAGCACACACCTTCTCACACTTGCCGCAACCGATACATCCGGTCTTGCAGGCCTTCATGACGACGGCGCCCTTGTCCTTCGAGACGCACGATACATAGACCGCACGGTTCTTGGGCCACTTTTTGCGCAGTTCGATGACCATTTTGGGGCAGGCCTTGACGCAGGCACCGCAGGCGGTACACTTTTCGGGATCGACCTCGGGGAGTCCGGTCTCGGGATTCATGTGAATGGCGTCGAAAGCGCAGGCTGCGACGCAATCCCCCAGCCCGAGGCATCCGAACGCGCACCCGGTCTCACCGGCGTAGAGCGACGCGACCACGGCGCACGATTTGGCGCCGTTGTACTCATTGGTCCGGGGGCGTTTTTCGCAGGTTCCGCCGCAACGGACCGTGGCGACTTCGGGCTGTTTTTCAGCCGCGGCCTTTCCGAGGTAGGCCGCAATGGCCTTCATGCAGTCGCCGCCGCCCACGGGGCAGAAGAGCTCGGAGATGTCATCGCGCTTGACCAGGGCATCGGCCATACCTCGACAACCGGCGAAACCGCAACCGCCGCAATTTGCTCCGGGCAGCATTTTCTCCACCTCGTCGATGCGGGGGTCCTCCTCGACGCGGAACTTCTGGGCCACGAAGTAGAGGATCACGGCAGCGAGCACACCCAACACGCACAGTGTCAGGATCGTGTAAAGTAATACTTCCATCAGATTTTAGTTATTGTAAATTGAATTGTGTGTTCGATTTTTCGACGGCAGATCCAGAGGGCGACGTAGTAGAGGGCCACGCTGCCCAAAGCGGCCAGGACGCCGACCCCGTCACTGGCACCGAAGACCGCCACGGCAAGGACGAGGGCCGCCAACAGGACGACGAGCGCCCCGCCATAGGCCAGCAGGACGGCGATGCGTCCCGCCTTTTTGCGCACGCCGACCGAGACGGCCTGCCCGGGGCGGTAATCCGCGGCGTCGGGCGCAGGGACGACAACGATCTTCTCCTGCGCCTCGGCCATACCGCAGGCCTGACGGGCCTGGCAGGCACCGCAGGCGCTCCGGGAGGTGATCTTCACAAGGACGGCGCCCTTTTCGACGCGCTCCACGACGCCTTCGTGTTCGATTATCCCCGGTTCCACGCCTCAGTCTCCGTATTTGTTCGTAAGCGGCATCAGCCGTTCGTGACCGAACGAGCACGACGAGAGGCGCAGGACGGGCGGAAACTGGAAACGTTTCTTCTCGTTGCGCATGATCATGGAGTGTATCTTCTCGACGACTTCGGAGTCGAATCCGGCATTGATGATCTCCTCGCGATGCTGCCCCTCCTCGATCATGCGGAAAAGGATGGCATCGACAACCTCGTAGGGCGGGAGAATATCGCTGTCCTTCTGTCCGGGACGGAGTTCCGAGGAGGGTTCCTTGGTCAGGATGCTCTCGGGGATGACATTGCCGCGCGTGCGGTTGATATAGCGGGCAACGTCGTAGATTTCGCTTTTGTAGAGGTCGCCCGTGGGGCTGAAGGCACCGGCCGTATCGCCGTAGAGGGTGCAGAAACCCAGGGCGTTTTCGCTTTTGTTCGAGGAGTTGAGCAGCACATGGCCGGTCTTGTTCTGCAGGGCCATGAGCAGGACCGTGCGGATGCGGGACTGGATATTCTCCTCCGTGGCATCGAACTCCGTCCCGCCGATAACGGGCTTCAGGGTATCGACCACGCTGTTGTAGATCTCCGAGATGGGGATGACGTTGTATTCGATTCCGAGGTTGCGGGCCAGCTCCTTGGCATCCTCGACGGATTCGTCGGAGGAGAACGGCGAAGGCATGAGCAGTGCGCGGACATTTTCGGGGCCGAGGGCGTCGGCAGCGATGCAGGCCACGACGGAGGAGTCGATACCGCCCGAGAGTCCGACAGCGGCCTTTTCATAGTTGTTTTTGTGAAAGAAGTCGCGCAGTCCGCAACGGGCCGCCTCGTAGACGAGTCTCGTACGGTCGTTGTAGGTCGAAGGGATCAGGATCGGCTCGTACTCGGCCCGGGTATCGAAGATCTGGAAATCCTCCTCGAAGTTCTTCATCATCAGAACGGGTTCACCGCGTTTGTTCAGGGCCCCGGAGGTGCCGTCGTAGACGATCTCCGTGGATCCGCCGACCTGGTTGACCATAACGAGGTTCTTGCCCTCGACGAAGGCGAGGTTGCGCATCATTTCATAGCGGTAGATCATGGTGCCCTTCCCGTATCGTCGGGCATTGATGGAGATGATGGTTTCGACGGACTTGTCGAAATCGTGCTCGCGGCTGAGGTCGTCGCCGACGATGATCGCGCACTTGTGGCCCTTGATCGTGGCGTATTCATACCCTTTGGAGGGGGAGAGGAAGCCCATTTCGCGGCGGGCCGTAATGTATTTTTTGCCGACATAGCGGAGGACCTTGCGGTCCTGGATGAGTGCTGCGGCACTGATCGTACCCTGTGCAGTAAGGATCGGGAGGCCGACGATGGCGGCGATACCGTCGCAGCAGGAAGCTATTTCAACGAGCGCATCTTCACAGAGTTCGAGGAACGTGGTTTTGCGAAAGAGGTCGAAAGCCGGAGTTCCGCTGACGGCCTGCTCGGCGAAAATCACCAGATCGGCGTGCCGGGCCTTTGCCTTGTTGATGGAATCGATGATTTTGGAGGTATTGCCGTCGATGTCACCGATCGTGTAATTTAGCTGGGCTATGGCTATTTTCATGGCAGTAATTTAAGTCGGAAAAATCCATCGCGGCAAATTTAAGGATTATTTGCAAAAGACGAAAATCTTTTCGGTGTTAATAAATTCACATTCTCGACTTTACAAAATTCTTTAAAAACAAAAAAAGAAACCGAAACGGGACTCCGATGCTGGTCGGAATCCCGTTTCGGAACTTATTCCTTCATTTCAGGTACATTCGGAGCATTTCGGGCGAGATTCGAGACTTCCAGCGACGGTTCCGGCCCGGTTCATGTCCCGGCCATTCTCGAACAGCCTCCGGAGGGTCCTCAGCCTCCCAGACGGATCCTGATCCCCGTCACCCGGACGGTTCCAGCATCCACGGCTCCTCTATCTCCCCCCCCCTCTTCCGGGCGGTTTCAGCCTCCACGGCTCCCTCCGGACGGTCGCGGACTCTACGGCTTCTCTGCCCCCCCCCGGACGGTTCCGGGCTTTGCTGCTTCTCTACCTCCCCCTCCGGGCGGTTCCGGGCTTTGCTGCTTCTCTACCCCCCCCCTCCGGACGGCCCCGGGTTTACTCCTGGGCGGCCTCGGGATCGGCCACCAGAATGCGGCCGCAATACTCGCAGACAATGATCTTCTTGCCCTGACGAATATCGACCTGGCGCTGGGGCGGGATGCGGTTGAAGCAGCCGCCGCAGGCATCGCGCTTGA
The DNA here is from genome assembly GCA_944321195.1 of uncultured Alistipes sp. GTDB lineage: Bacteria > Bacteroidota > Bacteroidia > Bacteroidales > Rikenellaceae > Alistipes. Next base: position 3,403 of record CALUKL010000051.1, read on the forward strand.
CGGTCACAACGGCCAAACCGTTGCGGACATTGCGCCGGATCCGGTCGTAAGCGGACAGCAGGCGCTCGTCGATCTTGGCCAGCACGCGTTCACGCTGCGCCTCGTACTCGGCGACCTGGGGAGCCGTTTCGGCCTCGATTCCGTCGAGTTCGGCCTTCTTGGCGGCGAGGTCCGCAGCGCGCTCCTTCGAGAGGCTTTCGGCCTCTTCGAGCTGGAGTTTCTTACCCTTGATCCCCGCAGCGTACTCTTTCAACCGTTTTTCGGCCAGTTCAATTTCCAGTTCCTGGTATTCGATCTCCTTGGAGATGGCATCGAATTCCCGGTTGTTACGCACGTTGTTCTGCTGCTCCTTGTAGTTGCCGATCATGATTTTCGCCTGATCGACCTCGCGTTTACGCTGTTTGGTCAGCGTGTTGAGCTCTTCGATCTCGGCATTGACATGCTCGATGCGCGTGGTCATGCCGGCCATTTCGTCTTCGAGGTCCTGCACCTCAAGAGGCAGTTCACCCTTTACCTTGTTGATTTCGTCGATCTTGCTGTCGATCTTCTGCAACTCGTAGAGAGCCAGAATCTTCTCCTGCATCGAATAATCAACGTCGGCGGTTTTCTTTTGCGTTGCCATATATGTATTGTATAGTTTAGACTCAGAGCAGGTAATTCACCGGATTGCGAGAGCGCTCACTCTTGCGGACCGCAAAGGTACGTAAATTTTTCGACAAAACGTCAAATAAAAGCTGAATTGCGCAATATTCGCTTTCAAAATGGCCTATATCCGCTACAATGAGCCCCTTGTCGGGGGTCATGAAGTCGTTGTACTTGAGGTCGGCGGTGATGTAGAGTTCGGCTCCGGCGCGGAGCGCGTCGGGGATCAGCGAGGCCCCGGCCCCGGTGCAGAGCGCCACGCGCCGCACTTCGGAACGCGCTATGTCACTGTAACGTATGGCGCCCACCTCAAGCCGTTTGCGGATAAAGCGCAAAAACTCCAGGGGATCAACGGCTTCGGGGAGTTCCCCCACAACCCCGAATCCCACTCCTTCAGCGACGGGAGAGGGCTGCAGCAGCCGGAGGTTTCCGATTCCGAGCATCTCGGCCAGGCGCCAGCTCATGCCGCCGGGGGCGCTGTCGAGGTTGGTGTGGCAGGCGTAGAGGGCGATGCGGCTGCGGATGGCACGCTCGACGCAGCGCTGCACGGGATCCGCCGAATTGAAACGCTTCAGGGCGTGGAAAACCAGCGGGTGATGGGTGATCACCAGGTCGCAACCCTCGGCTTCGGCCTCGTCGAGCACCTCCTCGGTGACATCCACGGCCAACAGGGCCCGGTGCACATCGTCGTCGTGACGTCCGACGACAAGTCCCGCATTGTCATAGGATTCCTGCCACCCAAGCGGAGCAAAACGTTCGATAACGTCGGTTATTTCTCTGATCAACATAGCAATATGGAAATTCGTAAAACAACTGTCGGCCCAATCCCTGCCGGCACCGGATCAGAAGAGCGACTGTTCGTAGAAGGCAAAGAGCTCCTTGTTTTCGACCTCCTCCTTCTTGCGACGGGGTTTGCGGCCGTTCTGGCGCGTCGGTTGTCCGGGCACCGCCTCCGGGCGCTCGGGAGCGGCCGAGCCCGATTCCGGAGCGGTTCCCGCATCCGGCGTCTCGTCGATCTTCACCACGGCCCGGGCCCGACGTCGGCGGGCCGGCGTTTCGGCCGACGGTTCCGCTGCCGGGCGCTCCGACGCTTCACCGCCGGAGAGCGCTTCGCCCCCTTCGACAAGTTCCCCCGCCCCGGCCTTCAGTTCCTCGCGGACCTCGGCCAGCAGCGACCGGATCCGCTGCAGGCGTTCCATCAGTTCCGTATCGCGGCCGACCGCCGTGACGGCATTGCCTTTCCGCAAGGCCTTCTTCGCCCCTTCGAGCGTCATGCCGCACTCCTTGACCAGATGGTAGATCATTTTCAGGTGCTCGACATCCTGCGGCGAGAAGAGCCGGTTGCCCTTCTTGTTGCGCTTCGGGCGCAGGATCGAGAATTGAGACTCCCAATGGCGGATCAGCGAGGTGTTGACATCGAACATCTCGGCCACTTCGCCCATCGTATAAAAAATCTTCTCGGCCATATCTATTGTTTCATGATTCGCAATGAGTGGGGATAGAGGTTGTTCACCCTGCCCCCGATCCGTTTGGCAAAACCCAGCCCCCGGCCCCGCACCCCGACGAGGTTCATCCCTTCGGCCAGCCCCGCGGCGGCGATCTCCTGACGCCGCAGGTAACGCAGCGCCTCCGCTTCGTCCAGCTCGGCCATCGGCACGGCAGCACGGTTCAGCTCCGGGCAGAAGGCCAGCGCCGGATCGGGTTTCAGCACCCCCCTGAAAAGCTGGCCCATCGCCACCCCCGAACAGATCACCGGCAGCACCTCGGAGAGCGTCCGCACCGCCTCGGACTGCGTCTCATACCAGGCGTAATACGTCTCCCCCACCGCCGCAAAGTGCATCCGCTGCGGTTCGCGGAGCCAGCGGGAGAGCTCCGCCGCGGTTTTCCGGTCCACGGGGGCAAAGAGAGTCCGGCGCGGTTTCGGCGTCCGCATCCGGCCGCCGGCATCCGCCGACTTGCGCGCCACGGCGGCGAAGAACCCCTCGCCGCATGCCCGGTGGGGATAGAAGCGGAAGGTCCGGAAGGCCCCGACGCGTCCGCAGACCACGCCCCACGACGCCTCCACGTCGACCGGAGCCGTCTCCTCCGCCTCCGCTTCGGCCCAGGCCAGCAGGCGTTCCAGCGAACCCTCGTCCTCGTCGCGGTTGAAGGTGCAGGTGCTGTACAGGAGCAGCCCGCCCGGCTTCAGGGCCCGCCACGCTTCGCGCAGGATCCCCTCCTGACGCGCCGCACAGAGCCGCACGTTCGTTTCGCTCCACTCGCCGCGGGCCGCGGTATCCTTGCGGAACATCCCTTCGCCCGAGCAGGGGGCATCCACCGCCACGACGTCGAACCACGCCTCGAAATCGCCCAGCGCCCCGGCTTCGCAACACGTCACGGCGACGTTGCCCGTGCCCCACTTGCGCACGTTGTCGGCCAGCACCGAGGCCCGGCGGCGGTCGATTTCGTTCGCCACGACCAGCCCCTCCGGACCCACCAGCGAGGCGTAGAGGGTCGTCTTGCCGCCCGGGGCCGCACAGAGGTCCAGCAGCCGGGCGCCCGGAGGAAGCGCCCCCTCCAGCAGGTGTTCCACAAACTGCGACGAAGCCTCCTGCACGTAGTAGGCTCCGGCATGGAAGTCGGGGTCGAACGTAAACGAGGGGCGTTCGGTCAGATACCAGCCCTCCCGGCACCACGAAACCCGGCGTTCGGGCTGCAGATTGGGGAGTTCCCCGCACGGGAACTCACCGGCCGATCCGCCCGGAACCTTTGCCGGGTTCAGCCGCACCGACGTCGGGGCCTCCGACTCCAGAGCCGCGCAAAGGGCCGCACCCTCCTCCGCCCCGAGATCGCGCAGAACTCGGGCCGTAAACGCTTCGGGCAGCATCATCGCTCGTCCGGGGCTTTGAGAGCGTCGAGACGGCTGCAGATCCGCTCGAAAACCGCCGGGTCCGAAACGAAATCCTCGTGGTCCTTGTCCACGACCAGCACCTCCCCCTCGTAGATCGTGTCGATCCAGTGGTTGTACTTGTCGTTCAGCCGCTTCAGGTAGGATTCGTCGATGTTCATCTCGTACTCCCGCCCCCGTTTGCGGATCTGCGAAATCAGCGTCGGAACACTCGCCTTGAGGTAGATCAGCAGGTCGGGCTGCGGGATGAGCGACGTAACCAGCCGGAAAATCTTCATGTAGGTCTCGATGTCGCGCGTCGTCATCAGGCCCATTTCATGGAGGTTGTCCGCGAAGATATGCGCATCCTCGTAGATCGTCCGGTCCTGGAAGATCACACCCGCCTCGCTGTCCGAAAGCATGTCCATCGTCTGTTGGATCCGGCTCCCGAGGAACGAGATCTGCAGGTTGAACGCCCAACGGTTCATATTCTCGTAGAAATCGCCGATATAGGGGTTGTCGCACTCCTCCAGATAGCACTTCGCGGCGTAACGCTCCGTCAGCATCTGGGTCAGCGTCGTCTTGCCGCTCCCGATATTTCCTGCAATGGCTATATACATGACCGTATCGTTAATGGTTTGGAAAAGGAATAACGCAAAGCATTATCTCTTCCCGTTAATAATTTTACAACTCCTCGAAAATTATATCATCCGGCACGCCCAGCTCTTTCCGTTTAACTTCAAAATCCTTTTGCCCGAATGCCCCGAATTTGTTCTCCTGTGCTTCCCAGGCTTCCTGCGTGTTGTCTACGGGAATAATATAATACTCGGTCGTACGCCTGTCATAACGCTGCGTGGGAATACCCATACTGTCCCTCAACGCGCGATATGCCTTGACCAGAATAAAATCATCGTCATACCCTACGGCATAAACACCCGCCCCGGTTATCCCCGTATAAGGTGCATCATCGTCCGGTTGATGATAACACACGTCCATATCCTCCCTGGTATCTACCGCTATCAAGTAATAATTCCCAGTAAGATGCCGTTCATACACAAATCCGCAGCTTTGCATAATCAGGAGCAATCCTAAGAGGAATGACATACCTGTTTTCATAGCCCCATGAATGCTTTACCTGATCCCCGCAAAGGCCTTGATGTCCTCGATGACCCGCCGGTCGTTCATCAGACGCGGAACCTTGTTCTTGCCCCGCGCCCGCATCCACGACAGGAACTTGCCCCGCTCCAGCCGGATCAACCGCTGACGTTCGAGCGTCGTGCGCCGTTTGGCGTCGTAATCCGAATTCACCGCCCGCAGCTCCTCGTCCAGCGTCGCGGCAAATGCCTCCAGGCTCTCCGGCTCGCGGTCGAACTCCACCAGCCACTCGTGGGCGCCCCGTTCGCGCAGCGACATGTAGCACGGCGCGACCGTATATTCGCTCACCACCGCTCCCGTCCTGCGGCACGTCTCCGCAAGCGCCCGCTCCGCATTGTCGACGATCAGTTCCTCGCCGAAAACGTTGATATACTGTTTCGTGCGTCCCGCAAAGCGGATCCGGCAGGGGTTTGTCGAGGTAAATTCCACCGTGTCGCCGATCTCGTAGCGCCACAGGCCGTTGTTCGACGTGATCAGCACGGCATAAACCTTGCCGCACTCCACCCCTTCGAGCGGGACGATCTGCGTCCCGTGGCGGAACTCGAAGAAGGTCCCGTAGTCCAGCATCAGCAGCATGTCGTTGCGCGCCGGGTCATCAGCCAATGCAAAGAAGCCCTCCGAGGCGTTGTAGGTCTCCATGTAGTGCATCCCCGCCGAAGGGATCAGCTCCTCGAACGAGCGCCGGTAGGGCGTAAATTCAACCCCTCCGTGGGCGAACATCTCCAGGTCGGGCCACACCTCCAGCAGGTTCCGCTTCCCGGTGTACTCCAGCACCCGGCGCATCAGCGCCAGGTTCCACGACGGAACCCCCGCAAAGGCCGTGATGTGTTCGCCCGTGCATTCGCGGCAGATCGCCTCGCATTTCGCATCGAAATCCGGGATGATCGCCGTCTCGATCCGCGGGGCCCGGAACCAACCGCTCCAGAACGTCGTCTCGTGGATCAGCAGCGCCGAAAGGTCCCCGACCAGATTGCGCCCCTCCCGCACGCACGAACCGCCCAGCGTCAGCGTCTTGCCCTCCAGGACCCGGCTCTGCGGGTAGTTCCCCGCATAGACCGTCGCCACGTCGCGCATTCCCAGCGTATGGTTCCGCCACAGCGACTCGCGCGTCACCGGGATGTATTTGCTCCGGTCCGAAGTCGTCCCCGACGAACGCGCGAACAACGTCACACGACCCGGCCACGTCACATTCCGGGTCCCTTCGCGCATCCGCTCGACATAGGGTTTGAAGCGCTCGTAGTCGAACGTCTCGACCCGCGCCTGGAACTGCTCCAACGTGCGGACATGCCGCAGATCGTAACGCTCCCCGAACTCCGTGTCGCGCCCCCGGCGCAGCAGGAGCTCCAACATCCGCATCTGCGTCTCGGCAGGATGGCGGCGGAACCGGTCGATCGACCGCTCCCGCTGCGAAAACCACGCCCTGAGTATGCTGTTTCGTAAAGACATTTTTTCCAACATTCGACGGAGACCCGGCACCCGCCCGGGCCGTATCCACCCGGATCGATTCCGCTCCCCGTTCCTCTGTTTTTTTCGACAACCGACTGATGTACGGCACCCGCCCCGGCAGCATCCGCCCCGGACCGTTCCCGCACCCCGTCAGTTAAAATAGTATCCCACCTTCCCCACCGAACCCGGCATGGCAAAAACCACCACCCGGTCGTAAGGGTTGATCTCCATGTTGTCCACCGCAATGAAAACCTTGTCCCCGCGCACGATGCCCCCGATGATCGTATCCTCCGGCAGACCCAGATCCCTGATCCGCGCCTTCGTCGCCGGAGAGTTCGGCTTCACGATGAACTCCAGCACCTCGGCATCGCTCCCCGTCAGGCACTTGATCGCCTGCACGTCGGTCGACATCGTGAAACGGAAGATATTCGACGCCGTTACCAGTTTCTTGTTGATGATCGTGTCGATGCCGATCGACTCCGCCAGGTTGATGTAGTTCAGGTTCTCGACCTCCGCGATCACCTTCTTCACCCCCATGCGCTTGGCCAGCATCGCCGCCAGGATGTTCGTCTCGCTGCGCCCCGTGACGGCCACAAAGGCGTCCATGTTCGACAGCCCCTCCTCCATCATCGCCTCCGTATTGCGGCCGTCCTCGTTGATGATCAACGTCTTGTCCAGCATTTCCGCCAGTCGGTAGGCCTTCTCGGCGTTATAGTCGATGAGCTTGATGTTCACCTCGTCCTGCAGCTCCGTAGCCACCCGGATCCCGATCCGCGAACCGCCCAGGATCATCATGTTCCGGATCTCGATATTCGTCTGTCCCGAGAACTCCATCACCTCGCGCACGGCGTCCTGGCGCGCAATCACGTAGATCACGTCCCCCTCCATGAACTCCTCGCCCTCGCGCGGGATGATCGTCTGCCCCCCGCGCGTAATGGCCACCGTCCGACAGTTCAGCGGTGTCGGGTCGTCGTCGAAGCCCGACAGCACCTGCCCCACCAGCGGCGAGGCCGGCTCCAGCCGGAAAACCACCAGCGAGAGCTTCCCGCTCGAAAAATCCACATACTCCGTCGTCGAGGTGTGGCCCAGCAGGTTGATCACCTCCTGCGCCGCCACCTTCTCCGGATAGAACAGGTAGTCGATGCCCATGTCGATGAACATCTCCTTGTTGTTGGGCTCCAGGTATTCGTTGTTGTCGACGCGCGCGATGGACTTCCGCGCCCCGAGCTTCTTGGCCAGCATCGCCGCCACGATGTTGTCGTTCTCCTCGTGGTTTACGGCGATAAAGAGGTCGCACTTGCGGACCGCCGCCTTGCGCAGCACCGCAAAGGTCGTAGAGTCTCCCTCCACGGTAATTACGTCGGCCAAGGCTCCCACTTCGGCCAGCAGCTTCTGATCGCTGTCGATCACCGTGATGTCGTGTCCGTTTCCGCTGAGCATCCGCGCCAGATGGCTCCCCATCTCCCCGGCTCCCGCTATTACGATTTTCATACGCGCATCCGAATTAAATCCGCATTCAATCCGCAGCCGTTCAGCACGGCACGGCCCCCGACCGCTACCGGCCGGGCAACATTCTTGCAATTTATCTTACAAATATATACATTTGTCCCCGAAAGCCAAAATTTAAACCCGTAAAAACCGTCCCGCCATGCCCGCCTGGTTAATCGTCCTGCTCTGCGCCATCGCCGCCGTCGCCTTTTTCGTCGTGGGGATGTCCCTCACGCTGATGATCAAGGGGCACCACATCGACTCGGAGATCTCCACCAACAAGGACATGCAGCGCCTCGGCATCAAATGTGCCGTGCAGGAGACCCGCGAGGCCGACGGTTCGGCCGAGTGCTCCGACAGCCACACCGCCGCCGGATGTTCCGGGAACTGCGGAGCCTGCGACATCGAGCACAAGACCGCCAAATAGTTCCCGGAGTATCGACAGCCCCGGCCACCCGCCTTCCCGACCGCCCGACACGGCACTCCTCTCCACGAAAAATCCCGGCATCCGCATCGGACGCCGGGACCTATAATATAAATCGGACGCCGGGACCTATAATATAAACAGGTGCGCTCTGCCGCCCGCTCAGAACGGGCAGAACTTCGACCGGCAGTGGAACCACGGATTGTGCAGGTCCACCTCGTTGTAGCGCAACACCCCGTCGTCGGGCAGCGACCGCGTCGTGCCGCCCGCTTCCGAAAGGATCAACTCCCCGGCCGCCGTATCCCATTCATAGGTGTGGGTCGTGCGCACGTAATAGTCGACCCGACCCTCGGCCAGCAGGCAGAACTTGTACGAACTCCCCTGCTCGACAACCTCCAGGTCCGGGTAGCGCTCCCGCAGGCGCGCCACGTACTCGTGCGTCTCGGGGGTCTGGTGCGAGCGCGACAGCGCAACCCGAAGGTGGTCGTGATGCGCCTCCGAGGCCAAAGGAAGCGGCGTCCAGTCCCGCACAATCTCCTCGTAGGTGTACTCCGCACCCGCATCGGGTACAATCCGCTCCTTGAGGTAAGAACCCGAATCCCGACCCGCAATATACATCTTCTCATAATAGGGTACGTAGATCACCGCCCCCATGCAGACGTTGTTCTCCATCAGCGCGATGTTCACCGTAAACTCGTTGTTCCCCTTGATGAACTCCACAGTCCCGTCCAGCGGGTCCACCAGCCAGTAGAGCTCCCAGTTGCAACGCTCCTCGTAACGCATCTCGCGCCCCTCCTCCGAAAGAATCGGAATCCGCGTCGGCCCGAGATACTCCCGGATCGTCCGGTGTGCAACCCGGTCGGCCTGCGTAATCGGGGTCCGGTCGTCCTTCAGGCTGATATCGTAGTCGTCGAGATTCTTGTATACTTGCATGATCGAGGCTCCAGCTCTGACTGCCGCATTGAACAGCGGCGGCAGCAGATACATACGCACCTTGTCGTTTATCATCGTCGCTCGTAATTTTAGATCGGAATGTTCTATTGCCATCGTAAAGGTAACAAGAATTTATGAGACCGGAAAATTTTTCGAACCACAACACACCTCTTCCCGTCAAAGAGTACAGATTCGATCCGAAAATCGCCACTCGCTCCCGCCAAAACCGTGCCTCGGACACCATTCTCCGATTTTTTTCTCGTTTCTGTATGGTTTCTCGAAAAATATCCCTATATTTGCAACCCGAATTCATTCAATTACACGTAGAATGTACGTAATCGTAGAGATTGCAGGTCAGCAGTTCAAGGCTGAAAAAGGTCGGAAACTTTATGTTCACCGTCTCCAGGGCGAAGAAAATTCGTCCGTAAGTTTCGACAAAGTCCTGCTCACAGACAACGACGGTCAGGTCAAAGTCGGTGCACCTGTTGTAGAAGGCGCCGCAGTAAAGTGCAAGATCCTCAAGCATCTGAAGGATGACAAGGTTCTGGTTTTCAAAAAGAAACGTCGCACCGGATACCAGAAGTGCAACGGACACCGCCAGTACCTTACCCAGATCCTCGTGGAAGAAATCGTTGCATAAACCTTTAAAAACTGAAGCATCATGGCACACAAGAAAGGTGTAGGTAGTTCGAAGAACGGCCGTGAGTCGGAAAGCAAGCGACTCGGCATCAAACTGTTCGGTGGTCAGTTCGCAAAGGCGGGCAACATCATCGTTCGTCAGCGTGGAACGGTACACAATGCCGGTGAGAATGTCGGCATGGGCAAGGACCACACGCTCTTCGCTCTCGTAGACGGAACCGTCGAGTTCTGCAAGAAAGGCGAAGGAAAATCGTATGTCAGCGTAACCCCGCTGAGCGAGTAATTCCTCGCGCGGGAAACGCCCCAACTTCACAAAAGAGCCCCCTTGATGAATCGAGGGGGCTCTTTTCGTTTCAGGGCCGGGTCCGGAAGCGCCCCGAAAGTGCCGCCTTCACGAAAACGCCGCCTCTCCCCAGCGGAAAAGCGGCGTCACAGGATCACTCCGGGATTCCGAAAGCCCCTATTCGGCAGCCGGCGTACCGCGGAATTCGGCAACCACCTGCCCGCCGTCGAGCAGCTTCAGCTCCGAACCCTTGATTTCATAGCTGTCCACACCGTCGAGCATCCGCACGAACGAATCCTCGTACTCCATTTCGGGGCAGGCCATCCGCGTCATGCCCAGCGGACCCATCTTCAGGCTCTTGCCCGTGAGTTCGTATTTGCCGAAAAAGCGGTTGCAGTTGGTGCGTCCGGCCACCAGCGTATCGGCGGCATTGAACTCCAGCGTGAAGGCATCCTCCTCGGCGTCGACGGCCGAAGCCGGAATCGACTCCATCCTGGCAAGTTTCCACGTGGTACCCTCCAGCGGCAGTTCCTTCTGCGAAGAGCCTCCGCACGCGGTCATGGCGAAAAGCAGCGTTGCTGCTGCAAAAATCCGTGTCATCATCTTTTTACCTTTTTATTATAGTACAACTCCTGCCCCCCGGAGCCCTCAAATCACAGGCCAAAATTCCAACCGGGGGCCGGTCCGCAAAGATAGCCAACAGAATCGGCAAAAACAATCCCCCCGAAAGGCAAAAAGCCCCTTTCCACGGATTTCCCGGCAAATAATCTTTGCACTTGTCGCATTTTTTCTTACTTTTGCATCGTTTTCCCCAGAAAACGGTCCCGTAGCTCAGTTGGATAGAGCAGCAGATTTCTAATCTGCCGGTCGCGCGTTCGAGCCGCGCCGGGATCACTTTTTACCCCTTTCGCCCGGCTTTTTTCACCTTTTTTTTGGCCAGACCGTTTTTTTTCCCTACATTTGCACGCTTAAAAGCCCGAACGGGTGAGCGTTTTTACTTTATTAACAAAATTTTATAGCAAATGGCTGTTAAAATTCGTCTGGCACGTCACGGTAAGAAGGGATACGCCTTCTATCACATCGTTGCCGCAGATAGCAGAGCGCCACGTGATGGTAAATTCATCGAAAAGTTGGGTACCTACAACCCCAACACGAATCCTGCTACGATCGATCTGAACTTCGAGAAAGCTCTGGATTGGTTACTCAAAGGCGCACAACCTACGGATACCTGTCGGGCTATCCTCTCCTACAAGGGTGTACTCTACAAGAAACACCTGCTGGGTGGTGTGGCTAAAGGTGCCTTCACCGAAACCGAGGCCGAGGCCCGCTTCAACAAGTGGTTGGAGGCCAAGACCGGAAAGATCGAAGCCAAGACCAACAAGATCGCTTCCGACGCCAAGTCGGCCGAGAAAGCCCGTCTGGCTGCCGAAACCAAGATCAAGGAGGAGCGCGCTGCAGCAATCGCCGAGAAGAAGGCTGCTGCCGAAGCTGCTGCTCGTGAGGCCGCAGAGGCTGCCGCTGCCGAGGCTGCAAACGCCGAGGAGGCTGCTCCCGAAGCTCCCGCCGCCGAGTAAGTTCGGTACAGGAGGGGCGAAAAGTTCCCCGCCGCTGAATAAGCAGGTTTTCAATTTTGATAAAACAGGAGATCGCCCGAAGGGGAGATTTCCTGTTTTTTTTGTACTTTTGCCCCAAATCCTTTCGCAAATGGCTCTATCCGCTGGACGCATCAACAAACTCTTCGGAACCGACGGGGGCGTCATGCTCTCGCTCTACCCCGCGTTCCCCGACGATTTCGACCCCGCCGCCACCCCGCTCATGGTCACCATCGACGGCCTGGAGGTCCCGCTCTGGTGCGACCGCTTCGAACGCCGAGGCATCTCGGGGGCTACCGCCACCTTCGCCGATTTCGATACCGAACGCCGCGCCGAGGAGCTGCTGGGGCTCGAATTCCGCATCGAGGAGCCCGACGATGAGGATGATGACGAATTCTATCTCGAAGACCTCATCGGATTCGCCGTGGTGGCCGAAGAGGCCGGAACCGACCAAAAAAGCTCCGGGACCCTCACGGACTACTACGACAGCGACGCAAACCCCCTCTTCGAACTGGAGATCGGCAGCCACCGCGTCCTGGTCCCCGCCGTCGGGGAGTTCATCGCACACATCGATTTCGAGGGCCGCACGATCCATCTCGTCCTGCCCCAGGGTCTCTTAACGCTCGAATAGCATGGCTCGCGTAGTAATCGGTCTCTCGGGCGGCGTCGATTCGTCGGTCGCCGCCTGGCTCCTCAAGGAGCAGGGACACGAGGTCATCGGCCTCTTCATGATCAACTGGCACGACACAACCGGTACGCTCGAAGGCGACTGCCCGTGGCACGACGACCGCGTCTTCGCCGAGCTCGTCGCCCGCAAACTCGATATTCCGCTGCACGTCGTCGACCTCTCGGCCGAATACCGCACCCGCGTCGTCGACTACATGTTCGCCGAGTACGAACGCGGCCGCACACCCAATCCCGACGTGCTGTGCAACCGCGAAATCAAGTTCGACGTCTTCCTGCGCGAAGCCCTCAAACTCGGCGCCGATTACGTCGCAACGGGCCACTACTGCCGCAAGGCCGAAGAGCCCCTTCCCGACGGCCGGGTCATCTACAAGCTCCTCGCAGGCAGCGACCCCAACAAGGATCAAAGCTATTTCCTCTGTCAGCTCTCCCAGGAGCAGTTGAGCCGGGCGTTGTTTCCCGTCGGCGGGCTGCTGAAGCCCGAAGTGCGCCGCATCGCCGCCGAGCAGGGGCTGGCAACCGCCAAACGCAAGGATTCGCAGGGCATTTGTTTCGTGGGCAAGGTCGATTTGCCGACCTTCCTCCAGCAGAAACTCGCCGCCAGGCGCGGCAACATTCACGAAATACTCCCCTCGTGGCCGAAATTCGTGCGCGCGGAGGTCCCAGCTCCCGGTGCGGAGCCCTCCGACGAACAGTTGGCCCGGCTGGCCGAACCGTGGCACTACACCGTGCGCGACGGCAAGAAGATCGGCGAGCACAACGGCGCCCACTACTACACCATCGGTCAGCGGAAGGGGCTCGGAATCGGAGGCCGCAAGGAGTCGCTGTTCATTCTCGCCACGGACACCGCACAGAATGTCATCTATGTGGGTGAGGGCGACGCCCATCCGGGTCTGTGGCGTCCGGCGTTGCGGATGTTGCCGGGGGAGGTGCACTGGGTGGACCCCGCTCGGGAGTTACGGGTCGGCGAAAGCGCACGGTTCGCGGTCCGCATCCGTTATCGGCAGCCGCTGCAGGGTGCGCGGTTGTTCATCCGTGAGTCGGGGGCTTATCTGCTCTTCGACGAGCCCCAGCGCGGCATTACGCCGGGGCAGTTTGCCGCCTGGTATGACGGCGACGAACTGGTCGGCTCGGGCGTAATCGACGCCTGACCCGGACTTTCCGGAATCGGGGGGGGGCAAGACAGGAGAGAGCACGCGGAGAGAGTGAGGAAGGAGGTGAAAAAGAGTACCAGGCCCCCTTTCACAGTCTTTTGCTCCGCAAGATACGGAGCCGATCCGCCCCGGAAACTCGCGGCAATCCGAGCCCGCAAGACAAAAAAAGCGGACCGCTTTCGGCGGTCCGCTTTTGCATCAGTAGTATTTCACCTCCGGCGCCGGAGCCCCGGCATAACGGTCGTTCACGTAGACCCGGACCCAGTCAATTTCCATCGACGGCGGAGCCGCAGGATCCCACTCCGAGGGATCGACCACTCCCGGCCATGCTTTCGGATCGTCGGAGATGCCCGAACTGAAAATCAGGAAAAAGCCCGCCGGATCGCTCCATGGCCAGTCGTTGTTTCCATCGGCACCCTTGCGGTGCTCGAAATAGGCCGTGCCGTTCACTCCGCCGACAATCCGGTCGGGATACCACTCCAACCAGTAGATATTCCATTGGGTCATGTCCGAGAGGTCGGTCGTAGCCGTCACGCTCCCCGCACCGCCGACTACTCCGGCGTAGTGATGTTCGGAGTGGAGCGTGAAGTGCGCGCGCTGGTTGATCTTCCGCTTGGGATTTTCCAGCAGGTCGATTTCACCGTTGGCCGGCCACGGACGCCCGTTGTTGCCCATGAACCAGAGCGCGTCGTTGAATCCCCGCGTATCGGTCCGGCGGAAGCGGATCTCGATGCGCATGTTCTCGGTGAAGTTGCACCACGCCTCGCGGCTCCCCGGGAGCGAGGTCCGGTAGCAGGCATGCGAATATTTCACCT
>CALUKL010000052.1 GCA_944321195.1 uncultured Alistipes sp.
GTCGAGGCCTGCGGTGCGAAACGGTTGCTGCCGCGGTTGTAGCAGACGCCCGACTCGGCGTTGAAGTTGAGCTGGATGATCGCCTCCTTGCTGTTGGTCACGGCTCCCGTCTGGGTGTAGGGAACGAGCAGACTGTTGAGATTCGGTTCGAGTTCATAGTCGGCGTGTTCGTAAACGTCGTCGAACATCGTCTTCGCATTGTTCAGATTGGCCGTCCGGTCGATGTCGAGCATAGCCATCTTGTAGTAAACCTTGCCCAGGAAGGCCTTCGCAGCCCACGAGTTCAGACGACCTGCCGACGAGGTGGCCGAGATGTTCATTGCGGCTTTCAGGTCGTCGACGATCGTTCCGAAGATCGTCACCCGGTCCGTACGCGGTATGGCGATACCGTCCGACGACGAGGCAACCAGTTTCAAGGGCACGTCTCCCCACAACGATACCAGATTGTAATAGGCAATGGCACGCAGAAAACGCGCCTCACCGAGTTTCTGGGTCTTCACCGATTCGTCCAGACCACTGGCTTCCACACCCTCGATAAAGGCATTCACTTCGGAGATCACCTTGTACATGCCTCTCCAGGTCGACGACACCAGTCCATTGCCCGGGACTACGGCCAGCGAGGCCAGTCCGTTCTCATCGCCGCCGTTGCGCTGACCCCAGGCCAGACCGCTGCCGACCAGCGGCACCTCCTGCCACATCTGACCGTAAGCAGTGTTTTCCGTCATGTAGCCGTAACATCCCAGCAGAGCCAGTTCGGCATTTTCCTCGCTCGAAAAGATGATCTTGCTGTTCTGCGAGTACTGGGGATCCTCGTCCAGGCAGGAGGTCGTGAAAAGCCCTGCCGCCAGCAGAAGTATTCCGTATGCTATCTTTTTCATTTCCATGATTTTTTACGATTAGAATGTGAGGTTGACACCGATGATGTACGAACGCGGCGTGGGATAGGAACTCATGTCCACTCCGGGACGCAGACCGTCGAAGGCAAAACTGTTGACCTCGGGATCATAGCCGCTGTAATCGGTGATGATGAAGGCGTTCTTCACAGAGAACGACAGCGAGCAGTAGTTGAAACCGATCTTCTTCATCCAGCGCACCGGAAGCGAGTAGCTCAACGTCAGATCCGAGCAGCGCAGGTAGCTGGCATCCTCGATATAACGGTCCATCGTGTAGTTGCCGACGTTGAACGTCGAGCTCGGATAACTGTTCGAATGGTTCGTCGGGGTCCACATGCCGAGGAAGGCCTCACGCGTAAGGTTGTTCGCACGCGTTCCGGGCGTATTGATGTAACGGTTGTTGGTGTTGAACCGGTCGATGCCTGACACGCCGTTGAACGAGGCCGAGAACGAAAGACGCCGGAAGGAGAGTTTCGTCGAAAAACCGTAGGTGAAGTCGGGATTCGGGTCGCCGATGATCGTACGGTCGTTCTCGTCAACCACGCCGTTACCGTCCACATCGACAAACTTCACGTCGCCGGCCTTCGGCGTGGCGTTGTTGAACGTCGTGTAATAACCGACCGTGCCATCGGACTTGATATACTTCACGCCCTGATCCGTAATATCCTCGCTCTGGACGATGCCCTGCGTGCGATAGCCGAAGAACTGTCCCGGAGTCTCGCCTGTCAGGAAGATGTGAGCCACACCGAAGTGGTCGCCCAGCGAGTTGCCGTAGAAGCCCACGCGTTGTCCCAGACAACCGAAGTCCGAAGGTTCGAGACCCAGATCGGTGATCTTCGACTTGTTGAAGCCGATGTTACCGTTGACGCTCCATTTCCAGTCCTTGTTGTCGATGATCTGGGCATTCAACGAAACCTCGACTCCCTGGTTGTCCAGACCGCCCTGATTGTAGTAGGTCGAACCGAAGCCCGCCGAACCGGGCAGCGTGCGCGAGATGAGCAGGTCGCTCGTCTTCTTCTTGTAGATGTCCACCGTACCGCTCAACCGCGACTTGAAGAAGCCGAAATCAAGACCGACGTTCCACGAGGAGGTCTTCTCCCATTTCAGACCGCTGTTCGAGAGGTTCGTCACGATCATCGTCGTCAGGGCATCGCCGTTCTGGTCGGCGTAGATCACGTCGCCCGACGAGTTCTGGCCGTACATCGAGAAGGTCGAGTAGGGGGCAATCGACTGGTTACCGGTCACACCGTAGCTGACACGGAGTTTCAACTGGTTGAGCCACGACACGTCGCGCAGGAACTCCTCCTGCTCGATACGCCAGGCCACCGATGCCGAGGGGAAATAGCCCCAGCGGTTACCCTTGGCGAACTTCGACGAACCGTCGGCTCGCATCGAGGCCGTCACCAGATAGCGGTCCAGGAACGACAGGTTCACACGCGCCAGATACGAGAAGAGCTGATAGTCCTTCTGTTCGGGTTGCGGGAATTCGGTCACACCGGCCTTGCTCAAACCGTTCTCGCGCAGTTCGAAGAAGGAGAACTGACGACCGATCGTATTTTCATTCAGATAGTTATAATCGTCGTAAGTAACACCCAGCGTGGCGTCGATGCGGACCAGATCGCCGATCTTGCCGTTGTAGGTCACCAGATTCTCCACCGAATAGTTGTTGCGGTTGAGGTCCGAAATCGAGAGCAGACCATTGTTGTTCATACCCTGATAGAGTTCCAGACCATACCAGCGCTTGCGATTGTTGGTCGTCAGGTTGCCGCCCGTACGCAGGTTGTAGCGGAAATTCTTCGAGATGTCCCATGTCAGGTTGAGGCTGGCGCCGAAGACGCGGTTGACAGCCTTGTCCACATAGTCGTTGAGCCAGCTCTGCACCGTCGTCTTGTTCTCGTCGGAGAAGTTCGGGTCCCCGGCCGGCATTTCGAACGGAGCATAGTCCAGAGCCGTACGCGACACGGCTCCCGTCGAACCGCCCAGCGTATTACCGCCGGCCATCATGTCGTTCTCGCGGATCGAGCCGTTGAGCAGCAGTTCGAGTTTCACGCTCCGCGCCAGCTGGGCCGAAAGGTTGGCCCGCAGGTCGCCCTGGCGCAGTCCGGTCTGCTTGACCGTACCCTCAATATCCTTGAAGTTGGCCGAAATATAATAGGTTACCTTGTCCGAACCGCCGTCGACCGATACCGAGTAGTTCTGCGAGAAGGCCGACGTATAGATCTCCTTCTGCCAGTTGCGGTTCTTCACGAGGTTGTACGTCGACGGATCTCCCGGATCGTATTTCGACTCCGAGCCGCTGAACACGTAGCGGATCTCGTCACCCACCTTGTGGAAGGGATACTGCTGGATGTCGCTCACACGCGAATTGCGGTAGTCGGCATACTCCGAAAGGTTGATCATTTCAAGCAGGTTCGTCGGCTCGGCAATGGTGAAGGTCGCCGAAGCCCGCACGCGGGCCGCACCGGCCTGTCCGCGCTTGGTTGTGATCAGGATGACGCCGTTGGCACCGCGCGAACCGTAGATGGCCGTCGAGGAGGCATCCTTCAACACGGTGATGTCGACGATGTCCGCGGGGTTGAGCTGCGAGAGAGGATCCTGCTGGATCTGGAAGTCGCCGCCGATACCCGAGCTGGAAAATTCGCCGGTCGACGCCTGCGGAACGTTGTCGATCACATAGAGCGGCTGGTTGTCTCCGCGCAACGAGTTGGCACCGCGGATCGTCACCGACGAAGCGGCTCCGACGGCCGACGACGCCGAACTTACGACCAGACCGGCGATCTTGCCTTCGAGCAGGCTGTTGACCGACGGCAGGGCGATATCCCCTTCCGTAGGCTTGATGTTGGTCAGTGCTCCCGTGACGTCCCCCTTGCGGGCCGTACCGTAAGCCACGACGACCACCTCGTCGAGCGTCTGTGCATCCTCCTTCAACCGGACGTCGATCTGCGTCCTGGTTCCCACGGGAATCTCCTGGGTGGAATAACCGATGAACGAGAAGACCAGCACCGGATCGGTACCGGAAACATTGAGTTGATACTTGCCGTCGATGTCGGTCGTCGTACCAATCGTGGTACCCTTGACATAGACGCTTACTCCGGGCATGCCACCGCTTTTGTCATCGGTAACGGTACCGCTTACACTCCGCTGCTGGGCAAAGACCTGACCACAACAGGATAGAATGAAGATCGCACCGAGAAGAACAATTCCGTAAATTTTCTTCATGGATGGAAGGTTTTAGGTTAATAATTCAAGTCGATTTTTAAAAAAATCACAAACTCCAAAAAGGATTTCACGTCAAAATTAAAAACAAAGCCCTGCCCCAATGTTCAAAAATCGTCTTTCCGACTCCAAAAATCGTCCGAATATAAAAAAACACAGACGGAAGGCTCTGTACAAGGGACGGAACGGATAAAATAAAATTGGAAAATTCGCACTTATTTTTTACATTAGAGGGATGAAAAACATAAAATTCGGAATTCTCATCCGTTTATATACGCTCTGCGCCGGGCTTTGTACCGTGTTCTGCGGAGCGACGGCCAGCGAGCAGTACAACTTCCGGCAGATCACGCCCCGGAACGGAATGCTCTCCAACGTCCGGTGTGTCCACGTCGAAAAACAGGGCTTTGTCTGGATCGGCTCCTCAACCGAAGGCTTGGTACGTTTCGACAACTACCTTCCCCGGCACTACTCCTCGCACGACAAGGACGAACACGCCCTGCCCGGCGATAACATCTATCAGATCACGGAGGACAGCCTCGGACAGATCTGGGTGCTGACCAACAAGGGGCTGGCCCGCTACCGCGCGGCGACCGACGACTTCTTCATTCCGAAACAGGCTCCCGAAGCGGGGGGGGGAAAACTCATCGTCCACTGTGCCCGACCGGTCACGGGCGGCATGCTCTTCGGATCACAGAACCAGATCTTCCGTTATGACTATGCCGACGACAAGATCCGCCTGGTGCTGACCCTCCGCCACGAAACGCTTTATCCCATACACGCACTGCACATCCAGGAAAACGGCAACTTTCTCTGTTTCAACCGCTGGCACGGACTGCTGCTGGTAGATTCCCGGAGCGGCGAAACCCGGCGCCCGGACTTCGGGAGCAAAAAGGAGAACACGTCGATACTGGTCGATTCGCAGGGCCGGATCTGGCTCTCGCCCTACAACCGGGGCATCGAGTGCTTCGCTCCGGACGGCCGCCGGATTGCGGTCTACAACACCGCCAACTCGGAGTTGAGCAACAACGTGGTTCTCTGCATGATCGAACAGGAGGGCAAAATCTGGATCGGAACCGACGGCGGCGGCATCAACATCCTCGATCCGCAGACAAAGACAATCTCGGTATTGAAACACATCCCCGGGAACCCGTACACACTGCCGTGCAACTCCATCCGCTCGCTTCACGGCGACGCGAACGGCACGATCTGGGCCGGACGGGTCCGCGGCGGACTGATCATCATCCGCAAATCGGACATGAAGAGCTACGTCGGCACGCAGACGATGAACCCCGACGGATTGAGCGCCGAATCGGTGCTCTGCCTCTATCAGGGGCCGAAGTCGGAACAGGTGTGGGTCGGAACCGACGGCGGCGGCATCAACCGGTTCGATCCCCGCAGCGAACGCTTCACCCACTATCCGTCGACCTTCGGCTACAAGGTCGCCTCCATCACCGGGCTTTCGCAGCAGGAACTTCTGCTGTCGATCTTCTCGAAGGGCCTTTACACCTTTGACAAGCGCACCGGGCGTCTCACCGCACTGGTTTACAAAGACAGCCTGCTCCGCTACCAGGCGATGTTCAGCGGGCAATCGGTGAATCTGTTGACGGAGAGTGACAGCACCATTCTGCTGCTCTCCAAGCCGGCATACCGCTACCATACGCGCACGAAACGCATGGAAAGGCTCGAAACACCGGATTGGCTCCATGCCGGCTTCCCGATCGCGCATGACAACGGGAAGAGTTATTTCTACGACCAAAGCCATGTCTACGAGCTGGATCGCCGGTCGAATCGCATCGAAACCCTATTCGGGACCGGACAAGATACCCTGATCAACAGCGTCACACGCTCGGCAGAAGGGGTTTTCTGGCTGGCCACCAACAAAGGCGTCCGCAGCCGGCAGCCCGGGACTGCGGTTTCCGAAGAGATCCCGACCCCCTTCTTCCGTGTGTTGCAAACCATCGTTTGCGACACACGGGGGCACATCTGGGCCGGAACCGACAACGGCATCTTCGTCTGGATGCCCGACACCCGCCGGTTCACACCCTTCGGGGAATCGGAAGAGGCCATTTGGAACGAGTTCCAACCCAAAGCCCGGCTCGCAGCCTCCGACGGCAGCATCTATCTGGGCGGAATCGAAGGTTTGTTCCACATAAGCGCCGCTCACACCCCACCCCCGTCGGATGCCTTCGACATCGCACTGATGGACGTCGTACTCGACGGAGAACGGGCCCCCAACCGTCCTTTCAACGAAAAACTCCGGATCCCGTGGACCAACAAGACGCTTGTCGTCCGCATTCAGGTCCGGGAAGATGACTTCTTCCGCAAACGACTCTATCGGTTCCGCGTCACCGGCGACGGCTACAACGAAGAGATCGACTCGAACACCCCGGAACTGACGTTGCGGAATCTCCTGCCGGGGAGTTACATCATCGAGGCCACCTGCAACACCCCGCGCGGCGAATGGGCCTCGTGGAAGCCCGTCCTGAGCTGCGAAGTCAATCCCCCCTGGTACAAGACGGGATGGTTCACGGGGTTATGTATCACCCTGGCAGCCGGACTCGTACTGGGCATCTTCTTTCTGCTTCTGCGCCGCAAGGAGCTCCGTATGCAGCGCGAACTCGAACGTCACAGACAGCAGATTGCCGAGGAAAAGGTACGCTTCCTGATCAACATCAGCCACGAGCTGCGCACGCCGCTCACGCTGATCCTCGGGCCGTTGGGGCGTTTGATCAGGAGCGAGCCGAATGCCGCGACCGACCGTTCGCTGCTGAAAAAGATCTACAAGCAGGCACAGCGCATGAAGGAGCTGATCAACATGGTCCTCACGTTGCGAAAAATGGAGACGGGCGTCACGATGCTTCATCTTCAAACCCGGGACGTGAATGCCTGGGTGCGGGAGATCGTGGAGGATTTCCGCCTCGAAGCCGACGACCGGGAGATCGAACTCCGCGTGGAGGAGGACCCGCAGGTGGGCGAACGGAGCTTCGACACGGAAAAGTGCATGATCGTATTGAGCAACCTGCTGATCAACGCGCTCAAACACAGTCCGGACCACAGCCGGATCACGATCCGGACCGAGTATGCGGCCGCACGGAGCCGGATTCGGATTTCGGTGACCGACCGCGGCTGTGGGTTGAAGGGCGTGGATATGAAGCAACTGTTCGCCCGTTTCTACCAGGGCGACAGTGAGCGGAGCGGCTCGGGGATCGGGCTTTCGTACGCAAAGATTCTAGTGGAGCAGCACGGCGGAACGATCGGTGCGGCGGACAATCCCGGCGGAGGCGCGACGTTCCATTTCGAACTGCCGGCGACGCTCTCCGGAGAGAAGATCGAACACGCACCGCGGAACTACCTCAACGAACTGCTCGAATCGGAGAACCCGGAAGACACGACGGGCGTGGATGCCGATCTGTCGCAACTTTCGGTACTCGTTGTCGAAGACGACAAGGAGCTGATCGATTATCTGAAAACGGAATTCGCACCTCGGACGAAACACCTCTGCACGGCTCATAACGGAATCGAGGCGCTGGAAATCCTCGAAAAGGAGTCGGTCGATATCATTGTCAGCGACGTGATGATGCCCCGGATGAACGGCTATGAGTTGTGCAGTCAGGTGAAGGAGCGCATCGACATCAGCCACATTCCGGTGATTCTGCTCACGGCGCGCAACGACGAACGGAGCCAGCTGCTCGGTTACAACCACGGCGCGGACGGATACATAGCCAAGCCGTTCGAGATCGAGATGCTGTCGGCGATGATTACCAACCTGCTCCGCAACCGGAATCTGATCCGAGAACGCTACCGGCAGCAGAGTATCATGCCGACACCCGAAGAGACGGCATTCAGCTCGGCGGACGAACTGTTTCTGGTCAGGCTCCGCACGCTGGTGGAGGAAAACCTGCAACAAGTACAGTTCAACATTCCGTTCCTGTGCCGGGAGATCGGCATGAGCCGCACGGTGCTGTACAACAAATTGAAGCTGCTGACGGGGCTGAACGTCAAGGAGTACGTGACGAAGATCCGCATCGAGCGGGCCTGCCGGCTCATCCGGGAGACGGATCTCTCGATTACGGAGGTCGCCGAACAGACGGGCTTCTCCTCGTCGCGGTATTTCAGCACGGCCTTCAAACAGCATATGGGCATGACGCCCTCGCAATACAAGAGTGGCCCGCAGGCGAAGCAAGAGCAGGAGCAGGTGTCGCAGCAGGAGTAGGGACACCCGCCCCCTTGAAGAAAGGGCCCGGTTAAGAACCGGGTTCTATGTACTGCGGAACCTCACGGGGTTTTCGGACCCTGAATCCGCGTCGTCCGCCGCCGTGTTTTGGCGCTTTTTGGGTCGGCAAAAAGCGCCGCAAAAACCGACCGGCGGATGAAAAAACCGGAAAGACACGGCCTAACATTGGCGCCGGGCGACTATTCGCGGGTTTGCAAGCAAACCGTCCCCGGCGCTCGCATTTTTAGTCCGCATCTTTCTTTTCGGTTTTTTCATCAAGCC
>CALUKL010000053.1 GCA_944321195.1 uncultured Alistipes sp.
CCCCAATAGTCGCTGATTACATCTTAATCGCCAGGACAGCGTCAGTCGCGAGAAAATCGGATGCCGAGTTCGTAGAGCAGATACAGCGGCAGGAACACGATGAGCAGCGTAAACGGATCGCCCGACGGCGTGATGACGGCCGCAAGGAACAACAGAACAACCACAGCATGTTTGCGGTATTTGCGGAAAAACGCTCTGTTCACAAGTCCCAGTTTCGACAACAACCACGACAGCAACGGCAGTTCGAAAACCAGCCCCATCACAAAAATCATCATCAGGAAATTTCCCATGTAGGAATTGAGCGAAATCTGATTAACGATCATCGGACTCAACTGGTACTCTGTCAGGAACCGGAACGTGAAGGGAAAGACCAGAAAATAACCCACCGCGCAGCCCAGGAAGAACATGCCCGTACCGAAACCAAAGGCCGCCCCCACACTCTTGCGCTCCGAAGCGAACAACGCCGGCTGGATGAAGCGCCATATTTCGAAAATCAGGTAGGGGAACATCAGCACCAGCGCAAACCAGAACGACGTCGTGATATGGGTCAGGAACTGCGAGGCTACGTTAATGTTGATTATCTCGACACGATAGTTGTCATTGCTGAAATCGGGTAAAAACGAACTTCCCCCACCCAGTCGCGACAACCAGCGGTAGAGCGGGAAATCAGACGTGGTAGGCGCCAGGATAAAGTGGTCGAACAGGTAGGGCATCAAGCTGAAACTGACGATCATGAACACCAGCAGGACGCCAGCCACGCGCAGGAGCGAATGACGCAAGTCCTCAAGATGTCCCCAGAATGTCATCATCTGGTTGTCTTCCATAGGGCGGTCAATGGATGTTTCAAAGGAGTATCCGGCTATCATTGCGGATAGCCGGATACTCCGATTGGGCAATTAGATCATTCGGCGTAAGAAGCCTTCACGAAAGGAGCTTCAAGCAAGTAGTCACAACATTCGCGCACACTGCGCATTACGTCACCATAGCTCGATCCCTCCATCTCGACGATGATGTTCTCCACACCGGCAGTCCCGGCATGGCGGAAAATGGCATCGTAACCGACCATGCCACTCTGTCCCACTTCATTGCGATCCTTGATATGCAGCAGACGGAAACGACCCGGATAGCGTTTAAAATAGTCGACCGGGCTGGCCTGGCCCATGACCGTCCAATAGACATCCATCTCGAAGAATACCTTGTCGGGGTCCGTGTTTTCAAGCAGATAGTCGTATATCACGCGGTCCTCGATCTTGTCGAACTCGTGTGAGTGATTGTGATAGCCGAGCTTCAGACCAGCGGCATTGCAGCGAGCACCGATCTCGTTGAAATAGCGGCAGTAAGTGGAGAGCTCGTTGAGTGTGGCAAGTCTGCGCATCGACGGGATAACGATATACTTTGCCCCCGCAGCCTTGTGAGCTGCTATGCACTCATCCCACCATTTAAGGGCGTTCGTAAAGTCACCCTCCGCCAGTTCCTCGTCGGTGAGGTTGACCGTGCAGTGCGTGGAAAGCATCTTCAGCCCTGCCGCCTCAATATCCTTGCGAAACTGCTCGGGGGTCTGACCGTAGAGTTTGCCGTCAGCATAGCTGGCCGCCTCGACAAAGGTATAGCCCATATCAGCGAGCTGCTGCAACACGGGCCTGTAATCGCCCTGGCTCTTGCCAAAGGCGCCGATCAGGTCGCGCACCGAATAGAGCTGGATCCCCACCTCCTTCTTCAAGGCCTTTTCCTTCCCAGTCCCCTCGCCAACGGAGGCGGCTGTTCCACAGGAGAACAGCCCCCCTCCGAGAACGAGAAGCAGGCATGGGGCCAATAAGAATCTGAATTTCATGGCCTGCCAAAAACTAATCGAGCACTTTTACACGGATATTGCGGAACCAGACGTCATCGCCGTGATCCTGGAAGCCGATATAGCCCTCATGATTTTCACCGCCGCAATTGTTGAGCAGTTCAAATGCCAGCGGCCATTTTTCCGGACTGAATTTGCTGTTTTCGAGCATCTCGGTCCACTGAGGCGTCCAGAGGTGATATTCAACGACATTGGCGTCGTTCTGCCCGTGTATGACAGTGCCCTTGTAGACCATGATTTTGGCCTTGTTCCACTCCCCGAACGGTTTGGCATTCTGCGGAACGGCGGGGATCATGTCGTAGAGCGATGCCGACTTGCGGTTGCCGTCGACTCCCAGTTTGGCATCGGGATGGTTTTCGTTGTCGAGCACCTGGTATTCAGGGCTTGAGATGTAGATCGGTTCGATTTGCTGTTTGCCGTCTTTCGTCGTGGCAACCTCCTGGGCCAGATAAAGGATACCCGAATTACCGCCCTTCGAGACCTTCCACTCCAGCTCCAGTTCGAAATTCTTGAACTTGTGGGCGAAAATCAAATCGCCGCCTTCACCGGTCTGTGCCTCTCCGGTTCCCGAACCGTTGAACTTGATGGCTCCGTTGTCGATTGTCCAGCGTGAGGGCACATCGCTCTTGCCGTAGCCGCGCCATCCGTTGAAGGTCTTGCCGTCGAAGATCGTGTAATAGCCGTCCTTGTCCTTCGGGAACGAGGCCAGGTCTACCTGAGGATTCTCCAGCACCGTGTATTCGGGTTTGGCCGGTACCGAGCTTTCGGACCTCGTCCCGGCAGCATCGCTATTCTTGGCTTTGTTGCTGTTCCGGCCACCGCAGGATACGAGCAGGAGCGCACAGGCTGAAAATAAAAACGTCTTTTTCATAGTCTCTTCCGTATTTAAATTTAAGTTCATGTTTAAGGTTGTCTTTCTTGTAGATTCCGGGAGCAGCCGATGCCTCAAAGCGGCATATCGGGCAGTTTCCAACCGTCCCGGTAGGTGTGCTTGATGAGCTCCTGAGCGAACTGTTGCGCATTCACAGGATCGGTCCACGTCTTGTCAAAGGTCGGGTGGCCATCCTTGATATGGAACCCGTCCTTGATAACCGTGCGGATCGTCGCGTCGTCCGGGATATTCGTAAAGCGCATGTTCTCACCATCCCAGAGGAGTTCGCGGTTGAGGCTCTGCAAGCGCACGGCCAGCACGCCCATCACAACCATTTCATTGAATGGCCCCGCCTCGCTGAAGTCCGAAGCGCTCGGCACGCGGTCGTCGGCATCCTCCTTGCAGGCGCGCACCCAATCCATCTGGTGCGACTCCTTGATCTCACGGAGCATCTTCGGAGCGTTGGGCACACGGCCCGATACGAGATAGGGGTTCACGCCGTAGCAACCGCAAATGAGCGTATCTTTCGTGCCGTAGAAGATAGCGCCGCCACCCTGCATATTGAGATCCTTGCCGGGCTCCAGTCCCGCGGGACGCTCGGGGAGCAGGCCGCCGTCATACCAGTGCACCTCGACCTCGGGCATGGCGACTTTCGGCAGATTGTCTCGGGACGGGAAGACGAACTTCACATGCTGCGCGTTGGGAGCCGACTCGGTGAGCAACAGCGTCGAGCTGCCCTGTACGCGCGTCGGATAGCCGAGTTTGAGCGCCTTGAAGACCGGGTGCAAGATGTGGCAGGCCATGTCACCCAGTGCTCCCGTACCGAAATCCCACCAGCCACGGAAATTCCAGGGCGTATAGGCCGAGTTGTAGGGGCGGAATGGGGCCGGGCCGATAAACGCATCCCAATTCATCGTCTTCGGCACCCGCTCATCATTCTCGG
Organism: uncultured Alistipes sp.; assembly: GCA_944321195.1. Classification (GTDB taxonomy): domain Bacteria; phylum Bacteroidota; class Bacteroidia; order Bacteroidales; family Rikenellaceae; genus Alistipes. The sequence goes on from CALUKL010000053.1 coordinate 3,664, forward strand.
GACGCGCCATTCCCTGCGGCCAGATCGGGCGGTCGGTGAAGGTGTCCACGCGACGCACCTCGCCGATCTCACCGTTCCAAATCCATTCGCAAACCTTGCGAACCCCCTCTCCCGAGGCTCCCTGGTTGCCCATCTGCGTGGCCACCTTGTGCTTGGCGGCCAGTTTGGTCAGCAGACGCGACTCATAGACCGTGTGCGTCAATGGTTTCTCAACGTAAACGTGCTTGCCGGCGGTGATGGCATCTGCGGCAATGATCGCATGCGTATGGTCCGCGGTAGCAACCATCACGGCATCAGCCGATTTGAGCAGTTCGTCGTACATGCGGCGATAGTCATTGTACCTCTTGGCGGCGGGATAACGCTCGAATACGTGTTCTGCGTATTTCCAGTCGACGTCGCAAAGTCCGATGATGTTCTGGCTCTCCAGCCCGCGCAAGACGGAAGCTCCGCGTCCGCCGATACCTACACCCAGGATATTGAGCTTGTCGCTCGGTGCAGTATGGCCGAATTGCTTGCCCAGCACCGTGCCGGGAACGATGGTCAGGCCGAGGGCGGCCGCTGCTCCTGTTTTCAGGAACTTCCTTCGAGACATTTTGTTTGCCATGGTTCTTGGAATATTTTAAGTTTGTGGTCAGGTTGCCGATTATCCGTTATGTCTATGTTATTTGCCCGCTTTCGTATCCTGATCAGGATTCTCAATCTCCTTCTCGATATTGTTCATCCCATCCTTGAAACTGCGGATGCCCTTGCCCAGTCCCTTCATCAGTTCGGGAATCTTCTTGCCGCCGAAGAGCAGTAACACGATCAAAGCGAGGACGATGATTTCACCCGCTCCAATGTTGCCGAGAAATAACAAATGATCCATAGTCGTATTTTAAGGTTTATATTCAATATTGCGGTTCTCTCTTTCAAACATGCCGCTGATGCAACAGCCCGTATCCGTTCTTCATGGTCCTGCGGCGTTCACGGATCGCCTCCAGTTCGCCGAGATTCCCGATCGAAGGCAAGTCGTTGCGGCGGGCATCCTCCAGGAATCGCCAGGCATATTCCGAGGCGATCGCCGCATCGCGGAAGCTCGGAAGCTCCCGGCAGCGTTCGCCGCTCTCAAGCGACCGGGCGAAGCGGCGGCACAGCACGTCGATGTTCTTGCCGCCATAGGGCTGAATCAGCCGATGCGTCTGCGTCACGCCGTGCAGTTCGACGACCGCAGTCTTGAAGTCGTGCGTCATGCGTGCAATACCCTGCGTACCGATGATGTCCACATAGGAGTTGTGGGTCTGCGTCTGGGCCAGTTGTCCGTAAACGTGTCCCTGGGTTATGTCGAACACCACGCCGTTCTCGAACGTACCGTGGCACTGGAGCCACCACGGGTCCTTGTAGTTCCACATGCGCACGGCCTGCGCATGCCACGTCTTGAACTCCGAACAGGCATACCAGCGGGCGATGTCCACGTAATGCATTCCACAGTCATGAAACGCAGGGCCTTCGTATTCATGTCCCTCGCCGGGAGCCAGTCCCGGAGTCATGTGGCATACCCGCACAATCGCCAGTTCGCCGATTTCGCCCTGTGCAATGAAGTCCTTGATCGTCTTGTGATACCACGAATTGCGCAAATAGAGGTTGACCGTCGAAAGGAGCGGAGTGCTTTCAGCCAGTTCTACAGCCTTCCACTCGTTCTCCATGCTGTCGGCGATCGGTTTTTCGGCGATCACATGCTTGCCGGCGGCAAATGCCCTTTCGATCTGTTCACGACGCGAATCGGCCAAAGCGAAGAGTCCGACCACCTGAACTTCAGGATCGTCGAAGATGATCTGCTCATCGGATACAACCTTTGCCTCGGGAGCCACCCTACGGGCGAGTTCGCAGGCCTCTTCATTCACATCACAGATATAAACAACCTCAAACTTTCCACTCTTCCGCATCTCTTCGAGATAAAAGTTTCCCATGCGGCCGAACCCGATCAAGCCTGTTTTTATTGCAGCCATTTTTTGTGCCGAAAGGTTAAGTACAAGACAAAAATTGCAGTTATGGTTAATTAGTTGATTATCAGATTATTATATTTTAAAAAAGTCCTTGGAAAATTCAGTACCTTTAAAGAAAAGGTCCCGGAAAAGTTCCCGCTTTTCGGATGAAGACAACTGAACCCAAGAATTTGGTCAAAGTTAACCAAATCCTCCCAATTATGCAAGAGCATTTAAAAAAAATTTGATAAATTTGGCACGCATAAATTTCGTGGCTTGCATGCTTCATGCTGTCTGCGGGTTAAGTGGAGTGATTCATTCCTATGACTTGTCAAAGGCGAGTGTACATGACCTCAATTACATGAAAGACGTGAAACTGGAATATCATGATTGCTGCATCTATGGAGACAAAGGCTATATCGGGGCTGACGTACAGCTTGACCTCTTTGAGACCGCACATATCAGGCTGGAATGTCCCTACCGGCTGAATCAAAAGGATTGGAAACCGACTTTCATTCCCTTTGCAAAAGCACGCAAGAGGATTGAAACGATATTTTCCCAATTGTCGGGCCAGTTCCTGGTCATCAGGAACTATGCCAAGATAATAAACGGTTTGTTTGCCAGAATCATTGGCAAAATTAGTGCGCTGACCGTGTTCCAACACGTCAACTATATTAATAACAAGCCTATTGGCAGAATTAAATACGCACTAAATTAATTCCGCCAACGGGTTACATTTCTCTGCTTTCACAATACAGTGTTCCAAATGAGCTCAGACCAATTTTAGAAAGGGTGATCCAGCGCAAGTTTCAACAAAAACATGAGAAATCCTACTCAGAGAAATTGAAATTGGAGCAACACCGCAAAAGCAAAGAGACCAAGATCAAAAATCTGCGTAAGAAATTTGCCTTTGACGAGATTGACAAAGAGACTTTCCAAGTAGCATTAGCGGATTTGGAAGAGCAAAAAGAAACCTTGCAGAATGAGTTGAGCCGAACAGTTGAGGATTTATCGAACTTGGGAGAGTTCACCTCAATCGCTATTGCAATTTCCTGTAAATTAGGAGAATTATGGAAACAAATGGATTTTGAAGTCTGCCAAAAGATACAAAAACTAATCCATCCACAGGGAATTGTTTGGGATAAGGAAAAAGGCTGTTATCGAACATTGGCAGAGAACAGCGTATTTGAGATTTTCCGCTCTATATCAGAAGATTACAAATGTCATTACAAAGAAAAAGCGGACAACTCATTCGAATTGTCCGCTGTGGTAGCGGGAGGAGGACTCGAACCTCCGACCTTCGGGTTATGAGCCCGACGAGCTACCAACTGCTCCATCCCGCGATATATCTTCCATGCCCTCTTCCTCTTCCGACCGCTTTCCAAAGCAACCGCTTCCAAACCGACCGGCCTCATCGGGGGGGGGCTCTTTATCGCTTTTGCGTGTGCAAAGATAAGTCAAATTTTTCTTTCCTCCAAATCAAAATTCGCCCGAAACCTGTTTCTACGGTACATATCAATCTTTTTATCAGCCGCTTACGCCAAAAAAATTATTTCAGAGCCCCGGCTACGATCTCCGCCAGATCGCGCACTTCGCCTTTCGTTCCGCGGCCGATGGCCTTCTTGCAGAGCGGGCAGGCCGTCACGATCACATCGGCCCCCGTAGCCTCCAGCTCTCCGGCCACGGCCCGTGCAATCTGCACCTGCTGACCGTCCGAAATCGCCGTATTGGCCACCGAGGATCCGCAGCAAAGGGCATTCTCGCGCGTCGACGCCGGTTCGAGCAACTGGCCCACCGCTTCGATCACGGCCCGGGGTTCGTCGTAAATCCCGCTTCCGCGCCCCAGTTCACAGGGATCGTGGTACGTGAAGCGCGTCGTGCCGTGCTCGGGCTTCAGGCGCCCGACGCGGATCAGCCGCAGGATATACTCCGAATGGTGGAGCACCTCGATGCCCGGCAGGTCGTAATCCTCGCGGAAAACCTTCAGACAGATCGGGCACGAAGTCACGAGCGTCGTAATGCCGTGTTTGCGGAAGAGATCGGCGTTGTATTTCATCATCTTGCGCGCGGAATCGGTCTCTCCGGCGAGCTTGAGCGGACGCCCGCAGCAGACCCCGCCCTCGCGGTCGGCCCACCAGACCTCCTCGCCCGCCGCCTCGAAGATTGTCGACATGGCCGTCAGCGTCCGGGGCGTGAGCAGCGTCATGCAGCCCGCGAAATAGCCCACCTTGCCCTCACCCGACGAGCGGTCCAGCCCCTTGAAATAGCCGTAACGGCGTTCGTCGGGGACGTTGCGCATCCGGTCGCGCGCGTTGAGCCGCAGCGTGTTGAGGTCGATGTTTACGGGGCATTTCTCCACGCAGCGCCCGCACATCAGGCAGTTGTCGGCCACCTGCAGCCGCAGATGACCGTAACGGCGGTCGCGCAGGAAGTAGACCGACTGCACGTCGTTGATCCCCAACACGCTCTGCAACTGACAGGGGTCGATGCAGATGCCGCAGCGCGAACACGCCTCGATCTGGAAATGGTCGTACGACGACTCCTTCTCGCCGGAGCGGACCCCGTATCGCCGCAGGAAGATCAGCGGGATCTCCGTGAAGATGTGCATGTAGCGCGAGAAGGGCAGCGCCACGAAGAAAACCCCGAGGCACGCGGAGTAGAACCACCAGGCGGCGGATTCGAGCGTCATGAGCGGCATGACACCGATGTGCGCATCCATCCATCCGCCGAGGCCTCCGGTGAGGAATCCCCCGCCGCCGTAGAGGGCGCAGGTAGTACTTTCGGCCAGCAGCCGCGCCGGGAAGATGAACCACAGGGCCGAGAGGGCGATGCGGTCGCCGAGGACGTGCTTCGTCGTGCGGCGCATCCCCATGGCACGCGAGTAGAGCCGCTTGCCCCAGGCCAGCGCCACGCCCGAAAGGACGAAGAGCAGCAGCAGGTCCATCAGGAAGTCGAACACGGGTTTGTGTTCGAGGCTCGTGGCGAAGTATTTGAAGAAGATGTGGCCCTGGATCGGCACCCAGCGGAAGCCGAGATAGGCAATCGTCTCGATCCATCCGGTGATGATCAGCAGGAACCACCCGAAGGCGAGCGACATGTGCATGTAGCCCAGCAGGGGGTTGACACGGAAGATCCGGCGGTGCAGGAGCGATTCGCTCACGACCTCGCCGATCGCCGCAAAGGTACGCCGCGTGGGCAGTCCGCGCAGGATCCGCAATTTGTCCTCGCGCGGCAGGAACCAGAGCCATCTCCCCCACTTCCACGCCACGATCAGGAACATCAGCGCGGCGCCGAGGATGAACGGCAGACAGAAAGGTGCGTAGAAAGTCATCGTCAGAAATCCCCCAGTTTACGTTTGATCAGCATCACCACGCCCCGGGTGTTGATCCCGCGGGGGCAGACCAGGCGGCATTTGCCGCACAACATGCACTTGTTCATCTCCTCGTAGGCGCCCTGGTACTCGCCGCGGCGGACGAGCGTGTGGACCTTACGGAAGTTGAACGACGTAAGGTTGCCCGCGGTGCAGATCGCCGTGCAGGCCCCGCAACCGATGCAGGTCTGCAGTTCGGGCATTTCGCGCAGGATCTCGTCGCTCTTGCGGAGGTTGTTGCGGTCGAGATCGATGGCCCGGGGCTTCGAGATCGTGTATCCGAAATTGATCGCCGCCATCGCTATGCCTCCGCGTATCGGACCGCGGCATCGGCCGCTGCGGTCGCTTCGTTCAACGTCTCGCCGATGCTCTTGGGAGCGGTCACGGCCCCGGCGTAGAAGATGCCGTCGACATTACTGCAGACATTCCCCAGGAAGAGATCGCGCGGAGCCATAAAGCCGCTCGACGCACGGTCCAGCCCGGCGCCTTCGGCCAGCCGGGCATTGTCGTCGTTGGCCCGCATCCCGATGAGCAGCACCAGCATGTCGACACTCATGCGCAGCGGACGCCCCGTCAGGGTATCCTCGGCCTTGATCTGCACGCGCCCCTCGATCGTGGGGCTCGCCTCCGAGATCCGGCCGCGCACGAAGTGGATGTTGTATTTCTGCTGCGCCTCGCGGTACATCTCCTCGTAACCGGGGCCGAACATGCGGATATCCATGTAAAAATTGAAGACGTCGGCCTCGGGGAAGAGCTTCTTCATCTCCATGGCCTGCTTCACGCCCGTGATGCAGCACACCTTCGAGCAGTGCTGCTGGCAGACCTTCTCGTCGCGCGAGCCGACGCAGTGCAGGAAGGCGATGCGGCGCGGCGCCGTACCATCGGCCTTGGCCACACGCCCCTCGTTGAGCATCCGCTCGATGTCGACCGACGTGAAGACGTTGCCGTAGATGCCGTATCCGTACTCCTCCTTGATCGAGGCGTCGAAGAGCGTGAATCCCGAGGCGACAACCACGGCCTCGCCTTCGAGCGTACGCCCGTCGGCGAGCCGCACGCGCCGGGGCTCCAGCCCCACGACCTCGGCGGAGGTCAGCACCTCGATGCCGCACTCATTGATGCGCTGCCGCAGGGCGGTCAGGACCTCCTCGGCGGGCGTAAACGACGGGAAGAGGAGATGCCAGCCCCGGAGTTTGCCGCCCAGTTCGGGCTCCTTTTCGACAATCACGGGCTCGGCGCCCTGTTCCGCAAGGCGCAGTGCGGTCTGCATACCCGCCACACCGCCGCCTATGACGATGATTCGTTTCTCCATTACTCTCTGATGTCGTATATCGTGTCCGTCGGGCAGCAGTTGACCACCGCCGACGCGGGTTTACCGATGTATTTGCCGTTGCGGCCCAGGTACTTGGCCGCGGGGTCGTATTCGATGCCCATCTTGTCCAGCAGGGGCTCGACATCGACCTGGTGCATCTGGATGCCCAGCGCCCAGGGGTCGTAGCCCAGCACCAGCCCGGCCATCTCCTCATAGGTCAGGACCGGGATTCCGTACCCGTTCTGGCCGTAAGTCGTTCCCTCCATCTCGGCGATGGCGTACTGCCACTTGTCGAGGAACATCGCGCAGCCCGGACAGTTGGCCACGATGAAGTCGGGGTTGTAGGGGGCCATGCTTTCGAGTTTCTTGTGCGAATTGGCGATCGAGTAGCCGCGGTTGGCCTGCACGAGGTAGTTGCGGAACCCGAAGCCGCAGCAATGGCGACGCTCGGGGTAGTCGACCACCTCGCCGCCCCACGACTCGATCATGCCGGCCAGCACGTAGGGAAATTCCGAACCGCCAATACCGGATTTCGGAAAAATCTTGGCGTAGTGGCAGCCGATGTGTTCGACGACCTTCAACGGTTCGCCCGTCACGGCGTTGACCAAGCGATGCTTGGCCCGGGCGGCAATCTCCTCGCGGAAGCGGAACATCACGTCCGACGTATGGGCGACGTTGGCCGGTTTACGGAACTCGCGGCCCGTGGCCTTGAAGAGATTCTCGCGGGTCTTCTCCTCCGTCTCGGGGAATTCGTTCCAGGTGGAGAGCACCTCGCAGTAGATCCCGAACGAGGTGATGCATGAGGTGACGAAATTTTCGTACCCGGCCTCGTTCATCAACGAGAACTGCCGGGCCACGACCGTCATAATCGTCTCCAGGGGCACGATATCCGAGTGGTAACCGATTCCGGTGCAGGACGAGTGCTTCGGGTCGTCGAGCAGATCCTTGCCCAGATCGTTCTGCAGAATATCGATAAAGGCCTTTTCGCTGCCCGGGAAGAAGTTCTGCCGGATGCAGCTGCGGGCATAGTAATAACGGTCGTCGGCAATCTCCTTCTGATACTCCTGCCAACTTCTGCGCTTCATCATCTCTCTAATAGTGCTCGTTACTGTTGTTGCAGAAGACGTCCATCATGTACTGCTGATCGGCGCCCTCTTCGTAGCCCATTTCGCGGGCCTTGCGGTCGGAGTGTTTCTCGATGGTCTCGAACATCTCGCTGCCGCCGCTGACATCAAAAATGCGGCGGATCTCATCGAGCGACTCCTCGTCGATGCGGCGCAGGGCTCCGGCCCCGTGGCGCATGTAGACGGGCGAGAACTGCCCGTAGACCTCCTTGTCGTGGTCGTAGATCCACTGCCAGACGGTTCCCTGTTCGGGGTGGAGTTCGGGTTTGATAAGCCGCGGAACGAGGCAGTAGCCCGTGCGGAGGATATTCTCGCCGATAATGCGTTTCAGGGCGAGCTGCTGGCGGCCCTTCTCGCTCTCGACGAAGAAGCCGAGTTTCTGCGACAGCGTGCGCAGCGCCTGAATGACATACCCCGGGGTGTTGCCGCGCGGGCAGCGCGGGCGGCACGACATGCACTCGCCGCAATACCAGATCGTATCGCTCTTCAACAGCGCCTCGATGGCATCGTCATCGCGGGTCTGGACGATCGAGACGATCTGCCGCGGGTCGTAGTTGTAGAACTCGGCCGCGGGGCAGACGCCCGTACAGACGCCGCAGTTCATGCAGGCTTGCAGCCCTTCGCGCATCCGCACGTCCTCCATCAGCATGTCGAAATACTTTCCCATACCTTCTATGAAACAAAAAAACCTTTGCAATGCAAAGGTAGACAATCCGCGCGGGTCGCACGGTGGTATAAATACCTAATTTAACGCCGCTCCCAACACTCAAAGGTGAAGGGCCAGGGGTACTCCCTGCCGCAGGGAAACGCTTCGGAAGAGACGAGACGCCACTGTGCCTCATCCCACTCCGGGAAACGTGTATCACCCTCATAATCATGAAAAACGCGGGTCAGATAGAAGCGGTCGGCACGGGGCAGCGCCTCGGCGTAGATCTGCGCCCCGCCGATGATGAAGACCTCCTCGTCTCCGGGAAACAGCGCCAGCGCCTCGTCGAGCGAATGGACCACCCTACAGCCGGGAATCTCCAGCTCCTGCCGTGAGATGACGACATTGGTGCGGTTCGGGAGGGGCCTCCCGAGCGACTCGTAGGTCTTGCGCCCCATGACGACGGGATGCCCCGAGGTGAGGGCCTTGAAGTGTTTCAGATCCTCGGAGATGTGCCACAGGAGCGCATTTCTGTCGCCGATAACGCCGTTTTGGGCAACGGCCACGATCAGTGAAAGCATAAAACGCGTATAATAAATATATAAGTCCGTTCGTATTTTATCGGCACCGGATCGCTTCCGGCCGCCATTTCCGTTGTCCCGGATACCCGGTCAAGCCGGGAATGACAAAAGGAGACCGGAAAAACAAAGGGGACACCCCCCCCTTAGTTTCCCATTTTCCATTAGTCAAAACGACATCGGGGCCTTGATCGCTGGCCAGGGGTCGTAGCCTTCGAGCGAAAAATCCTCGTAGCGGAAGTCGAATACCGACTTTACGCCGGGATTCAGCCGCATCGTCGGCAGCGGCCTCGGTTCACGTGTCAACTGTTCGGCAGCCTGCTCCAGGTGGTTCAGATAGAGGTGCGTATCGCCCAGCGTATGGATAAACTCCCCGGGCCGCAGCCCGCACGTCTGGGCCATCATCATCGTCAGCAGCGCATAGGAGGCGATGTTGAACGGCACGCCGAGAAACGTGTCGGCACTCCGCTGATACAGCTGGCACGACAACCGCCCCCCGGCCACGTAGAACTGGAACAGCACATGGCACGGCGGCAGGGCCATCTGCTCGATCTCCGGGACGTTCCACGCCGAGACCAGAATCCTCCGCGACTCGGGATTCGTGCGGATCAGCTCCTCGGCCCGGGCGATCTGGTCCACCACCCCGCCGTCGGGCCGCGGCCACGACCGCCACTGGTAACCGTAAACGTGGTTCAGATCCCCGAAGCGGTAGCCGTCGATGGGCGACTCCTCGCCCGCCGCTGCCAGGAAGGCCTCGCGGTCGAGCGGCAGCACCCCGTTCCTGATGCAAAGCTCATTGTAGTAGCGGAAGGCGTCGTTGTCCCAGATATGGACGCCGTTTTCGACGAGATAGCGGATGTTGGTATCGCCTTTCAGAAACCACAGCAACTCGTGGATCACCCCTTTCAGAAAGACCCGCTTGGTGGTCAGCAGCGGGAATCCGGCTTCCAGGTCGAAACGCATCTGGTGCCCGAAGACCCCCTTGGTCCCGGTTCCGGTGCGGTCGCCGCGCACGACGCCTTCGGTCATGATCCGATGCAGCAGATCGAGGTATTGTTTCATGGTTCCAGGTATTTCAACGTCATCCCGCCCCGGTCGTCCAGCACGGCATAGGCGGGGTTCTTCTCCCAGCAGCCGAGGTTGACCACGTGCAGCGCCCCCTCGCGGAAATCCCGCGCGAAGTGCATGTGTCCGAAAACAAAGTGATCCACGGCATGCACCGCCGCATATTCGCGGGCGTATTCGATCAGCGGCTCGGTCAGCGAGGCGTCGAAACCGCCCCCGGCACCCTCGCGACGGGCCCGGTCATCCTTGTCGTTGTGGCTCTTGCGCGATTTCCCGCTCCACCAGTGTCCGAATTTCATCGCCAGATCGGGATGCACGCCCCACGAGAAGAGGCGCTTCATGGTCCGCGAACGGAACGTACGGTTCAGGAGTTTCAGCATCGGCTGATCGTCGATCTTCATGTTGTCGCCGTGGGCCACGAAGACCTGCCGCCCGGAGAGCGTCATCAACTGCGGTGCGGTGTAAACCTCGATCCCGCACTCCCGGGTGAGGTAGTCGCCGACCCACATGTCGTGGTTCCCGGTGAAGAAGACCACACGGATGCCGCGGTCGGTCAGCTCGGCGAGCTTGCCCAGCGTGCGGACAAACCCTTTGGGGACCACCCGCCGGTACTCGAACCAGAAATCGAAGATGTCGCCAACGAGGAAGATCGCCTCCGCATCGCGGGCCACAGCGTCGAGCCACGCCACGAACCGTCGTTCCACACGCCGGGCCGTGGCTTCATCGCCGGCGCCGAGGTGCACGTCGGAAGCGAAATAGATCATAATCCGGTCAGTTCACGCAGTTTTTCATCCAGTTCCTTGCCGTGGATGTCCCGTGCGACGATATTGCCCTCCTTGTCGATGAGGAAGTTGGCGGGTATTTTCTGCACGTTGTAGAGCCCCAGGGCCGCCGAGCCGCGTCCGCGCAGGTCGCTCACCGAGATCCAGGGCAGCTGCTGCTCCTGCACGGCCGTGATCCACGTGGCCTTGGAGGTGTCGATGGCCACCTGATAGACCTCGAAACCCACCGGTGCATCGGCATATTTGCGGTAGATCTCCTTCAAGTCGGCATTCAGCGCATTGCTCGTCCCGAGCTCCGCGGACCAGAAGTCCAGCAGGATCACCTTGCCCGCCAGCGACGACAGGCGCACCTTCTTGCCGTACATGTCCATGAGTTCCAGATCGGGGTACTTCGCCTCGGTGATCCGCGTCGAGAGACTCATCCGGGCATCCATGCGGGTGATCTCCGCGAGGAGCGATTGCAGGTAGGGCGATTCGGGATAACTCTTTTCGAGGGCTTCGGCCACCGTGCGGTAATAGACCACGTCGCTGTCGCCGTTGAAGAGGAAGGCATCGCCGGGCAGGCGTTGATAGAGCGCATAGACGGCCGCGAGCGAGGATTTGTTCTCGATGATGAAACGCAGCTGTTCGCGGCGGATCCGGTAGTATTCGGACGTATATTCCGCAGCCAGCGTGCGGCGTTTCTCCTCCGTGAGGTCCGGATCGGCAAAGCGGGCCGCAAGGTCGTCCAGCTGCTGGGCGCCGCTGACGAAGGCCTGGTAGAACTGCCGCAACAGCTCCGACTCGACGGAGCCCTCGACCGTATAGTTGCGCACGACGCTGCCCACGGACGACACCGTCAGCCGGTCGCCGCCGGCCAGCAGCAGCGGAATGCGTTCGCCGTTGTAGACGAGGTTGTAGAGAACGGGCGTCGCGGGGACGTCTTTGAGTTGAAAGCGGTAACTGCCGTCCTCGGACAGGCGCGTCGAGTCGATGACCGTCTGCGCCAGCGGCGCGAGTTGTTCGAGATAGACCTCCCGGGCGTCGTTGCCGACGAAGCGGCCCGAGATCCTGACTTTCGACGACTGGCAACCCCACATCGACACCGCAGCGAGGAGTATTCCGAAAAGCGTTTGCTTGTTCATGGGCGATTGTTTTCGCAATTGAGAAAATAAAGATAACGATTTTTCCGCAAACATCCGCGTTTATTTCGAAGAATTGCGATGCGCGCCGTTGTTTTTTGCGAAGGCGCGGTGTTGCTGCTGGTTTCGGTTTTTCTGCTGCCGCTGCTGCTGGTGGGGTGTGCGGTGCGGCTGGCCGCCCTTCTGGGGACGCGCCGAAAAGGGCTGTTTATAGTCGCTTCGGAGATTATTCAAGGCCACTTCGTCGATCTGGATGCTCCCTCCGGACATGCGCTTGATATCCTTTACGATCACCTCGTTGTTGGGGTGCTCCTGGTTGTACTCGTAGCTCTTCGTGCGCATGTAGCGGGCCAGGTTGTCGACGGCCGAGGCCACGGCGCGCGGGTTCTCCACCGTCGCCAGACTGCCGATCATGCGCTCGACGTACTTGCCGTAGTGCTTGAAGGTGATGCGGCCCTGGGTATAGGGCATGCGGTTCGGGGTCACGGTCAGCTCCTGGCGCGTCGGGCGCGGATAGGGCGAATCGACATCGAGCTGAAAATCAGACATGATGAAGAGATGATCCCACAACTTGTGGGTAAAATCCGCCGTATCGCGCAGCAACGGGTTGAGGTTGCCCATGACGGCGATCACGGCCCGGGCCTGCCGGTTGCGTTCGCGACGGTCCTCGATCTGCGACAGGGAGTCGATCATCTCCTGGATATGACGCCCGTATTCGGGCAGATACAACTTGCGTCGTGTGTAGTTATAGTTCTTTTTCATAGCGTGTGCGGGGTCCCGCCTCATGCAGCAAACCGGCATCGGGAGCGTCCGTGCGGTTTTTTGCGATGGACCGATTCAAGACGTTTTCACGCGGGGTCCGGGCCTGTGGGCGCGCCCCTCCGGAATTGGTTTTACGCGGCAGAAAGTTCTACCTTTGGACCGGAAGCCGTACGAAACGGGGTTCTGATCCGGGGTTTTTATCTTCGGCAAAAGTAGTAAAATTTCAGGAAAAACAAGTTATGGCAAAAGTTTTAATTCTGGACCGATCAAAAAGCGTGCGAAACGTGTTGCGGGAGCGGTTGGAGTACGAAGGATTTTCGGCCGAGACCGCCGGGGACGAGACCGAGGCGGGGACCCTGTGCGGGAAGATTCCCTTCGACGTGATCATCTCCGACACGGAGTGCCGGATTCCCGATCCGGAGATCCCCTTCATCGTGCTTTCGTCCGACCGGTCGATCGACACGGCGGTCGAGGCGGTACGCAACGGAGCACAGGATTTCCTGACCAAACCGGTGGACATGAACCGGCTGTTGCAGACCCTGCACCGGGTGTTGGAGCCCCCCGCACAGGAGTCGTCGCCGACGGCCCCCTCCTCCGCACACCGGAGCCGCCGTGCGCACCCCGTGCAGGCGGAGCGGATCATCGGTTTCTCGCCCGAGATCGAACACGTGCGGCAGCTCATCGACAAGGTGGCGCCGTGCGAGGCCCGGGTGCTGATCACCGGGGAGAACGGCACGGGCAAGGAGCTCGTGGCACGCTGGCTGCATGCGAAGAGCGGGCGGGCCGGCGGGCCGTTCGTCGAGGTGAACTGTGCGGCGATTCCTTCGGAGCTGATCGAGAGCGAGCTCTTCGGACACGAGCGCGGGGCCTTCACCTCGGCGGTGAAGCAGCGCAAGGGGAAATTCGAACAGGCCGACGGCGGAACGCTCTTCATGGACGAGATCGGCGACATGTCGCTCGCGGCGCAGGCCAAGGTGCTGCGGGCGTTGCAGGAGAGCCGCATCAGCCGCGTGGGCGGCGACAAGGAGATCGAGGTCGACGTGCGCGTCATTGCCGCCACGAACAAGGATCTGCGCGAGGAGATCCGCCGCGGGAACTTCCGCGAGGATCTCTACCACCGCCTGGCGGTGATCGTCGTCCGGGTTCCGGCCCTCCGGGAGCACCCCGAGGAT
>CALUKL010000054.1 GCA_944321195.1 uncultured Alistipes sp.
CAATCGCATTGCGATCCGTTTGCGATGCACCCCACCGGGAAGCGTTTCCCAAACGTCCTGCTTCCGAGCGTTTTGCGCGTCTCTCGTTAAAGGCTTGCATCCGGCGATTCAGGCTCTCCGAAAAGAAAATCCGGTCGTCTTTTACCGTGAAAAGTTCATAGTTGTAGACCACCGTTCGCACCTTCTCGGCCGAGGTGTTGTAACGACGTGCCAGGGCAGGGATATTGGCCACGGGATAGGTGTAATCGGGTTGGTCGCGGAGGGTTTCAACCAACATCCAATAGATGCCGTAACCTTCCATCCCGAGTTGTTCAATCATCAGCACGCACTTGGGGTCATCCTTGGCGTTGCTGTCGTGCGTAAAGTAGTAGCAGTCCTTGTTCATATCGCACCGTGGATAAAGTAACGCTTGAACTTCAGAATGCTGTCCCGGACCTTCTCGCGAACCCATACGTCCGACACCTCGATTCCCATATTCCGCAGATAGCGGATCGTGCTCCGGGGATCGGGAATATTCAACTGCTCGGCAATGTCGAACGTAGCCAGCTTGCCGCCGCACATCAGCAGTGAATAGAGGCGGAACTCATTGTGAGTAAGGAAAAATTCTTTACCTTTGTGCAGCACTTGATACAATGCCCCTGCGTACTCCCTGGGAGTGCCGGGGGCGTGCTGTTTCTCATTCATACCTCCGGCTTTTTATTTACGGTTGGCACTTGCCGCGAGACGGCGGGACGCTTCCGCGTTCCGGCTCTCACGGGTCACGGTACGCGATTCGATCCAGGCAAGGAGTTCCCGTTTCGAGAACACCGTGCGGCGGCCGAATTTCTTGTAAGGAATGGTGTTTTTGTAGACCAGATTGTAGAGTGTTGCCCGCGTGGTGGGGATGCCCTGCTCGGTGATGAACCGGGCGGCATCATCGACATTCATTCCGTCGGTCTCGACGGGTTCGTTCTTGCGCCGGAAGTTGGCGAGTTTCGGAAGGATGGCATTCACTGCATCGCTGATGATCGTCTGCAGCTGTGCCGGTGTGGTAACAATAATAGTATTGTCCATAGCATCGTGAGTATTTGGTTGAACACTTGCCCGCGTCCGGGCATAGGTGATCGATCACAATGCAAAGGAGCAAACAAAAAGAGTTATATCAAACAAAACAAAAGTTGCAGTGGTTACCCGCAACTACTGCAACCGCTGCAACTAAATATTGTCGATAATTACCGCAAAAAATCTTCTGCTGAAGCTGTGTCCAGATCAGACAGCGGCTCTTTGCAAATATACTTTGTAACAGCTTGTCTTGTTCCTATATTTCGGCCATCGGTATAAAGTCGGCATAAAGCATGATATATTGCGCTACGCTCTCCGTCTGCAATAGGGCGAATTATCTTTTTATTCACCATCACCGTAATAATAGCACCGTACATCTTGGGGGTCAAATTCGCTGGAAGATTTCGCAATTTAAGCAGAACGACTTCTTTATCTTCAACCAGTAAATAATCCGAAAGACAATCCTCCACATCCGCTCGGGTATTGTTCGGGTTATCCAATGCCTCACGTCGGTTTTGACGCTCATACACAGCCCGCACAGTCTGGAGGTCGATTTCATAGATTGCAGCTATCCGATCCACAAATTCCACAAAAAAATACACGTTCAACATCGCTCGCATCACAATGTTTTCGACTCGATGCATATTTCGTTCTTTGAGTTCGAGCTCCTCGAAAATTTCGTCCTCTCGGCTGAGAAAGATCCGATCATCAACCACACTATAGATATTCTCATAACAATCCGGAAGGTGATGTTGCTGCACATACTCCCGCACTGCGGACTTTTGCGCCTGGCGGTCAGCCTTTCGGTCATTCGCAACCGGCTTGTAATTGATCGTCGGACGAATCCGAACCAACGAATCCGAACCCGCTGTATATTGGTCCATCATGTCATACATCAAATGCATTCGATGCTTCTGCGTCGGGGCTTCGTAAACGATACGCTCCAGATCATCAAACCAACAAGTGCCATTCTTCACCGGTTCAAATGCCAAACAGAACCGATAAAAATACGGCTTAATTCCCACAATATTGTCTTGATTGATCCTTGCCGACAACGGATCCGCCTGTCTCATATGGTCTTTCCAATCCAGGATCCCGGCGGCCATACTGACTACGCGCAGGGACTTTTCAAAAATCACCTTTTCGGTATTTCCCTTTATTCCGAGCAAATTATCAATCAAACGCATCGCAATTTTCTAAAATTTCGTTAATATTTCCGCATTCTTTTCCCGCTCCTCGCGCTCGAAGCTGGCCAGGTAGTTCTCCGTGGTTTTGAGGTCGCTGTGCCCCAGCGATTCGGAGATATAGGCGATGTTCGCCCCGGCCCGCTTCAACACCGTGGCGAACGAGTGCCGGGCCGTATAGGTCGAGACCGGCCCGATGCCGAGCTGTTCGCCCACCTCCTTCATGCGCTTGTTGATCGAATGCGTCAGATCCTTGGTCCGGTTCTTGGTCGTCATGGCATCCTCCCGGCCTGTCAGTATCGGAAAGATGAAGGCATCCGGGCGTTTCGGATTGCCCCAGCGGTCAATGATCTCCTGCATCGGAGGGGTCAGCACTACCCGAATATCGCGCAGCGTGCGGAGCGTGTGCTCGGTCTTTGACCGGATGAAACAGATCTCCCCGTTGACAATATCCCGATACCGCAGCCGCACGAAGTCGGCCACATTGATTCCGTTGCAGAGGTAGAGAAAAAGCCAATAATCGCGGTATTTGGCCGTTGTCTGCCGTCCGTCATCGTAGCGGGCAATCTGCCCGATCTGCTCCAATGTAAGGGCCATTTTGCGACCCGTTCCGGCCTGGATGTGGTATTGCCCGAGACCCCGGCCGAACGGATATTGCGCCTCGCGGATAACTCCCTGCTGCTTGGCTATGTTGAGGATTGCCCGAAGCGTTCGCAGATGGATGGCTATTGTGGTCTGTGCCTTGCCCTCCTTTCGTAGGAACAGCGCATATTTCTCCAACCAGGAGACCGTAATGGATTCGAAACGAATACGGGGCCCCGCAAACCGCTCCAACCCTTTGAGCACATTGTCGTAAATCAGCATATTGCCGACCTGCTGGGCTTTATTCAACGCCTCCATCCGAGCCCGGAACGCCGTGTTTACCGTATCCGTGGCAGCTCCTTTCAGCCGGGTGTTGAGAGCATCCAGCGAGAAGCCTCCCGAGGCGGCCAGTTCCTCGACGGCTGACCGCACGATCTGATAGCTGCTTTCGATGTCCTTGCGAACCGATACCACCGCCCGGGCCTTGGTCGTCGGCATCGCCTCCCACTCCTCGGGGTCAAGTCTTTCCCCGTGGAATAATACCACCGGGCCCGCTTGTAGGTAACGCGGATTTTTACGGGACATTTTCCGGACTTTTTCGGGTGCGCGGTGTCGAGCATCGGGGATACCGTTATACCGTCCTTTGAGTAATTCATCTGTGTATAAATTTTGATTTCGGTACACAATTTATACACAAAATTACAAATTCCAGCGAAATAAACAAAAACAGAATGAAATAAAATACTTATATTTGCAACTGAAATACAGCTACTTACAAAGCCAAAGAAAAAATAATCAGAAATTGCCAAAAATCGGCAAATTACGCTTTGGGAGCAGGGGGTCACAGGTTCGAATCCTGTTACCCCGACAACTGAAAAGAGCTTTCCAGAACAATCTGGAAGGCTCTTTGTATCTCTTCGACAGGGAAAGAACCCGCTCCCGAGAACTCTTCGATCCAAAAAAATACCTCTCCCATGCAGTAACGGTTGACCTTTTGCATTTATATGCCGTCAACACATAATCCGATTACAAAACAAGCTTTCTGACATGAAAACAAATCTGCTGAAAAACCTCGGACTGACGGTAGCAATTGCCTCGGTCCTCTGCGTTTCGTGCGAAACCGACAATGATGGACCCGCCGGAGGCTACTCCGAAAGCGACGAATACGCCTTTTATGTCACCTTCGGGACCATGCCCACCCTCTATGCCGGGCTCTACCTGCTCGACAACGAAATGCCCTCGTACGTCTTCTTCGAACGCACCCAGACCTTCGACACAAGTCACTATCCCGATTACGCCGAGATATGCCCCTATATGGGCGGCGACAACAAGACCCAGGAGAAAATGAAGGAGTGGATGATGAACACCATCCGGACCATCGACCAAAAGAACCCCGACGCCCGGTTCCACCTCTATGTCGACGACCTGCGGAGCCCGCTCAGTTACGACTGGTTCGTGGCCCAGGGGATCGATCTTTCGCGGCTCAAGGTCCACCTGCTCTCCGACGGAACCGGAACCTACAACGAATTCTACTCGGCCTTCGCCGCCAACGGTACCGGACGCGAGAATTGGGAAAAATATGTCGCCGAGATCAACAGCCTCGCGTGGAACAGCGACGGAAGCGACCTGCTCGGCACCCGGGCTCTACCCGAATTCGAACAGCACTGGCATTGGAGCTATCCGCTCTCCACGCTCGACAACTACGACCTCACGCTGCACTACGACAACATGTTCGAAACCGCCGACCCCTATGTCCAGGAGCAGCTCCCGAAAATGCACCTCACGCCCGACAACGTAATCGACATGCTCAAGCGTCTTCCTCAGGCCAAGCAGGAGATCATGTATCGGATGATCCCCTACGACCGACAGGTGTTCATCGACCTGATGGACGCCTCTCCGAAGCCCAACCTCATCATCAACGGTACCAGCAACCAGCCCGAAAACCAACGGCTCTATGTCGGAGAGGTCTATGAGAAGTACAGGGAGGATTACGACATCTTCTTCGAGCCCCATCCCAGCGACGAGTCCTATCTGGACTACGAAGAGGCCTTCCCGGGGTTGAAGAATATTCCCAAGACGTCGTTCGAGTTCGTGCTGATGTTCATCTCCGACAAGATCGACGCCATCGGCGGATTCCCGTCGTCCATCTACCTGACCGTCCCCGTGGAGAAGGTCAAGTTCATGTTTGCGGCAGGTCCCGAAGCCATGCAGAAACCGCTGGACCGCATCTTCGCAGAACAGGAAGGCATCGACTACATGCTGGCCTCGGAGTAGTGCCGGGCCGAGGTCAACAATAACTTCACGAGCAACGCCCCGAAACGGACGTTCATCCTCGTCCCGGGAATCGAGGCGGACACCGGATGCACCCCGGAACCGCACATCCACATGCGAAATGATCCGAAGAGAGGGGATCTGTCGAGATCCCCTCTTTTTTTATTCGGATCCACCCGGCCCGCCCGAAAAGCGTCGGAGGCTAAAAACGAGGATGTTATGAGTCAACGGTCGGAGTTACCCATCCGAAGAAAAGCAATTTCCCGTAAATTTTTCCCGAAATTTATTTTGTCATTTCGGATTTTAGAATTACCTTTGTGCGCTCTTCGAAAGATAAGGGCATCCGTTCGGGGTGTAGCGCAGTCCGGTTAGCGCGCCAGCTTCGGGAGTTGGAGGTCGCTGGTTCGAATCCAGTCTCCCCGACGAATTTTCGAGAATCCCTCTGCCTGGGCAGGGGGATTTTTGTGTGTCTTTTGTGGTGGTGGATGGGGGGGGGTGAGGACCGTTTGGCGCGTGCAGGAAATGCGGGGGGGGGCTACAGCCGTTTGTAGTGGCAGTAGAGCAGCGAACCGTCGTCATCGTGCAGGTGCATCCCGCCGCCAAGGCAGTAGCGGAACATCCGGCAGTCGGCACATTCGCCCCGCCGGGCCCACTCACGGTTGCGATAAGGTTCGAAACGATGCTCCCACACCTCCCAGAACCGGTCCCGGTAGATATTCCCCTGGTTGAAATTCGCTCGGATCGACGTGCAGCCCGAAATGGCCCCGTCGACCCGCACCGAAGCCACCGAAACCCCTGCGGCACACTCGTAGAAATAATCCCGGACCTCGGCCTCGTAACCGCCCAGGAACCCTTCGCAGGCATAACTGGCATCGATCCGCCCCTCGCGGCGCGTGCGGCGGATAAACTCCAGCAGCGTGCGGAACTGTTCGTCGGTGAGCCGCAGCGTCGGATCCTCCTTCGCCCGACCCATCGGGAAGATCGAGAAGAGCCGCCAATGCTCCACCCCTTCGGCGATGAGCATCTCGCGGAACGGCTCCAACTGCGGGATCAGCGGCCCGGTTACACAGGTCACCACGTCGTAGGAGAGCGTCGGCTCCCGGACGATCATCCGGATGGCATTCAAGGCCCGTTCGTAACTGAGCGGATTCCCGCGGATATGGTTGTGTTCCGGCTCGAAACCGTCGAGGCTTACCGAAATCGACCGCAGACCCGCATCGAGCAGGCCGCGGAAACGATCCTCGGTCAAGGCCATGCCGTTGGTCACCATCCCCCAGGGATAGCCCCGGCGCGTCACCTCGCGGCCCGCCTCCTCCAGATCCTCGCGCACCAGCACCTCGCCGCCCGAAAAGATGATCAGCACCCCGGCGGGGTCGACATGCGGCGTAACCTCCTCGTCGAGGACCTTCAGAAAGTCGGCCAGGGGCATGTCCGCAACCCCGGGATCGACCCGGCAGTCGCTCCCGCAATGGCGGCACGCAAGGTTGCAACGCAACGTACACTCCCAGAAGAGCGTATCAAGACGATGCTCGCGCACCTTTGCGTCGTGGAGCCCCGCGAAGATCCCCAGCGCCCATCTCCTGCGAATGCCGAGCCGCCGTTTCCGCATCTTTCCCTCCCCTCTTCGGTTGCGTTTATTCGACCTTGGGGTCCTGACGCTCGTCGGGCTGCTCCGCCACCGGAGGCAGCGAATCGGGACGCTGGCGCTCCAACTCCTGCCGGCGCTTGATGCGGATGCTGTCGGCCCGGGGCGGGCGCACGCCGTACATCAGCACGATGCGGGCGGGTTGTTTCGGCTCCTTCACGAGCGTCGTGTCGGCATCCTTCTGCCCGGAGGTATCTTTGGGGGCCTGCTTCACCGACGAGCAGGCTGCCGAGAAGCCCAGCAACGCCGCCAATGCCAATTTCCACTTTCTGCCTACCATACTCCGAAATAGTTGAAAGTCATCTCTACAAAGATAGGAAATTTTCCCGGAAGACGAAAAAAGCCGGGAAAAAGTTTTGAATCACACGCTTTTTTATGTTACTTTGTCCTCGTCTTTAACACTTCAACACTCTAACATCTTTTTTTATGACAGGCAAGGTTAAATGGTTCGATAGCAAAAAAGGCTACGGATTCATTACGACGGAGAGCGGGAAGGAGATCTTCGTGCATTTCTCGGGTATCGTGAAGGAAGGATTCAAATCGCTCAACGAAGGCCAGAAGGTCGAATTCGAAATCGAGAACGGCGCCAAGGGTGAACAGGCCGTCAACGTAACTGTAGTTGAGTAAACTATAATTACCTCCATGAATGCGGGACCGCCTGTCGCGGCTCCGCGGTTTTCGGGACGTCCGTCATCGTGGCGTCCTTTTTTCTTGCCCGATTGAAAAAATAATCGTATTTTTGGGCGTCTAAAAGAGTTATTAAGGATTTTTCAAAACAATAAAACCTTGAAAACCATGAAAGAAGCTATCGCAATTCTCACGGGAGGAGGCCCCGCTCCCGGCATGAAC
Source organism: uncultured Alistipes sp. (assembly GCA_944321195.1). GTDB lineage: Bacteria > Bacteroidota > Bacteroidia > Bacteroidales > Rikenellaceae > Alistipes. The sequence continues at coordinate 7,573 of CALUKL010000054.1, forward strand.
ACCGTCGTAGGCAGTGTGGCCAAGACGTTCCTGCGCAAAGGTTACCGCGTGATCGGACTCCACGAAGGCTATACGGGTCTCTTCAACCCCGCGCCCCGCACCGTCGACATCGACTACCCCATGGCCGACGGAATCTTCAATCAGGGCGGTTCGTTCCTCCAGATGAGCCGGTTCAAACCCACCGACGCCGATTTCGAAAACAACTTCAACCTCAAGTTCTTCACCGACAACAACATCAAGTTGCTCGTGACGGTCGGCGGGGACGATACCGCCTCGACGGCAAACCGAATCGCCAAGTTCCTGGAGGCCAAGAAATACCCCATCGCCAACATCCACGTCCCGAAGACCATCGACAACGACCTCCCGCTGCCGAAGGGCACGCCGACGTTCGGCTACGAGTCCGCCAAGGACAAGGGTGCCGTCATCGCCCGCGCCGTCTATGTCGACGCCCGCACCAGCGGCAACTGGTTCGTGCTGGCTGCCATGGGCCGCTCGGCCGGACACCTGGCATTCGGTATCGGCGAGGCCTGCCACTACCCCATGATCGTCATCCCCGAGATGTTCGACAAAACCGAAATCACCGTCGAGAAGATCGTCAACCTGGTGATCTCGTCGATCATCAAGCGCAAGATCATGGGTATGGACTATGGTGCTGCCGTGATCTCGGAGGGTGTTTTCCACGCCCTGTCGGATGAGGAGATCCGCAAGAGCGGCGTACACTTCACCTACGACGAGCACGGTCACCCCGAGCTGGGCAAGGTTTCGAAGGCCCACATCTTCAACGAGATGATCGAGAAGAAACTCAAGGAGCTGGGCATCAAGGTGAAGAGCCGTCCCGTGGAGCTGGGCTACGAGATCCGTTGCCAGACCCCGATCGCCTACGACCTGACCTACTGCTCGGAGCTGGGTATCGGCGTGCACAAGCTCTTCTCGGAGGGCAAGACGGGCTGCATGGTCTACGTGGATTCCGAGGGCAACGTCTCGCCGCTCTACCTGAAGGATCTGCAGGACCCCACGACGGGCAAGATCCCGCCCCGGTTGGTGGATATTACCTCGGACAAGTTCAAGTCGGTGGTCGAGAACATCCTCAACGCCATCACGCCCGACGATTACGAGGCAGCCAGAAAGTATGTCGCCAACCCCGAGGAGTTCGACTTCCACAAGATTCTCAACTGGAAATAGGGCGTCGCCCATCCTGACGGGAACCCGGAGCAAACGTGCTTCGGGTTCTTTGTTTTTCGGGCGCCGGGGGCTTAGAAGAGAGTCGGCGCGGCGGATTCCGACGAACGGCTGCCGCTGCAGAGATCGATGATCTCACGGCCGCGCCTGCGGGCCCGCTCCAGCGTGTAATGCGTGCCGCCCGGCGAGCCGTCGTACCAGGCCACCACTACGGCGGCGTGATCCACCAGAAAGTCGTTCCGCCGGGCATAACACCCCTGGTGATAGGCCGGGGCGATGAGCTCGACCCCGTCCGCCCGGTCCAGCAGCTCCTCGTAAATCCGACGTCGGGACGCCGGGAAACGTGCCGCCTGCTCCGGAAAGGGAACCGCCGCCACCAGCCGCACCTCCGGATGCCGCTCCCGCAGCTCCAGGACCGCTTCGGCGGCCGCCAGGTCGAACCCTGCGGCCATTCCGCTGAGAAACGTCCGGAAACCCCGCGCATAAAGCTCCTCCAGCGTGCGGGACAACGCCTCGCGGGCCTCATCGCGGTAGGTGCGATGGCCCGTGAAAGCAACGCAGTTTCGGGGATTGAGCATCATGGAGCCAAAGATACGTCTTTGGCGCGGACTTTGCAACACCTTCCGTTGCATTCAAAAACTTCAGCAACCATGAAAAACACAGGAATTGTCATTGTTTCGCTCGTGGGCGGACTGATCATCGGGTCGGCCCTTACGATGTTGTTCACGCCCCAGTCGGGTTCCGAACTGCGCCGCAAGATCAAGGATACGCTCGACAGCGAGATCGACCGCGTGAAGAACAAGCTCAGCGAGGTCGAGGAGCAGATCGAGGAGGCCCGTTGCCGTTGCAGCGAGGATTAACCCCGGCATCTGTTCCGGCCATGAAGGAGCGAGCGAGCAGCGGCGGACGCTTCGTGGTCGCCTTTCTGCTCTTCGGAACGACGGTTGCCATCACGATCCTGCTGTTGTTGGCAGCTCTGGTGGTGTGGCTGTCGCAGCTCACCGGATCGTTCATTGTTGCGGCGCTGATTCTCGGGGGGCTCTTCGCCGTGGTGGCGATGCTGATCTACCTGCTGGTGATCCGCGAGGCGGTGGAGTGCATCCGCCTGCGGGCCGAGACGGTCTACGAGGTGGCCCGCATCGCCCGTTCGGGCTACGAGTGGATCACCGGGAAGTGCGCCTTCCTGCTGCAGCTTCACGACCTTCTGCGCAAGGGTTGAGCCCGCGGCCCCGCGGAACGGAAGACGCCCGGAGAATCTCACTCTCCGGGCGTCTTTTTGGCCTTGATGCCGGGCGCAGCTCAGGACAATACCTCCACCTGCACCTGGGTATAGCTCTCGTCCACGCGCAGACGCAGCGTGTACCTCGTCTTGACGGAGCCGTAGACCGGCCAGTCGATCATCCTGAAGACCAGGTTGCGGCCCCGTTTCTCGCAGACGATCTCTCCGTTGCCGTCGAGTTCGGCCTCGAAGTTGTCGGAGGGCATCGCCACGGAGACTTCGTCCCCGAGGCTCTTCGAGGTGTAATCCAACTGGTAGGGAACCGAATCCCACTCGGGGAGCCAGTAGCTCTGCGGCCGCTCGATCACGAACTTCACGACAGCCCCCAGGGTGCCGCGCTCGGGATCGGTGATGTTGTCCATGACGTAGAAGCGGAGGAGATTCGCATCGATCTCCGCATCGAGCGGCAACGCTACGCACTGCGACGGGAATTTGTACGCGGCGACACCACGAACGGCCACGTAGCCGTAGTTCTTGACGACGGCGACCTGCGGTGCGGGGTTCTGCAGGTCGGAGATGCGCACCGCACCCAGCCCCGAACCTTTGCCCAGCATGAAGAGCTGGCAGCTGCCCGGGCTGACGAAGTTGCCCGCATCGTCGATATAGATATCCGAATCGCTGAGGATCGTTTTACCGTTCTGTTCGTTGAACATGTTGAGCATGGCCGTTCCGGCGGGATCGGCGGGATCGCCGTCGTCCTTCGAGCAGGAGAGGGTCGTACCGGCCAGCGCCGCAACAAGAAGCGGCAGGAGGAATTTTTTCATGACACGTTGTATTTTTGAAAGATTGTGTAGCCGGAGAACAAAGATAGCCAAAAATCCCCCCCCCCTCCAACAAAATACCGCAAAAAAAGCAGGCCCCCGACGAAGGGAGCCTGCCCAGAAAATGGTCTATCGGGACTATTTGCCGAAGTAACGCTTGTAGAGGCCTTCGAAGCCCTTGCCGTGACGAGCCTCGTCCTTGGCCATCTCGTGAACCGTATCGTGTACGGCGTCAAGGTTCTCCTGCTTGGCCAGGCGCGCCAGGCGCATCTTGTCCTCGCAGGCCCCGCACTCGGCGTTCATACGCTTCTCGAGGTTGGTCTTCGTATCCCAAACCACCTCGCCGATCAGCTCGGCGAACTTCGAGGCGTGCTCGGCCTCCTCCCAGGCGTAGCGCTTGTAGGCCTCGGCGATCTCGGGATAGCCCTCACGGTCGGCCTGACGGCTCATCGCCAGGTACATGCCCACCTCGGTGCACTCGCCCATGAAGTGGTTCTGAAGACCCTCCCAGAGCTCCTTGCTGGCTCCCTTGCCGTCACCGATCTGGTGCTCGGTAACGAACTCCAGGTCGCCTTCCGACTCTACGACCTCGACGAATTTCTCCTTGCCGACCTTGCACATCGGGCACTGATCCGGTGCCTCGGGACCTTCGTGAATGTACCCGCATACGGTACAACGCCATTTCTTTGCCATAATTCTGTAGTGTTTAATGTGTGTTGTGTGTGTATTCTTTTGATTCCGCTACAAAGGTAGCAATCCAATCCGAATTATCTATAAAAAAACGATTGTCTTTTCTGATTGCACGATAAGCCGCGCTTATACCGAGCCCCGGCAGCGGACAATCCCCGCAGGTCAGCCCCGGCGGTCGATCACCTCCTCGATCTGCGCCACGTCGGTGGAGTCCTTGACCAGCACCCGCTTGTCGCGGTCAAGCAGGTAGAGCGCCGGAATGGCATGGAGGTCGTAAAGCCCCTCGCTGCTGATCCGGCAGCCCTTGTCGTAGGCGTTGATCCACGATGCCGGAATCTGATCCCGATAGGCTTTCCACTCCGTGAGGTCCTCGTCAGGATAGATCGCCAGCACCTCCAGGCGCCCCCGTTCGATCATCTCCGAAAGCATCGGTGACGCCGTAATCGCCTCGCGGATCTCCCGGCACATCGCACACCCCGGATTGTTGATGAAGATCAGCACGTATTCCGCCTGCAGGCCGTAGAGCGTGCCGCTGCGGCCCGACGCCAGCGTATAGCGGAAATCGTTGGCCGGGCGCCCGATGCGGTTCTGACTGGCCATCCGCAGGTCGTATTCCGGAGCGATGCGCTCATACTCGTCGTACCACGGAGCCCGGAGCTGCGCCTCCAGCACCGGAATGTAGAATTCGTCGTTGCGAAGCGGCGAATTGGGATCGTGGAGAACCCGTTCGGCCAGCGTCGTGAAGTAGTCGAGCATGGGCCGCGACGTCGAAGCCCGCCGCATGAGCGTATCCATGGCGGCGCCATCCGCCGGACGGTCCGAGATCAGGGCGATGTAGCGCGCATAGGATTCGAACATCTGCATCCGGTCGGCACGGCGCAGGAACAGCGTGTCGGTGAAATCGAAGCGGTCCCAGTAGTGCCAGCGGAGCCATTCACGCTGCTCTTCGGGTGCCAGGTGCGAGGGCGCAATGGCCGGAAGAAAGACCGCAGGCTGCACGGCCGTCGTCTCCGCGGCCGGAGCACTCCGGCGGCGGCCGCACGACACCACCGCCAGCGACAGGAACAGTAGAACCGAAAGTCGTCTCATCGTTTCGAAAAATTGGTCCGGACAAACAAAGATACGCATTTCCGGCGACATTCGCACACCGAAAGCCGCCAAAGAACCCGAATCCGCCTTTTTGCATGGCAGTTGCAACCCCTCGCTGCGACAAAACTCAAATCAAACCGTTATGGATGCAAAGAAAACTACCACAAGCACCGGGTTCAAGCTGAGTGTCATGACCCTGGCCATCATGAACGTGACGGCCGTCGTGAGTCTGCGCGGCCTGCCCGCCGAGGCCGAGGCCGCACCCTTCCACTGGGAGCAGCCCGCCGCTCCGGCCCCGGCCGAAGCATAGCTCCGTCCAACCCGTAACACGAAAAGAGCCGCACCTTCCAAGGTGCGGCTCTTTTTTCACACGACAACTCCGGACGGTCAAAGAGTCTCCTCCTCGACGCCCCGGAACAGGGCGACATCCTCCGGCGTGGAGTTCGTTACATAGGTATAAGCCTCGGTGACCTTCCCTTCGGCCAGCTTCGAGAAGATCCGCGCCGAAGCGGCGTACTCCTCGTCCTTGCAGGCCTGACGCGCCAGCAGGTAGCCGATGATGATGTGACCGGCAGTCTCGACCAGACGACGGGCGTGGAAATCCTTGAAGCCTGCGGCCTCCTTCTCCCCGGCCTCGACCCGGGCCACCATCTCCGAGAACTTCACCGTCAGCGCCTTGAGCTTCTCCACGATCGGACGCACGGCCTCGGTGTACTCCTCGGCGGCATAGCGCCCGATCTGCTCCAGGAACGTGCCCTTCGTCACGGCGTTGATCGCCGCAACGACCTGCAGCTGCGACGTACCCTCGTAGATGTTCATGATGCGGGCGTCGCGGTACAGCCGCTCGCAGGGGTAATCCTTCATGAAACCCGAACCGCCGTGGATCTGGATGGCATCGTAGGCCAGCTGGTTGGCGTACTCCGACGAGAAGAGCTTCACCAGCGGCGTGAAACCGTCGGCCAGGCGGTTGTAGAACTTCATCTCCTGGCGCTCCTCCGCTTCGAGCGAACGCTCGTGCGAGATGTGCGTGTACTGCTTGTAGACCTCCACGAAGCGCGCCGTCTCATAGA
>CALUKL010000055.1 GCA_944321195.1 uncultured Alistipes sp.
AGCAGCAGGAAGGCGATGTCGGCTTGGGAGTCAGCTCTTACTTCCGGTGTTTTTCTTGCGTTTCTTGCCATAACCGCTCATTTTATTATTTAAGTGCTCCCCAGATTTCGGTAACTACGGTCGTTACGATTGCAGCAACTATGGCTACGTACGTCACCAGGATGCTGGTTTCAGTCAGCACGGTTGCACCACGGTCGAATACACTGTTGTTTGCGAGGTCGGGAATTTGAACCGAGTGGCTGGCGGAAATAAAGTATGCTATGCCGACTATGGCGACTATCAGCACAAAGGACAATAAGGTTCCCTTGATGCCTGCCGGGTTCTGGGTCATTCCGAAGACGGCGCAGAAGAGAGCGGCAGCGATGGCGGCTACGATGAGGACGTAGCACCATATGAGGTTTACGCTGATCGCGGCTTCCGAGCCCCCGGTGGCGATCGCGTAGACCAGAAGGACCACGGTGATTACCATCAGAACTCCCAGCAATATGTTCATTATTTTTTTCATGATTGCTAAAGACTTTTACAGAGTTCGATTATTTCTTGTTGTAAGCCGTCAGGATATCCATCAGGGTGATGGAGGAATCCTCCATTGTGTTGACGAGGGAGTCGATCTTCGAAACGATGTAGTTGTAGCACAGCTGAAGAATAACCGCAGCGATAAGACCCATGAGGGTCGTCAGAAGGGCGACCTTGATACCGCCTGCAACGAGCGTCGGGCTGATATCGCCGGCAGCCTGGATGGCGTCGAATGCGTCGACCATACCGACGACGGTACCCATAAATCCGAGCATCGGGCTGAGGGCGATGAACAGGCCGATCCATGTCAGTCCCGACTCCATCTGGCCGGTCTGTACGGATCCGTAGGAAACGACGGCTTTTTCAACCGAGTCGAGACCCTGGTCGTAGCGGTCGAGGCCCTGATAGTAGATCGAAGCGATCGGGCCACGGGTGTTGCGGCAAATCTCTTTGGCAGCCTCGATGCCGCCATTTTGCAGGGTCTCTTCGACCTTGGCGATGAATTTCTTCGAGTTGATCGTCGAGAGCGACAGGTAAAGGATACGTTCGATGGCTACAGCCAAACCGAGTACGAGGAATACCAAAATCGGAAGCATCCATTGCCAACCGCCTTCGAGGAACTTTTGCATCATGACGTGGTGCAGGCTGTCACCAGCCATTTGGGTTTCGGCGACAACCGTTTCGGCTGCGGCTGCGGCATCCTGCGCAAAAGCACTAACGGTACCCAGTACGGAAAGGGCAACCGACGAAATCAAAAAGAGTTTTTTCATAGTTGTGTTGGATAAAATTGAATTTGATTAGTTGATTTTATTTGTAGTTGATTTTTTTTGAGGTTTTCCTGGGTGCTTTCGGTCTTTTTCAAGTTTTTTCGGTTTTTTAGTCCCTTCCGGGCCTCCTTGTTTTTTGGGTACCTTCCGGCTCTCTTCTTTTTTTTTAGTTCTTTCCGGGCCTTCTCGGTTTCTCGGGGAGTTTCCGTCTCTCTTTTTTTAGTCCCTTTCGGACCTCCTCGGTTTCTTCTTCCCCCCCCTGCTTTGGCCGAATTTTTGTGGTTTAAAATTTTACTAAAAATTTATTTTTTTTCGGTCCCCGGGAGTTTCTAAATCCGTTTCAGACATCCGCAAGGGAATTGTACGTGATTCCCATACGCATCTCCGAATCCCGAATAGCTTCTCTCGGATTCGCTTAATTATTTGTTTGCCAGTCGTTTCACTTGGCTCTGCCACCCCCGTCCGCGGAATGTACCCAGCAGTACGGGCATATTAGCAGTGCGAAATATAGGAAAAAAAATCGTTCCGTGCAACGTCTTAGGTGGTAAATTCTCCGCGCAGGGGCCTGCGCAACAGGGCTCGGGTTTCCTCGTCGGGGAGTCCGAGCCCGAGGACGTACATGAGTTTGGTGACGGCAGCTTCGGCCGTCATGTCGTAGCCGCAGAGCACTCCGGTTTTCTGGAGCATGAGCCCGGTCTCGTAAAGTTCCATGGCGACGCGGCCTCCGCCGCACTGTGTGATGTTGAGCAGGATGATCCCGCGGTCGACGGCCTCTTTGACGACATGGATGAAACGTTCCGACGTGGGAGCGTTCCCCGCGCCGTAGGTTTCGAGCACCACGGCCCGCAGTCCCGGGGCCCGGAACATGGCCTGAAGGATCTCTTCGCCGAGCCCCGGGAACAGTTTGACGAGTTCGATTCCTCCGGAGAGGCGGGTGGCGATGCGCAGTTCGCCGGAGTATTCCGCGGGTTGCAGGATGGCGGGATGGTTGTAGGCGATGTTGACGCCGACTTCGGCAAGCGGCGGGTAGTTGTAGGACTGGAATGCGTTCAGCGCCTCGGCGCTGCGTTTGGTGGTTCGGTTGGCGCGGAACAGGCGGTTCTGGAAGTAGAGCGACACTTCGGGGACAACGGGTCGGCCGTCGATACGGGCTCCGGCGATCTCGATGGCCGTGATGAGGTTCTCGCGGCCGTCGGTGCGCAGCACGCCGATGGGGATCTGGCTGCCGGTGAAGACCACGGGTTTGGCGAGGTTTTCGAGCAGGAAACTCAGGGCCGAGGCGGTGTAGGACATGGTGTCGGTGCCGTGCAGGACGACGAATCCGTCGTAACGGGCGTAATTGTCGCGGATCAACTCGGCCAGGGCGATCCAGTTCGAGGGCTCGACGTTCGAGGAGTCGATTACCGGGTCGACGGTGTGGACGTCGATGTCGACATTGAGGCGCTTCAGCGAGGGGAACTCCTCGTAGATGCCGCTGAAATCGAACGGGACGAGAGCGCCGGTGACGGCATCGGTCTTCATGCCGATGGTCCCGCCGGTGTAGATGATCAGAATGGAGGATCGCATGTCGTTCATGGTATTCTTTTTCAGAATGTTTCGGGGACTTCGGGTGTTTCGGGGTTTTCGGAGCGCGCTTTGTCCGCAGCCGTTCCGTCGAGCGCCTCGACGAGAAAGCTGACGGGCCGGAACCCGTCGTTGCACGAAAGCATCGCCGAGGCGGGGTTCTTCATCCATCCGTCGTAGAAGTCCGTGGCACCGTGGGCCAGGGCCATGACGAAGGGCGAGAGGGTCTGCCAGGCGCTTTCGCACAACCCTTCGGGCCGCTGCCAGCCCTCGCAGACGAAAACCTGCCCCTCCTGCATGTCGCAGGCGTGTTCGATCGGGTTTTCGTAGCGTGCGATCAGGTCCTGGTGGCAGACCTTGCGGATAACGGTGATGCGGATGCGTTTCATGGTTCGGAACAGCTGTTTTCAGACGGTCTTTGCGGGAGACATTCCTCCGAACATGGCCTCGGCGTTGGCCGTGGTGGCTTCGGCCACCTCTTCGGGGGTAAGCCCCTTCAGTTCGGCGACCTTTTCGCAGACGAAGCGGACGTAGGAGGACTCGTTGCGCTCGCCGCGGTGGGGAACCGGTGTCAAATAGGGGCAGTCGGTTTCGAGTACGAGGTCCCGCAGCTCCATTTCGCGCACGACCTCCGCAAGGCGGCTTTTCTTAAAGGTGACGACGCCTCCGATCCCGAAGAGGAATTCGCCGCAGGTTTTCAGTCTGCGATAGGTTTCGATGCCGTCCGAGAAGGCGTGGAAGACGCCCCGGAGGCCGCGCCCGCGGTATTCGCGGATGATTTCGACCGTTTCGGGCCAGGCGTCGCGCGTGTGGACGGCGATCGGAAGACGGTATTGCAGGGCGAGTTCGATTTGGCGGCGGAACGCCTCGATCTGCTCCTCGCGGAACTCCCGGCTCCAGTAGAGGTCAAGCCCGATTTCGCCCACGGCGCAGAAGGGCGGAATTCCTTCGGGCGGGCTCTGCAGATAATGCTCCACGAGATTCAGCTCCTCACGCCAGCGGGGATTTTCGTTGACCGAGGTGGGGTGCAGCCCCATCATGGGCGTACAGCGGTCGGGATGCCGACGGCAAAGGTCGAAGAGCCGTTCGTGACTCTCGGAGTCGATGGCCGGAAGCAGGAGCCGCCTGACCCCCTCGTTTCGGGCCCTTTCGAAAGCCTCCTCACGGTCCGGATCAAATGCTTCGTCGTAGAGATGGGAATGTGTATCGATCAGATTCATAGCTTCATGTATCGATTTCCGGGGAGTTGCCGGATGGCTCCCGAGAGTTCGAGACCGATGAGCAGGGCGGCGAGTTCTCCGGGATTCATTCCGCACTGTTGGGCGAGGGTTTCGAGCGGCAGCGGATCGCTGGACGGGAAGCATTCGAGCAGCCGTTGCTCATCGGGTGTCAGTTCCGGAGTCGGGGTCTGGGGTTGGAATGCTGCGGGGTCCTCGTCCAGGTCCCACATCAGTTCGCGGATGATGTCGTCGGCACTCATGACCAGTTGCGCCTTTCGGTTGCGGATCAGGTGGTTCGTACCTGCCGATGAACGGTCGGTAACGCGCCCCGGAACGGCCATGACCGTTCGGTTGTAGGCGTCGGCGCAATGGGCGGTGACGAGCGAACCGCCGCTGTCAGGGGATTCGACGATGATGCATCCGGCGCTCAGTCCGGCGATGATTCGGTTTCGGGCGAGGTAGAAGTTTCCGTTCTGCTTGGATTGCGAATGGAGTTCCGAGACGAGGGCGCCTCCGTGCGCGAGGATGTCGCGTGCGACTCCGGCGTGTTGGACGGGAGTGATCCCCGGGAGAGCGTTGGCCAGCACGGCGATGGTGGGGACTTCGGCGGCGAGGGCGGCACGGTGTGCGGCGACATCGATCCCGAAGGCCAGTCCGCTGACGATGCAGAGTCCGGGAATCCTTTCGGCGAGGCCTTCGACGAGCCGGTTGCACATGGATTGCCCGTAGGGTGTAGCCTGCCGGGTCCCGACCATGGAGATGCAACGGGTTTTCAGCACCTGAGGGTTCCCCATGAGATAGATGACATGGGGATAGTCGGGCATTTCGCGCAACAGGGGTGGATATTCTGAATCCGTGGACGCGATGATCCGGATGTTGTTCCGGCGGCAGTATTCGATTTCGCGGGCAGCGGGGTTGAATCCCTGACGTCGGAGGAGTTGTCGGGCGGTTTCGGGTCGGAGCCGGGCTTTTCCGACGAGTTCGTCCTCGGATGCCGCGAAGATGCGCCGTGCGTCGCCGAAGGTTTCGAGCAGGTGCACGGCCCCTTTCACACCGATTCCGGGGGTCATCTGCAGGGCAATATCCTCGATGGTCATACGGTCGCTTTGAAAATCCGGGAATAAAGGTAGCTATTTTTGGGGGAATACGGAGCGTTTTGCGGTAAAAATGGATGAAAGATGTCGTTAAGTTTTGGTAGAAACGGAAAAGTTTGTATATTTGCACTCCGATACATCGGCATGGTTATTGGATTCCAGCCAGTTTTGCGAGTCGGAGGGGGGGGACGAGGAGTGACCCTGGTTTTTCCCGGATTGTTGTAGAGAGGGGTTGGAGGGATTGTTTAGGGACGGTGTATATGAAATGGTCTGATGGCCGAGTGGCTAGGCAAAGGTCTGCAAAACCTTGTACAGCGGTTCGAGTCCGCTTCAGACCTCAAAGAAGGCTTCTAATCAGCTAATTATTAGCGATTAAGAGGCCTTCTTTCATT
>CALUKL010000056.1 GCA_944321195.1 uncultured Alistipes sp.
TCCGACCGCGAGGCCATCAACGAGATCGTCTTCAATACCTCGATGGTGGGGTACCAGGAGATCATGTCCGACCCGTCGTACACGGACCAGATGGTGGTGATGACCTACCCGCTGATCGGCAACTACGGTATGACGGACGACGACTATGAGACGAAGACGCCGACCATCGGCGGGATGATCGTTCGGGAGTACAACGACCTTCCTTCGAACTTCCGCTACACGAAGACGCTGAACGAGGTTTTCGAGGAGTATGACATTCCGGCCATTTCGGGGGTCGACACGCGGGCGCTGACGCGGATCATCCGCGACGAGGGCTGCCAGAGGGTGATCATCACCGATGCCGCGACGCCTCACGAGGAGGCCATGGCCCGTCTGAAAGCCTACGAGATGCCTCACGACATGGTTTCGCGCGTGAGCTGCAAGAAACGCTGGATGTCGCGTGTGGCGAATCACAAGTACGACGTGGTGGCCATCGACTGCGGCATCAAGTACAACATCGTCCGGTTGCTGAACCGGGTGGGGTGCAACGTGATCGTGATGCCGTACAACTCGACCGTGGAGGAGGTCCTGGCCTTCCGTCCGGACGGGGTCGTGCTGTCGAACGGTCCCGGCAACCCGGCGGACGTGACGTCGGTGATCGAGCTGGTGAAGCAGCTGCGGGGCCGTCTTCCGATCTTCGGGATCTGCATGGGTCACCAGCTGATCTCGCTGGCCTACGGGGCGAAGACCTTCAAGATGAAGTTCGGGCACCGGGGTGCGAACCATCCGGTGAAGAACCTGGTGACGGGGAAGCTGGAGATCACGAGCCAGAACCACAGCTATGCGGTGGATATCGACTCGCTGAAGGGCACGGGACTGACGCTTACGCACGTCAACCTGCTGGACGGCACGGCCGAAGGCGTGGAGTGCGCCGCGGAGGGCGTCTTCTCGATGCAGTACCATCCGGAGAGCGCTTCGGGCCCTCAGGACAGCGCCTATCTGTTCAATAAGTTCACTAAAATCATGGAGGAGTACAGACATGCCTAAGAGAAAAGATATCAGGAAGGTAATGGTGATCGGGTCGGGCCCGATCGTGATCGGCCAGGCCGCGGAGTTCGACTATGCGGGCACGCAGGCGTGCCTGGCGCTCAAGGAGGAGGGTTACGAGGTGATCCTCGCCAATTCGAATCCGGCCACCATTATGACCGACACGCATATTGCGGACAAGGTCTACATGGAGCCGCTGACGCTGGAGTACGTGGCGAAGATCATCCGCTACGAGCGCCCGGACGCCATCGTCCCGGGTCTGGGCGGACAGACGGGTCTGAACCTGGCGGTGCAGCTGGCCAAGAAGGGGATCCTGAAGGAGTGCCAGGTGGAGATCCTGGGCACGTCGTTCGACTCGATCGAGCGGGCCGAGGACCGCGAGCTCTTCAAGGAACTGTGCGAGTCGCTGGGCGAGCCGGTGCTTCCTTCGGAGATTGCCACGACGGTCGAGGAGGGCGTGGAGGTTGCCGCACGAATCGGCTACCCGGTGGTGCTGCGTCCGGCCTTCACGCTGGGCGGTACGGGCGGCGGCTTTGCCGACGACGAGGCGCAGTTGCGCGAGATGATGCGCAACGGACTGTCGCTTTCGCCGGTGCACCAGGTGCTCGTCGAGAAGAGCATCAAGGGCTACAAGGAGATCGAGTTCGAGGTGATGCGCGACCACAACGATACGGCGATCAGCATCTGCTGCATGGAAAACATCGACCCGGTGGGCATCCATACGGGCGACTCGATCGTCGTGGCCCCGAGCCAGACGCTGACCAACAAGGAGTTCCAGATGCTGCGCGACTCGGCGCTGAAGATCATCCGTGCGCTGAAGATCGAGGGGGGCTGCAACGTGCAGTTCGCGCTGGATCCGCTCTCGTTCAAATACTACCTGATCGAGGTGAACCCGCGCGTGTCGCGTTCGTCGGCCCTGGCGTCGAAGGCCTCGGGCTACCCGATTGCGCGTGTGAGTGCGAAGATCGCCGTGGGGCTGACGCTCGACGAAATCCGCATCGCCAACACGCCGGCGTCGTTCGAACCGACGCTGGACTACGTGGTGACGAAGGTGGCCCGCTTCCCGTTCGACAAGTTCTCGGACGCCTCGAACAAGCTGGGCACGCAGATGAAGGCCACGGGCGAGGTGATGTCGATCGGCCGCACGATGGAGGAGTCGCTGTTGAAGGCGGTGCGTTCGCTGGAGACGGGTGTCTGCCACATCTACCACAAGAAGTTCGACTCGTGGACGAACGACGACCTGCTGGATTACATCAAGATCGGCACGGACGACCGTCTCTACGCCATTGCGCAGCTGATCCGCGGGGGCGTGGACCTGGCGCTGATCTACGACAAGACGAAAATCGACATGTTCTTCCTGGAAAAGTTCAAGAACATCGTGGAGTTCGAGAAGGTGGTCCGCGCACATCCGATGGATGTGGATACGCTTCGTGAGGCCAAGCGGATGGGCTTCAGCGACAAGTATATCGGTCAGTTGTGGGGCCTTTCGCAGCATGAGATGTACCGTCTGCGCGAGAAGCACGACATCTTCCCGGTCTACAAGATGATCGACACGTGTGCGAGCGAGTTTTCGTCCTACGTTCCCTACTTCTACTCGACCTACGAGGAGGAGAACGAGTCGAAGGTGAGCGACAAGAAGAAGATCATCGTGCTGGGTTCGGGCCCGATCCGCATCGGCCAGGGCGTGGAATTCGACTATTCGACGGTGCACGCGATCTGGTCGATCCGCGAGGCGGGCTACGAGGCGATCATCATCAACAACAACCCGGAGACCGTCTCGACGGACTACACGACGAGCGACAAGCTCTACTTTGAGCCGCTGACGGTCGAGGACGTGATGAACGTCATCCACCTGGAAAAGCCGCAGGCGATCGTGGTGTCGCTGGGCGGACAGACGGCGATCAACCTGGCGGAGCCGCTGGCAGAGCTGGGGGTTCCGATCATCGGTACGGACTGCGAGGCGATCAAGAATGCCGAGGACCGCGGGTGCTTCGAGCGGATCATGGAGGAGCTGGGGATCCCGCAGCCGGAGGCCGAGGCGGTGACGGACATCGAGGCGGGAGTGAAGGCCGCTTCGCGAATCGGCTATCCGGTCCTGGTTCGTCCGAGCTACGTGCTGGGCGGGCGTGCGATGCAGATCGTCTCGAACGAGGAGCGGCTGCGCCACTACCTGCAGACGGCCGTGGAGGTGAACGTGGACCAGCCGGTGCTGGTGGACCGTTACATCATGGGCAAGGAGCTGGAGGTCGACGCGATCTGCGACGGGAAGGATGTCTTCATCCCTGGCATCATGGAGCACGTCGAGCACACGGGTATCCACTCGGGCGACTCGATCAGCGTCTATCCGACGTTCAGCGTGAGCCAGAAGGCCAAGGAGAAGATCATCGACTACACGGTTCGCCTGGGTCTTCGGATCGGCATCGTGGGACTTTATAACATCCAGTTCATCGTGGCGGGCGACGACGACGTCTATGTCATCGAGGTGAATCCGCGGTCGTCGCGCACGGTTCCGTTCCTGTCGAAGTCGACGGGGGTTCCGATGGCGCACATCGCCACGCAGGTGATCCTGGGCAAGAAGCTCCGCGAGCTGGGTTACACGCAGGTGTACGGTGCGGAGAAGGCGCGCTGGTACGTGAAGGCTCCGGCGTTCTCGTTTGCGAAGATCCGGGGTATGGATTCGTACCTTTCGCCGGAGATGAAGTCGACGGGCGAGGCGATCGGCTATGACGACAAGCTGACGCGGGCCCTGTACAAGGCGCTGCAGGCGACGGGGATGCACGTTTCGAACTACGGGACTGTGTTCGTGACGATTGCCGATCAGGACAAGGAGCAGGCGCTTCCCCTGGTGAAGCGTTTCTACGACCTGGGCTTCAACATCGAGGCGACGACCGGCACGGCGGAGTTCCTGCGCGAGCACGGGATCCGCACGCGGACGCGGCGCAAGCTGAACGAGGGGAGCAACGAGATCATCGACGCCCTTCGCCAGGGACATATCAGCTATGTAATCAATACGATCGACATCAACCAGCACAACACGCGCCTGGACGGCTATGAGATCCGCCGCACGGCCGTTGAGAACAACGTGACGATCTTCACGGCGCTGGAGACGGTGAAGGTGCTACTGGACGTGCTGGAGGAGATCACGCTGCGGGTCTCGACGATCGACGCGAAATAAATTCCGTAAGAACCATGTACAAGAAGGGGATTTATCGGATCGAGGCGAACGAACGGCTGACGGAGACGGTGTGGCGGATGCGGCTTGCGGGCGACACACAGTGGATTACGGTGCCGGGACAGTTCGTGAACATCGCGCTGGAGGGGAAGTACCTGCGCCGTCCGATTTCGGTGTGCGACTGCGACGAGGGCACGCTCACGCTGATCTACAAGGTCGTGGGCGAGGGTACAGAGCAGATGAGCCGCCTGGAGGCGGGCGCGGAGCTCGACCTGCTGACGGGTCTCGGGAACGGCTTTTCGACGAACAACAATGCGCGCCGGCCGCTGCTGGTCGGCGGGGGCGTGGGGGTCCCCCCGCTCTACGGACTGGCTCGCCGGCTGCTTGCCGAAGGGAAGCCGGTCGAGGTGGTGTTGGGCTTCAACACGGCTTCGGAGGTCTTCTACGAGGAGGAGTTCCGGGCCCTGGGGTGCCACGTGACGGTGGCTACGGCCGACGGTTCGCGGGGCATCGAGGGCTTTGTGACGACGGCCATCGCCGCGGCGGGCCTGAATTTCGACTACTTCTATGCCTGCGGTCCGCTTCCGATGCTCCACGCGCTCTACAATGCCGTGGAACAGGACGGACAGATGTCGTTCGAGGAGCGCATGGGGTGCGGATTCGGGGCCTGCATGGGCTGCACGTGCAAGACGAAATACGGCAACAAACGCATCTGCCGGGAGGGCCCGGTGCTGCAGAAAGGAGAGATTATATGGTAGGGAAGCAGATAGTGCCCGAAGGAACGGTCACGGAGGTGGACACTTCGGTTGAACTGTGCGGCCTGCGGCTGGACAACCCGGTGGTTCCGGCCAGCGGGACGTTCGGCTACGGCTATGAGTTCAAGGATTTCTACGACATCAACATCCTGGGTTCGTTCTCGTTCAAGGGGACGACGCGCGAGCCGCGCTTCGGGAACCCGACGCCGCGCATCGCCGAATGTACGGCGGGTATGATCAACTCCGTCGGGCTTCAGAATCCGGGCATCGACGCCGTGATCCGGCATGAGCTGCCGCGCCTGCGTCAGTTCTTCCGCAAGCCGGTGATCGCCAACATCTCGGGCTTTTCGGTCGAGGAGTACGCCTATTGCTGCGAACGGATCGACAAGCAGGAGCAGGTCGGGATCATCGAGGTGAATGTCTCGTGTCCGAACGTGCGGCACGGGGGCATGTCGTTCGGCAACAGCCCGGAGACGGCCGCGGAGGTGACGCGGGCGGTGAAGGCCGTGACGACGAAACCGGTCTTCGTGAAACTCTCGCCCAACGTTACGGACATCGTTTCGATCGCCCGGGCGTGCGAGGAGGCGGGGGCCGACGGCATCTCGCTGATCAATACGCTGCTGGGGATGCGCATCGACATCCGCCGCCGCCGTCCGGTGATTGCCAACACGATGGGCGGTTTTTCGGGTCCTGCGGTCTTCCCGCTGGCCCTGCGGATGGTCTACCAGGTCTCGAAGGCGTGCCGGATCCCGGTCATGGGGTGCGGGGGCGTGCAGTCGGCGCGCGACGTGATCGAGATGATGATGGCGGGCGCCACGGCCGTGCAGGTGGGCGCCGCGAATCTGGTGAACCCCTACGCCTCGAAGGAGATCGTCGAGGCGCTGCCCGGGGAGATGCGGCGGCTGGGTATTGACAGCCTGTCGGACATAATAGGTATAGCATAGTATCGAAGAATATGGAACGAGACGTTATCATTGCCTGTGATTTCAAATCCGCGGAGGATACCTTCCGCTTCCTCGACCTCTTCCGGGACGAGGTGCGCAAACCCTTTCTGAAGATCGGCATGGAGCTCTACTATGCCGAGGGCCCGTCGATCGTTCGGGAGATCAAGCGCCGGGGGCACCGGATCTTCCTCGACCTGAAGCTCCACGACATCCCCAACACGGTGAAGAAGGCGATGGCGGTGCTGTCGCGCCTGGACGTGGACATGTGCAACGTCCACGCCTCGGGGACGATCGAGATGATGCGGGCGGCGCTGGAGGGCCTCACGCGCGAGGACGGCACGCGGCCGCTGCTGATTGCCGTGACGCAGCTGACCTCGACGAGCGAGGAACGGATGCAGCGGGAGCTGCTGATCGGAGCCTCGATCAACGATACGATTGTCAAGTATGCGCAGAATACGCGCGAAGCCGGACTGGACGGCGTGGTCTGCTCGCCGCTGGAGGCGGGGATGGTCCACGAGGCGTGCGGCACGGAGTTCCTGACCGTAACGCCGGGCGTTCGGTTTGCCGACGGCGACGTGGCGGACCAGGTTCGTGTGACGACTCCGGCCCGGGCGCGGGAGATCGGTTCGGATTTTATCGTCGTCGGTCGCCCGATCACGGCGGCGGCGGATCCCGTGGCGGCCTACCGCCGCTGTGTGGCGGAGTTCGTCGGATAGCCTCCGGCCGATTTTTTGCACCGGACGTCGGACAACCGAAAAATGTGAATCGTCATGAAACCAGTCAAACTGTTTTATCTGAAGACGTGCCCCTTCTGCAAGAAGGCGCTGCGCTACATCGAGGAGGCGAAGGCGGCCCATCCCGAACTGGCTCCGATCGAGATCGAGATGATCGAGGAGTCGGAGGAGCCTGCGGTGGCCGACCAGTACGATTACTACTACGTGCCGACCTTCTACGTCGGCGGGGAGAAGGTCCACGAGGGTGGCATCTACCCCGACGAGGTGGAGGCGGTGCTGCGCCGGGCGCTGGAGTAGGGACAGGAACTGCGGACCCGGGGCCTGGGGGTCGATCCCGGGCAGCCGGACCGTTTGGGGCCCCGGGGCTGAAATAATGGAAAACACGAAAAGCATACGACAAATATGGAAAAAGCTATTGCCAGGGATTTGCTGTCGATCGGCGCAGTCTTTCTGCGCCCGGAACAGCCGTTTACATGGGCCAGCGGCATCAAGAGCCCGATCTATTGCGACAACCGTTTGACGCTGACGGCTCCAGAGGTCCGCAAACACGTCGAGGCGGGTCTTGCGGAGATCGTGCGCACGAAGTACCCCGAAGCGGAGGTGCTGATGGGGACCTCGACGGCCGGGATTGCCCATGCGGCCATCACGGCGACGATCCTCGATCTGCCGATGGGCTACGTGCGTTCGGGGTCGAAGGACCACGGGCGCGGCAACCAGATCGAGGGCCGGTTGGAAAAAGGCCAGAAGGTGGTGGTGATCGAGGACCTGATCTCAACGGCGGGGTCGTGCATCGAGGTGGTGAACGCCCTGCGCGAGGCGGGAGCCGAGGTGCTGGGCGTGGCATCGATCTTCACCTACGGGATGAAGAAGGGCCTCGACCGGCTGAAGGAGGCGAAGGTCGTGAACTACAGCCTTTCGAATCTCGACGCACTGGTGGAGGTCGCGGCCGAGGAGGGCTACATTCGGGCGGAGGACAAGGAGCGTCTGTTGCAGTTCCGCGACAATCCGTCGGACGAATCGTGGATGAACCGTTAAAAACGAGGATATGATGCGACATTTGATAGACCCGACGGATCTGACGGTGCAGGAGACCGAGCAGATCGTAGCCCTGGCCGAAGACATCATCGCCAACCGGTCGAAATACAGCGAAGCGTGCAAGGGCAAGAAGCTGGCGACGCTCTTCTACGAGCCTTCGACCCGCACGCGCCTGAGTTTCACGTCGGCAATGCTCGAACTGGGCGGACAGGTGATCGGTTTTTCGGATGCCAACTCGTCGTCGGTATCGAAGGGCGAGACGGTGGCCGACACGGTTCGTGTGATTCGCTGCTTTGCGGACATCATCGCCATGCGCCACTTCAAGGAGGGGGCGCCGCTCGTGGCGTCGCAGTACGCGGGGGTCCCGGTGATCAACGCCGGGGACGGGAGCCACTCGCACCCGACGCAGACGC
>CALUKL010000057.1 GCA_944321195.1 uncultured Alistipes sp.
GACTGATAAGACCCCATGCCCAATTCTCTTTTCAGTTGCAACGCCGATATTCCTTTACGGGATATAATAACAAGATTCATCGCATATAACCACATACGTAGGTCAAGGTGGGTATTCTCGAATATCGTACCTTTCAATGCAGAGAACTCCGATTTGCAGTTGTTGCAATACAGTTTCCTTCTATCATAGTTTTGATGATAGATTCCTTTGTGTATGCAACCGCACTTAGGACAGACATAGCCGCCTTTGTACTTTGTAGCAACGATAAAGTCAATCGCACTATTCTCGTCTTGAAATCTCTTTGTAAACTCGAAGTAATTCATAACTCTTATCTTTTATGCTACAAAGGTAAGAAGAATATCTCAATTACGCAAGCCTAAAGTGGATAATTCCGTTTAAAAATACTGCATGCGCAAATAAGAATAATAAAACTTGATTAATCTAACCATTTCATTTTTAGATCTTGACAGGATAATAACCGCTCGAAGCATCATTTCTGTTCTTGTGTTTGGCCCCTTTCTCCTCTATCGACCATCAAAGGCAAGGCCCAATTTTGTTGTAAAAAATACAAAAAAGACTGAAGCCGGGAAATTTAAGACTGAAGCCGGGAAATTTAAGACTGAAGCCGGGCTGGTATTATTTTGATTAGAACAGGAAAAATAATACTTTTGCTCTCGAAACAAAGATATAATGATAAATTTTCCTGACATTTGGATCGTCTTCGCTGGTCTTTGCCTGATGTTGGGAGCGCTGATTGCCGACTGGCTCAGACCCGGCTTCGTGCTGTTCTCGGGCGTGGTGTTTTTCATGTGTACGGGTATCCTGTCGCCCCAGGAAGCCCTGGCAGGATTCGCCAACGAAGGCATGATTACTGTCGGGTTACTGTTCCTGATCAGTGAGGGTGTCCGTCGCAGCGACGCGCTGGGACATCTGGTCAAATGGCTGTTGCCCGCCCAACGCGGTATGTCCGTACGCAAGGGATATCTGCGCATCCTGCCGTCGATCGTTTCGGTATCGGCCTTTCTGAACAACACCCCCGTCGTGGTGGTTTTCATCCCGATTATCAAGCAGTGGGCCCGGAAATCGGGACTCGCCGTACGAAAATTCCTCATACCGCTCTCCTACGCAGCCATTTTGGGCGGCATGTGCACGCTCATAGGTACGTCGACCAATCTGGTCGTGCACGGCATGATGCTGGACGCCGGATTCGAGGGATTCACGATGTTCGAATTGGGGAAGGTCGGAGGGTGCATCGCCCTTGTCGGAGGGTTGTATCTGATTTTCTTCGGCGACAAGCGCCTGCCCGGGGATACCCCCGATGAAGAGACGGCCCGTAACGAGGAGCCGACTCACCTGGTCGAAGCCGTTTTGGGCCCCCGCTTCCCGGGTATCAACCACCCGTTCGGCGAATTCGACTTCAAGAGCCATTACGGGGCCGAAATCCGGGCCGTAAGACGCAACGGCGTGGAGATCGAGGAGCTCGACAAAGCCGTATTCCGGGCCGGAGACACGCTGGTGCTCGATACCGACGGATCGTTCATCGAGACATGGGGCGAATCGCGCGTCTTCCTGATGTTGAGCAATGGCTCGGAGCATCGTCCCGCCTGCCCGCGCTGGAAGAAGTGGCTGGCCCTGGGGCTGTTGGTCATCATGATCGCCGGGGCCACGTTCGGAAGCATGCCCTTCATGGCGGATCTGATTCCGGGCCGAACGCTCGACATGTTCTTCTGGGTTTGCATCGTAGCGGTGCTGATGGCCTGCTTCGGCATCTTCCCGGCCAAGAAATACACGAAATTCATCTCGTGGGACATCCTCGTCACGATCGCCTCGGCGCTGGCCATCAGCCGTGCCATGGTCAACTCGGGCCTTGCCGACTGGATCGCCGCCGGACTCACGGGGCTCTCGGGCGTCGCATCGCCGTGGATCGTGCTGGCCGTACTCTATATCACAACCAACCTCATCACCGAATTCATCACCAACAATGCCGCGGCGGCATTCGCCTTTCCCGTGGCTTTGTCGGCCGCCGCTCAGCTCGGCATGGATCCCATGCCTTTCTTCGTTGCGATCTGCATCGCCGCATCGTGCAGCTTCTCCTCGCCGATCGGCTACCAGACCAACATGATCGTGCAGGGCATCGGAAACTACCGGTTCCGCGACTTTGTGCGGATCGGATTGCCGCTGAACATCATCGCATTCGTCGTGTCGATGACGCTCATCCCGCTGTTCTGGCCCTTCGAGGCGGTAGCCGCCTAACCCCTTTGCTCCATGGAAAACATTCATCCAATCTTCGACCGCATGGAATCCCGAACGGACAAGGAGCGACTGCTCGGACACCGCGGCGCCGTCGTCTGGTTCACGGGGCTCTCCGGCTCGGGCAAAAGCACCCTGGCAATCGCCCTCGAACGCGAACTCTCGGCCCGCGGCATCCTTTGCCGGATCCTCGACGGCGACAACGTCCGCTGCGGCATCAATGCCGGGCTGGGATTCTCCGAAGCCGACCGCCGGGAGAACATTCGCCGCGTAGCGGAGGTTTGCCGCCTCTTCGTCGACACGGGCGTCGTGGTGCTGGCATGCTTCGTAAGCCCGACGCGCGAACTGCGCCGCATGGCCCGGGAGATCGTCGGCACGGAGGATTTCTGCGAGGTGTACGTGGCAACGCCCCTCGGGGAGTGTGAGCGCCGCGACGTGAAGGGCCTCTACGCCAAGGCCCGGCGGGGAGAGATCCGCGACTTTACGGGCATCTCGGCCCCCTTCGAGGAGCCCGAGCGGCCGGAGCTGCGCATCGACACCTCGGGGCACAGCGTCGGAGAGTGCGTCGCGCAGATGCTGCAGGAGCTTCTGCCGCGGATCTCACAGGACAAAAAAATACCATCGGATGCCGACCGGATCGGCAACATCAGAACCGAAAAATAATATGAAAGAGTATCAGTTGAGCCATCTCAAAACGCTCGAAGCCGAAGCCATACACATCATCCGCGAGGTTGCGGCCGAATTCCGCAACCCCGTCATGCTCTACTCCATCGGCAAGGATTCGTCGGTGATGGTCCGGCTGGCCGAAAAGGCCTTTTACCCCGGCAAGGTCCCCTTCCCGCTGATGCACATCGACTCGAAGTGGAAATTCCGCGAAATGATCGAATTTCGGGACACCTATGCCAAAAAGTACAACTGGGACCTGATCGTCGAATACAACAAGGAGGCCTACGAAGCGGGCGTCGGGCCCTTCACCCACGGCAGCCGCGTACACACCGACCTGATGAAGACCCAGGCCCTGCTGATGGCCCTGCGCAAGCACAAGTTCGACGCGGCATTCGGCGGTGCGCGGCGTGACGAGGAGAAGAGCCGCGCCAAGGAGCGCATCTTCTCGTTCCGCAACGAGTTCCAGCAGTGGGACCCCAAGAACCAGCGTCCCGAGCTGTGGGACATCTATAATACGCGCGTACACGAGGGCGAGAGCATCCGCGTCTTTCCGCTCTCGAACTGGACGGAGCTCGACGTCTGGCAGTACATCCGCCAGGAGCGCATTCCCATCGTGCCGCTCTATTTCGCCAAGGAGCGCCCGGTGGTCGAGGTCAACGGCAACCTGATCATGGTCGACGACGACCGCATGCCCGAGGAGCTGCGGCGCAAGGCCACGATGCGCAAGGTGCGCTTCCGGACGCTGGGCTGCTACCCGCTGACGGGCGCCATCGAGAGCGAAGCCGACACCATCGAGAAGATCATCGAGGAGATGATGATCACGACACGCTCCGAACGCACGACCCGCGTGATCGACTTCGACCAGGAGGGCAGCATGGAGCAGAAAAAACGAGAAGGATATTTTTAACCGGGAATCAGCATGGCACGCAACATAGAGGAATTTCTCGCACAGGACGAACGCAAGGACCTGCTGCGCTTTTTGACCGCCGGATCGGTCGACGACGGAAAATCGACGCTCATCGGCCGGCTGCTCTTCGACAGCAAGAAGCTCTACGAAGACCAGCTCGACGCCCTCGAGCGCGACAGCAAACGCTGTGGCAATGCCGGCGACCATATCGACTATGCCCTGCTGTGCGACGGCCTGAAAGCCGAACGCGAACAGGGAATCACCATCGACGTCGCCTACCGCTACTTCGCCACCAATCGCCGCAAGTTCATCATCGCCGACACCCCGGGACACGAACAGTACACGCGCAACATGATCACCGGCGGCTCGACGGCCAATCTGGCCATCATTCTGGTCGACGCCCGCACGGGCGTCATTACGCAGACACGCCGCCACAGCTACCTGGTCTCGCTGCTCGGGATCCGCCACATCGTATTGGCCGTAAACAAAATGGACCTCGTCGACTACTCCGAGGCACGGTTCCGCGAGATCGTCGGCGAATACCGGGCCTGGATCGAGGCACAGCACCTCGACATCCCCGACCTGCAATGTATCCCGCTCTCGGCGCTCGAAGGCGACAACGTCGTCGACCCCAGCCCCCGCATGCCCTGGTACACGGGACCCTCGCTGCTGAACTTCCTCGAAACCGTCCCGATCGACCTCGACATCAACCTGCACGACTTCCGGTTCCCGGTGCAGTACGTGCTGCGTCCCGATGCCGACTTCCGCGGGTACAGCGGCAAGATCGCATCCGGCATCGTGCGCCGCGGCGATCCGGTCGTCGCGCTCCCCTCGGGCCGCACGTCGCACATCGCCCGCATCGTCACCTACGACGGCGACCTCGAAGAAGCGTTCGCCCCGCAATCCGTGACGCTCACGCTCGAAGACGAAATCGACCTCTCGCGCGGCGAGATGCTCGTACACCCCGATTCGCTGCCGCATGTCGGGCACCGTTTCCGCGCCATGATGGTCTGGATGGACGAGCACCCGCTCGACCGCTCGAAAGCCTTCTACCTCAAGCATACGACCCACACGACCCGGGCCCATGTCGAGGCGATCCACCACCGCGTGGAGATCAACGTCGGCGAGACGGTCGAGGCCGACGGCATGAAACTCAACGAAATCGCGCTGGTGTCGCTCGTGACCGACGCCCCGCTGCTCTTCGACAGCTACCGCGAAAACCGGCAGACGGGGGCCTTCATCCTGATCGACCCCGTGACGAACTTCACGTCGGCCGTGGGTATGATCGTCGCACCCGACGCCGACGCCGCTCCGGACGGGGACGCCGCGGAGCGCATTACCGTCAATCTTTCGGGAAGTGCGATCGGACCCGAGCACGACGCCGCGATCGCCGACTTCTGCCGGCTGCTCCGCGAGCAGACGGGCATCGACATCAAAACCATCCGTAAATAAGGTACCGTCATGGGCATTCTCAATCTGAAATTCAACGACCTGCCGGTCAACACGCTTGTCGGCGCCGACCGGAGGACCTTCGAGGCCGTGACACGCGGAGCGGAGATTGACGAGGCCTACCGCAGCAAATACCGGCTGACGAAACACGTCCGGCAGCTGCTCGACCCCTTCTTCGGGATCAACGAACGGCGCTATGCCGCGCTGCCTGCCATGCCGGAGATGGAGGACCCGGTCTTCATCATCGGCCACTGGCGCAGCGGTACGACCTATGCACACAACCTCTTGTCGTGCGACGACCGGTTCGGCTACTGCTCGACCTACCAGACCGTCTTCCCGCACCTGATGCTGTGGGGGCGCCCCTTTTTCAAACGGTGCATGGCGGCCGTGATGCCGTCGTCGCGGCCTACGGACTCGATGAAGCTGGGTGCGGACCTCCCGCAGGAGGAGGAGTTCGCGCTGAGCAACATGACGCCGTGTTCGCACTACCACTTCTGGATGTTTCCACGCCGTATGGCCGAATACCGCGACCGGTTTCTCACCTTCGCCTCCGCCACGGAGCAGGAACGCGAGGAGTTTCTCGCAGCGCAGGACAAGGTGATGCGCATTGCGCTGTACGTCTCGGGCAAGCGGCAGTTCCTGAGCAAAAACCCGCCCCACACGGGACGTGTCGGGATGCTGCTGAAGCGCTATCCGCGCGCGAAGTTCATCTATCTGGTGCGCAATCCGTATGTCGTCTACGAATCGACGCGCAACTTTTTCCGTTCGACGCTTGAGGCGGTACGCATGCAGACGATCCCGGCCGAGGAGCTCGAGCGCGAGATCCTGCTCAACTACCGGGCGCTGTACGAATGCTACGAGCGCGACAAGAAGCTGATTCCCGAAGGACAGCTTTTCGAGGTTCGCTTCGAGGAGTTGGAGGCCGATCCGCTTCCGATCGTCGGGCAGATCTACGACCGGCTGTCGCTGGGCGATTTCAATCGGGTACGTCCGGCCATGGAACACTATCTGGCCTCGCAGCGCGCATTCCGCAAGAAGGAATACGTCTTCGACCTGCAAACGACGCTGACAGTCGAGCGGTATTGGGGCGAAGCCGTGAAACAGTGGGGGTATCGGCTATGATTGCAGCTCGCTTCCGGTCCCTACTGACATCGATGCTATGTGTGTTCGCAATCCACAGCGCGGCTCAAAATCAGGATTCGATTCGTACTGACAGCATCGTCGA
The DNA here is from genome assembly GCA_944321195.1 of uncultured Alistipes sp. GTDB lineage: Bacteria > Bacteroidota > Bacteroidia > Bacteroidales > Rikenellaceae > Alistipes. The sequence continues at coordinate 6,498 of CALUKL010000057.1, forward strand.
CAGACCGGTAATGGAGACTTGCAGATCGAAGTCCGAATTACGGCAGATGCGCCGTGATTCGATCCGGCAGCGTAAAAATCTCTGGATCTCCGTTCTCGGTGGACCGTCCTATACCCCTGAAGCATCGTTCGGAATTGGCGGTGCAATGCTGACATCATTCCGGATAAACAGGGCGGATTCGGTATCACAACGATCATATCTGCCTGTTGGATTCAATTTGTCGCTCAACGGCACGATTGTAGTCAGCGGCACCGGCGCTTTGTTTATGAGACAGAACCGATTCCGCATCTACCTCAAGTATTCGTTCCGCGATGAGCCGAGCAACTACTACGGAGTTGGGTACAACGCGATTGAACACACTCGAAAGGGAGAAAACACGACTGAATTCCATAAACAGGCATTTCAGTTCCATCCGCGTTTTGTGTGGGAAGTCCGGCCCTCGCTCTATTTGGGAACCTTGATTGACCTGAACCATTCTTCCTCGACCGATATTAATCCGGTAATGGCTTCCGATCCCTATTTTACAAAATACAAGTCCCGTTATACCGGTGTCGGTGCAGGTGCAATCGTTCAGTATGATACCCGCGATGACATTGCAACTCCTTCACAGGGTCTCCTGCTTAGTGCCATGGGAACCTTCTATCTCAAACCATTGGGCAGTACCTACAACTATCAGTTGCTCGATCTCGAGTATCGGCATTTTGTTCCTCTTTTCAATCGTCGCAGCGTGTTGGGGTGGACAGCGCGAACGCAAATGGGATTTGGCGACATCCCTTTTACCGAACTTCCGATGTTCGGCTCTCCGTTCGACCTGCGTGGATACTATTGGGGAAAATACCGGGATAAATCGATGGCGTACGGAATCGTGGAGTACCGACATATGTTCGGAAGCGAGGAATCGTACCGTAAAGGCTCCTTCTGGTCGAAACTTGGATTCGTGGTATGGGGCGGTACCGGAACCATCGGAGAAAATCCAACGAAATGGACCCGATGGAAATGGAACTACGGAGCAGGCCTCCGTATCCAGGTACAACCGAAGAAAAACTTCCGAATGGACATTGGGCGAGAGCCAGGACAGAAAGGCGTGCTTTTCTATATGAATATGACCGAAGCTTTCTGATTTTTATTGTTCCCAAACTCGGAGACGCCTTTTATGGGTTTCTTCAAGAGGTGTATTAGTATTATTGACAATAAGTCCGATTGATTATATAACCATGCCTATACGGTGATGTATAGGTTATATTACCCGTTGGCGGAATTAAAGACATAAAACTTTATGGAGAAAAGGTTGCCGCACGGATGGGCAACCTCCCTGAACGCAAGAAAGAGAGCCTTTTCAGACCCTCTTTCCTTGTGACGCCGACAGGACTCAAACCTGTAACCTTCTGATCCGTAGTCAGATGCTCTATTCAATTAAGCTACGGCGCCTTTCCTTGATTGCGAGTGCAAATGTAGCTTGATTGATAGATAGTTACAGAATTAAGTTCGGTCGCCAGTCGCCCGTTTTCTGTGTGGCAGTTTCGATCGGTTTACACGTTGGTTTACACAATCGAGTAAATCCAA
>CALUKL010000058.1 GCA_944321195.1 uncultured Alistipes sp.
TTGGCGGCCTTCTCTCCGTTGATTTCATAGGCTTCGTTCGCCAGGTCGAAGGTGTACTCCCCGGCCAGCACCTGATCGGCCGGGGCTTCGATCGTGACCTGCTCGACGGTCCAGCCGGAGGTGTACTTCGCGGACCGGATGTGGAGCTCCACCGGCGTGAGCATCGACTTCATCGTCACCGCAACCGGCGTGTTCACCGCCGTGGGCTCCGTCTCCACGACGCCGTAGGTCAGGTTGTAGCGGTCGAGGTAGTCGGCCGAGGAGCCGGTTTGCGCATAGGTCGTCGGAAGCGTTCCCCGGATGACTGTCGAGGTGTTCGCTTCGTTGTAAGGGGTGTAGAGGGCAAACCTGTGCCTGCCGCTCCGCCATTCGAGATCGGTGTAGAAAAGGGCGGTTTCGCTTCCGGCCGCGGCTGCGGCGATGGTGAGTTTCTGATTGCTCGTGCCGGTCTGCTCGCAGAACAGCCCGATCTGGCTGTCGGAATCCCAGACCGACAGGCTTCCGTCACTCTTCTCCGCCGTGCACGAAAACGAAATGCGGTTCGTTCCGGGCGTCGAGAAATCCTGCTTGTAGGACTCTTGGCTGCAAGAGGCTCCCGACAGGCAGAATGCTGCGGCAAGGAGATAAAATTTGTTCATGGTTCGTAGTTTTAGGGTTACCGTTTATCAGAATTTGTTGCAACGCTCGAAGAAATGGATCGCTTCCAGTTCCCGTTTCATGGCGGCCTCCTCGTCGTCGGTCATGTTCCGGAACGGGATCCGGTTCGGCCCGAGGTCGAAGCCGATGAGTTTCATGATCCGTTTGCCGCCGACGATGTTGCCGCGGTAGTTGCAGATCACGTTGATGACCGCCTGTGCGAAGTTCTGCTTCTCGCGTGCGGTCTCCAGGTCACCGCGCTGCCAGGCCTCGATGATGCCGGTGAGCTCGCGCCCGTTGTAGTTGGTCGTGCCGCCGATGCCGCCTTCGGTCCCTTGCGTGAGGCTCGGGAGGATCGTCTCGTCCTGACCGTGGAGCATGTCGTACTTGCCGTTCTTGTAGAGGCGGCACTGGTTGTACTCGTAAAGGCTCTCGAAGGTGTACTTGATGCCTGCAAAGTTGGGAATGCGTCCGTCCACGGCCTTCAGCAGTTCGGTCATGGGCAGGAACGCCCCGTTGAAGGCCGGGATGTGGTAGTAGTAGAAGGGTAGTTCGGGGGCTGCGGCGGCGATCGTCTCGCAGTAGGCCGCCAACTCCTCGATGCGCCCGATCTTCGGGAACGGGGGGGCCATGGCTCCGATCCCCCAGGCTCCGATCCGTGCGGCGTGCTTCGCCAGCCGGACGCTTTCGCGCAGGCAGCAGCTGCCCACGTGCACGATCACCTTGAAACCGGCCGAGGCAGCCTCCATCCATTTCTCGGCCAGCAGGATCCGCTCCTCGGGGGTCAGCATGTACCCTTCGCCGGACGAGCCGTTGATGAATACCCCCTTCAGGCCGTTTTTCGCCAGCATGGCGGCATAGGCCGGAATCGGGTCGGGATTCACGTCGCCGTTCGCCAGCATCGGGGTGAACGGAGCGTCGATCAAACCTTTGATTTTTTCCATAATGAAACCTTGTTTTTATATATTTTGGTATAGAATGCGTGTTGCGTATGAAAGGCTGAAGAAACAACTCCCGCAACAAATATAGCTATTTATTCGATATAAATAATACATATCTGTGATTTTTTTGCTAAAAAATCGCCTTTTAGGGGGCAAAAGTCATTAATAAATATTATTTAAAATGCCGATCGTGGAGAATATGTCTGAAATATTAATATTAAAATAATTTAATTATTGAGGCTTTTGGGGATTGGAAAATGCCGGTTTCATTGGTGAACCGACATTTTTTTGTATTTTTGCAAGAAAAAACCGACATGACGGGCCCGAAAAAAGAGAATCAGGAGATCTCACTGGTGGAGCAGACGCAGCACCGGATTCTGGAATATATCGCCGAGAAGAAGTATCAATTCAATTCGGTGCTGCCCAAGGAGAATGAAATGGCCGATATTCTGGGCGTGAGCCGTGTGGTGATCCGCGAGGCTTACAGCGGTTTGCGGACGCTGGGTTTCCTGGAGACCAAACGGAAAAAGGGAACCATCTTCGTGGCCCCCAAGGTTTTCGGGATTCTGAAATATGTCGTCATGTCCGGATTTCTGGACGATCAGTCCGTCGAGGATCTCTACGAACTGCGGATCATGCTCGAAATCGGTATGGCCGATTATGTGGTGGGCAACCGCACGGACGACAAGATCGCACTGTTGCAGGAGATTGTCGAGCAGGAGGAGCAGTCGTCCGATCCTCAGTTGCTCAAACAGTTGGATATTCGGTTCCACAGCATCCTCTATGGGATGTCGGGAAACAAGAGCCTGCAGTATTTCCAGCACCTGCTGAGCAAACTCTTTGCCCTGTACACGCCCCGTTCGGCGAACTGGAAGGTGCATGAGATGATGACCCACCGGACGCTGGTCGAGATTCTGAAGATGGGGCGTCCCGACCTGTTCCGCTCGGCGATGCGCATCCACCTCCAGTACCAATTCCTCAATCAGGAGCGCAATCTCGCAGCCTTGAAGAAAGCACAGGAGTGACCTTGCCCCGGGAGCGGAGTGCTGTGGCATGAAAAACGGGACGTATCTCGCAGAAAAATACGTCCCGTTTCGTTTGCGACGACCGTTTGCGACAATCCGGTC
>CALUKL010000059.1 GCA_944321195.1 uncultured Alistipes sp.
CCATGAGGAAGACGCAGAAGGCGAGGATGATGAAATCCACGCATTGCTGGATGAATGCGCCGTAGTTCCAGTAGATGGGCTCTACGGGTGCAGCGTGGGCCGCCGCGTCGGATCCTCCGACGAGCCCCTCGACGGATTGCATGGTTCCGGAGGCGATGTCGCGGACCTTCGAAATATCGATCCGGAGCTGCGAGAAGTCGGTGTTTCCGATCAACGCCCCGATCGGGGGCATGAGGATGTCGTTCACGAGCGAGGAGACGATCTTTCCGAATGCGCTTCCGATGATTACGCCGACGGCCATGTCCATGACATTGCCTTTCATGGCGAATTCCTTGAATTCCTTGAAAAAAGCCATACTTTTCGAATTTTGGTTTTGGTTATGGGGTCGTTCCGTTTTTCTCCGCAGACAGGAAGCGGCGGGCGCCCGACGACTGTGGCCTGACGAAGCAGCCGATTCCTCCTGTTTTCGATAAAGGTACGGAAAATTTCCGGAATTGTGAACTGTTCGGACGAGATGCGTGCCTTTTCGGTCGGGAGTCTGCAATCGTCGTGTTGTCCCCTTGCGTGGAATGATACGCCGGGAGCACACTATTCCGAGGTTTTTCGTATCTTTGCGGAGTATGTACCGTGCAGGGAACGCCGTGCGCCGCCAGTTTGCAGGGCAGCCGGGGCCTTTTCCCGCACCGAAATCCGAAGAATCCGCCATGACACCCGTTGCCGTCATCTGTACCGTTTTGGGCTATATCGCCGTGCTGTTCGCCGTTGCGTGGCTCTCGGGCCGGCGTGCCGACAATGCGGGCTTCTTCACCGGGAACCGCCGCACGCCGTGGTATATGGCGGCCTTCGCGATGATCGGGGCGGCGATGTCGGGCGTGACGTTCATCTCGGTGCCGGGATCTGTGGCCGCGGACTCCTTCTCCTACATGCAGATGGTCGTGGGCTTTACCGTGGGCCAGTTTGTCGTGGCCTACGTGCTGATCCCGACCTTCTACCGCCTGCGTGTGGTCTCGCTCTACGAATATCTGGACGACCGCTTCGGCGTGGCCTCGCACCGCACCGGAGCGTGGTTCTTCTTCATTTCGAAGATGCTGGGCGCAGCACTGCGGGTCTACGTGGTCTGCGCGGTGCTGCAGGTGCTGGTTTTCGCGCACTACGGCATTCCGTTCTGGGCCAACGCGCTGGTGACGATGGCCTTCGTGTGGCTCTATACGCACCAGGGGGGCGTGAAGTCGCTGATCTGGACCGATACGCTCAAGACGCTGTGCCTGGTCGGGAGCCTCGTGCTGTCGATTCTCTTCATCATGCAGGCGCTGGGCCTTTCGGTGGGGGAGACGGCGCGTGAGGTGGCGGCCTCTCCGATGTCGCGGGTTTTCTTCTTCGACGACCCTTCGTCGGACCGCTACTTCTGGAAGATGTTTGCGGCGGGGATCGTGCTGCTGGTGGCCATGACGGGACTCGACCAGGACATGATGCAGCGGAACCTGAGCTGCGCCACGCCGCGCGACTCGCAGAAGAACATCGTATTGACGGCCGTGAGCCAGATCTTCGTGATCTTCCTCTTCCTGGTGCTGGGGGTGCTGCTCTACCTCTACGCGGCGCGGACCGGGATGGCGCTTCCGGAAAAGAGCGACCAGGTATTTTCGCTGGTGGCGGTTGAGGGCGGGCTTCCGCTTGTGGTTGGCATTCTGTTTGTTGTGGGGCTTATCTCAAGCACCTATTCGGCTGCGGGATCGGCGCTCACGGCGCTGACGACCTCCTTCACGGTGGACATCCTCGAGGGTCCGAAACGCATGGACGACGTGCGCCTGACGCGCCTGCGCAAGGGGGTGCACGTGGGGATGGCGCTGGGAATGGCGGCCGTGATCCTGGCCTTCGAATACTGGGCCGACGACAGCGTGATCAACCTGGTCTACAAGGTGGCCAGCTACACCTACGGTCCGATTCTCGGGATGTTCGCCTTCGGGATGGTGACGCGCCGCCGGGTGCGTGACCGCTGGATCCCGCTGGTGGCGGTTTTGGCTCCGGTGCTGAGTGCCCTGCTGCAGACATGGGCCCGCAAGGCGTGGGATTACCAAATCGGTTTCGAACTCCTGATCTACAATGCCGCCTTTACGATGATCGGTATGTGGATACTATCGCAAAAGAATGAAAAATAGACTGTTATATCTGCTTGTTTTACTTTTTGCTTTCGGTGAAGCAACGGCCGCGGGGATCGGCTCCGCGACGCGGGCCGAAATTGCCCGGACCCTTTCGCGGATCGTTTCGCGCGAGGTGTCGGGCGGCTACCAGAAGGCGGAGCCGATTCCTGTGCGGGTGCAGGGCGTGAAGGCTTCGCGCCGCACGGTGCGGATCTACGCCTCGATCGGACTTTCATACTACCCCTTCCGCGAGGCGAATACGCGGGCGATGCGCGATTCGGTGCGGGCGCTGCTCCCGGCGGAGTTCCGCAAGGCGCAGATCGAGCTCTACACCGACAACCGCGAGGTTTCGGAGCTGATTCCGCTGGCCTGCCGCGATGCGTCGCAGGTGCGGCGGCTGGTCGAGAAGCGGAAACTCGTCCTCTTCACCAACCGTTCCGGCGTGTCGGACCGTCCGCTGGTGACGCGCCTCTCGACGGTTGTCCCGACCCCGACCGCGGGGCTTGCGGGACGCCATATCGCCGTGTGGCAGAGCCACGGGCGCTATTTCGACCAGCCGGAGAACCGCTGGCGGTGGCAGCGCTCGGCGCTGTGGCAGACCTGCGAGGACCTCTATACGCAGAGTTACGTGCTGCCGTACCTGGTCCCGATGCTCGAAAACGCCGGGGCGTGCGTGCTGCTGCCGCGCGAACGCGACGTGCAGCGCCACGAGGTGCTGGCGGATAATGATGCCGAACGGGAATATACCGAACAGGGGGCCTGGGAAGCGGGCGGTGCGGGCTTTGCCCACCGCCGACAGGTCTACCTGACCGGTGAAAACCCTTTCCGGGAGGGGACGACGCGTCGGATCCGGAGCGTCACGCACCGTCCGTCGGGTGAGGCCGAATGGCGTGTTGCAATCCCCGAGCGGGGCGAATACGCCGTCTACGTGAGCTACGAATCGACGCCGGAGAGTGTCGACGATGCCCGCTATACGGTGCACCACCTGGGCGGCGAGACCGAATTCGCGGTCAATCAGACGATGGGCGGCGGGACGTGGATCTACCTGGGACACTTCGCCTTCGCCCCGGGCGAGCAGCCGATCGTGACGCTGACGAACCGCTCGCGGCGTGCCGGACGGCTGGTTTCGGCCGATGCCGTGAAGGTGGGCGGCGGCTTCGGAAACGTGGCCCGCACGCCGATCGATTCGCTGCGGCAGCCCGGCCGCGAATATGTGGCCGAGACGAGCGGCTACCCGCGTTTCTGCGAGGGGGCGCGCTACTGGCTGCAATGGGCCGGGTTCCCCGAGACGGTCTACTCGCCGAAAGACCATAAGGACGACTACAAGGACGACTACATGTCGCGGGCCCATTGGGTCAACGCCCTGCTGGGCGGTTCGGAGCGCCTGCCCGACTCCACGGGTCTGCACATCCCGCTCGACATGGCCCTGGCCTTCCACTCGGATGCCGGGGTGCGCGACGGCGACGGGATCGTCGGGACGCTGGGCATCTGCTACACGCGGGAGCACGGCGGCAAGTTCGAGGGCGGAGCCGACCGCTACCGTTCGCGCGACCTGACGGACCTCGTGCAGACACAGGTCGTGGAGGATATCCGCCGTACCTGCGAACCCGACTGGCAGCGGCGCGGGATCTGGAACCGCGCCTACTACGAAGCGCGGGTCCCGGGGGTTCCGACCATGCTGCTCGAACTGCTTTCGCACCAGAATTTCGCAGACATGCGGCTGGGGCAGGACCCGCGTTTCCGGTTCCTCGTGAGCCGGGCCGTTTACAAGGGTATCCTTCGCTATGTCGGCTCGCAATACGGATTATCCGAAGTGGTGGTACAACCGCTTCCGGTGACGTCGTTCGCCGCGGAGTTCACCCCGGACAACCGGGTGCGGCTCTCGTGGCAACCCGCGACCGATCCGCTGGAACCCTCGGCCGCCCCGACGGCCTATGTGGTCTATACGCGGCGCGATGACGGGGGATTCGACAACGGCCGCCGGACCGACCGGCCCGAACTGACCGTCGAACAGGAGCCCGGACAC
>CALUKL010000060.1 GCA_944321195.1 uncultured Alistipes sp.
CCTGCAATATCCTGTCCATTTTTGCTTTCCATTATCTCAGCAAAAAACAGAACTTTTGCTCATATTCAACCAATTACGTTCACCTTTCTCATCCCTTCATCTACTTGCTTCCTATATTCTGTTCCACTGCTTCCGCCACACGTTCGCCACCACGATTACGCTGTCGCAGGGGATGGCAATCGAGACGATCAGCGAGTTGTTGGGACATAAAAGCGTGCGGACGACACAGATCTACGCAAAAATCACCCCCTCGAAACTCGAAAGGGAGATGATGCTTCTTTCGAAAAAGATCGACAGGCTCTATCAGGATCCGGTTCCGGTTGAAATCTGATCATCGTCCGAGGGCCTGGAAAGGGCCTGGAAAGGGCCTGGAAAGGGTCAGAGAAGGGTCGGAGAAGTGCTGGGAAAAGGCTGGAACAGGGCTGAAAAACGGGTGGAAAAGGGAGAAAAAAAGGCGAAAAAGGGAATTTACGGCCCAAAAACCGCGAAAATGCCGGTTTCAAATTATAACTTACCATCCCCCAAACACTGTAAAAATGCAATGTATTTTTACAATAAACGAGCAATAATATCACCTTACTTGATTTTTTTAACCGTTTATTTGTAAAGCATTCCGCATTTATCTACCTTTGCCGTGGACTTTTTATTTTAAAAACAATTAAAATTAACGCTTATGGTAAGAAATTTCCTACTATCGTTAATTGCCATTGTGGGGGGGGGAGTGTTGCTCGCCTCCGCGCAAAGTAAGCAAGTAACCGGTACGGTTGCCAATACGGACAATCGACCGATCGCCGGAGCTACGGTTCTGGTGGAGGGTACGACTGTCGGTACGACAACCGATGCCAACGGACGTTTTTCAATCTCGGCTCCCGCTGACGGTACACTGAAAATCTCGTTCATCGGCTACCAGACCCAAACAGTGTCAGTTGCCGGCAAGACCCAAATCAACGTATCCTTGCAGGAAGATACCCAGGCCATCGACGATGTGATTGTCGTGGCATACGGTACCGCCAAAAAGGAATCCTTTACGGGATCCGTCAGTGCGGTATCCGGGGAGGAACTCAAAAAATTGCAGGTCTCCAACGTTTCTAAAGCTCTCGAAGGTCTTGTTCCCGGTGTTCAGGTAGCCTCCCAAACAGGACAGCCAGGATCGAGTTCCACCATCTCGATCCGAGGTATCGGCTCGATCAACGCTGGAAGCGACCCGCTCTATATCGTGGACGGAGCTCCGTACAACGGCAGCATCGCAGCCATCAATCCGGCAGATATCGAATCTATCTCCGTCTCGAAGGACGCCGTGTCGACCGCGCTGTACGGTTCCCGTGCCGCAAACGGTCTGGTGATCATCACCACTAAAAAGGGTAGCGCAACTCGCACAAATGTCCAGTTCGACGCTCGCGTGGGTGTCAACTCCCGCGGTATCGGCAATTACGACATCATGACCTCTCCCGACCAGTATCTGAAGACCTTTTATCAGTATCTGGTCAATACGGAAGGGGATGGAGCTACGGCAGCAAGCGTCATCTTGAATCGCTTGGGATACAACCCCTATATTTCGGCCACTCCGGACAAACTCATGACCGAAGACGGGGAACTCATCTCCACCCAGCGTCGCTATACGGATGACTGGAGCGACGAAGCGCTTCATGCCGGTCTGCGCCAGGAGTACAATGTCAGCATCTCGGGTGGAAATGACAAACTCAAGCACTTCATGTCTCTGGGTTATCTCAACGACGAGGGTATCATCAAGAATTCAGACTACTCGCGCTATTCGGGACGTGCCAATGCCTCCTACCAGGTCAACAAATGGGTCGACCTCTACGGAAATCTCGCCTATTCGCACGGAGAACAGAATGCACAGATGATCTCCTCGCTAGCCAATTACAACAACACGTTCATGTTCATCCAGAGCATCGCCCCGATCTACCCGGTCTACGCCTACGACAAGGACGGAAATCTGATCCGCGACGAGAACGGAGGTCGGATCTACGACTTCGGAGACGGCACCTATGGAACCCGCTCCTGGGGTAAGGGACAGAACATCGTGGCTACGGATAAGGCCAACAAGAATGAAACACTGACCGATCAGATCAGTGCCCGTGCCGGTATCAACCTGAATATCCTGTCAGGGTTGAAATTTTCGGCCAACCTCTCTTATGACCTGACCAATCAGCAGAATGTCAGCTTCATGACGCCTTCGTACGGCGACGCCAAGACCTACAACGGAACCGGAACCCGCTATACGCTCCGTGATCAGACCCTGACAGGCAACCAGTTGCTTACCTATGAAAAGAAGATCGGCAATCACGCCTTCAGCGTCATGGCAGGTCATGAGTCCTATAAATGGGAATACCGCTATTTCACGGGAACCAAGCAAAACTACTACGACCCGGAAAACAGCGAATTCAGCAATGCCATCTCCATGCAGAATCTCAACTCGTACACTTACGACGAAACGATTGAATCGTGGTTCGGAAGCATCCATTACGAATATGGCAATCGCTATTACCTGGATGCCAATATCCGTGGTGATGGTTCGTCCCGCTTTGCCAAAGAGAACCGTTGGGGTGTATTCTGGTCGGTTGGAGCCAACTGGCGGCTTTCGCAGGAAAATTTCCTCAAAGACGTGGCATGGATCAACAATTTGGCGCTCAAAGTCTCTTACGGTACGACCGGAAACAACCAAATTCCGAACTACTATCCCTACAAGGATCAGTATTCCGTAAGTCCCAACGGGGATGAATTCTCCGTCACCCAGGTCTATTGGGGCAATCCGGATCTGACGTGGGAGGTTTCCAACAACCTCAATGCAGGTATCAACGCATCGCTGTTCGACGCACGGCTCAACCTCAACGCGGAATATTTCCACAAGAAAACGAGCGACATGCTTTATGACATGCCGTTCTCGCCGTCGACCGGCATTCCCAGCAAGCCGATGAACATCATGACCATGATCAACAAGGGCTTCGAGTTCACGCTCAGCGCCGTTCCTCTGCGGACGAAAAACACGTCGCTGGAGGTAATCCTGACCGGAACGACCTATGCCAACTCCGTGACGGATCTGCCGGCCGACAAAGTGGAAACGGGTATCACCCACCTCGCCTATTACAACATCAAGGACGGCGGTTCGGTATGGGACTTCTACGGGCTCAAATCGGCCGGAGTGGATCCCGAAACCGGAGATGCCCTTTACTGGCACCGTGAAACCGGAGAAAACGGAGAAGAGACGCTGACCAAGGTAACCTATGAGAATGTGGATGCCGTAGGTGACAAATTCTATCTCGGTACGGCCATTCCCGATTTCATTGGCGGCATCACGGTCAACTTCAACTGGAAAGGGCTGGATTTCTCGATTGCCGGGAACTACCAGATCGGCGGCAAGGTGTACGATGCGATGTACAATGGCCTGATGCACGCCGGCACTTCGGACGGCGCCAACTGGCACAAGGATATTCTGAATGCCTGGACCCCCGAAAACACCAACACCAACGTGCCCAAACTCAACGGCGGCACCAATCAGACCCAGGCTCTGGATCCCTATATGATCAGCGCCTCCTACTTCAACCTGCGCAACATCACCCTGGGATACACCTTGCCGCAAAAATGGGCAAAGGCCATCAAGATGTCGAGCGTGCGCATTTATGTTGCGGCAGACAATGTAGCCCTGCTGTCGAAGCGGCAAGGTCTTGACCCGCGCCAGTACATCCAGGGACAGTCGCAGGCAAACTATTCGGTTCTGCGCACCGTCTCGGGAGGCGTTACCATCAACTTTTAAATAGCAGACAAACATGAAAGCAAATCCTATCAAATACCTTCTCGTGCTGGGTACGGGGGCTCTGATTGCGTCTTGTTCAAGTGATTTTCTGGAAACCGAGCCCACGAGCGTAGTGTCGGGAGATCGGCAGAATGAGATCCTCCTCGAAAAACCCGAGATGCTCGCCTCCATCATCAGCGGTGCCTATACGACTATTTACAGCGGTGATCCCTATATGAGTTCATCCCAGGATGACTATGGAATGTCCTCTTACAAGATCGCAACGGATGTCATGTGCGATGACATTGCATTCTTCATCAATTCCGGAGGATTCGCCTTCGACCAACAGTTGATCTTCCGGGAACCGGATTATCGGCGTCCCGTTTCGATGTGGCGGCAGTTCTATCACATCGTATCCTCGGCGAACTCCGTTATTAAGGTTCTGAAGGATGTCGAGGGTACCAACAATGACCTCGATGCGATGTTGGGTCAGGCTTATGCCCTGCGAGGATGGGCCTATTATTGGCTCATCAACATGTGGCAGCAACCCTATGATGCCAATCCCGACGCATTGGGCGTTCCGCTGATTCTCGAAGAGGAATCCGAGAGTATCTCCGGACGGGCTCCCGTCAAAACTGTGTATGCACGCATCGATACCGACCTGTCCAAAGCCTGCGACCTGCTCAAAGACAAGCAACTCGGCAATACGTCCATCAATGAATACGCCGCATCGGGAATCTATGCCAATGTGCTGATGTTCCTGGGTCGTTACGATGAGGCGGCCGCGCGGGCTGAATATGCTACCAAAGGCGGTACGCTTGCCGGAGCTGATGAATTGCTGGCCGGAATGAACAGCGTCTCGATGAGCGAGGTGATCTGGGGCTATGCCGTCACCGAGGAGTGGAATCTTATCTACGGATCCTTCATGTCCCACATGAATCCTTACGTCGACGGATATGCGCCTCCCGGATACTTCCCGAAACTGGGTGCCAGCGCCCTGGTTGACAAAATCGATGCAAACGACATCCGCAAAGGATGGTTCGGATACAGCGAGACCCTCAATACCAACAAGTTCGACTTCTCCCAGATTGAGCAGGCCGGGTTCGCGGCCTATGTTCCCAACAAGTTCCTCTGCCCGAACAGTTTCCTGTGCGATCTGATCTACATGCGTGTAGCCGAGATGTATTTCGTCGCAGCCGAGGCCCACTACCTCAACAAAGATGAGGCCAACGCCCGCAAATGGCTCACCGACGTCATGTCGACCCGTATTCCGGGATACGATGCATCCGGCAAGTCGGGAGATGCGCTCTACGAGGAGATTTGCTTCCAGAAGCGGGTTGAGACATGGGGTGAGGGGTGCCGCATCTTCGATGCGAAGCGGCGCAACGAAACCATCGACCGAACGAAATCCACCAACTTTGCAGCATCTCTGGCCAGCACGGATGCCATGACATACAGCGCCCGGGACTATCGGATGATCTACAAGATTCCGACCTTAGAGATGGAGAACAACACGGAAATTTCCTCGGATCAGCAGAATCCTTGATGGAAATTAAGTCCACACCGAAATTCAGAATCACCTCTGTTGCAACGGCAACAGGGGTGATTTTTTTGTAGACTTCCTCGATATGAAATTTGCAGACAACCTTAAAAAAGGGTCTACAGGGAAAAGAAAGATTCATATTTCTGTTTTTTTCGTAAATTTGCGCAGAACAAAACTGGACGTTTATGGCAATCACTCAAATCGCACCCGGCATCCACTATGTCGGCGTCAACGACCGGACCACAACCCGTTTCGAAGGGCTCTGGTCGCTGCCCCAGGGCGTTTCGTACAACGCCTACCTCGTCGTCGGCGAAAAGGTCGCACTCATAGATACCGTCGAGGAGGCTTTCGGCAGCCGCCTCGAAGCCAATATCCGCGAAATAATCGGCGACCGCAAGGTCGACTACCTCGTCGTCAACCATATGGAACCCGACCACTCGTCGTCGATCACCGCCCTGCGGCGCATCTACCCCGACCTGCAGATCGTCGCCAATGCCAAGGCCCTGCAGATGATCGAGGGTTTCTACGGCCTCTGCGGCAACACGGTCGAGGTCAAGGAGGGCGACACGCTCGATCTGGGCGGCAAAAGCCTCTCGTTCCGCATGATCCCGATGGTCCACTGGCCCGAAACGATGGTTTCGTGGTGCCCCGAGGAGCAGGCGCTCTTCTCGGGCGACGCCTTCGGATGCTTCGGGGCCCTCGACGGAGGCATCACCGACTCCGAGGTCGATCCCGAACGCTACTGGGACGAGATGCGCCGCTACTACGCCGCAATCGTCGGCAAATACGGCGCTCCGGTGCAGAAGGCGCTCCAGAAACTCGCCGGGCTCGAAATCCGAAGCATCTGCCCGACCCACGGTCCCGTCTGGCAGGAGCAGATTGGCCGGGTGGTTGACCTCTACGACCGCATGAGCCGCTACGAAGGGGAACCGGGCGTGGTCATCGCCTACGCCTCGATGTACGGGAACACCGAGCAGCTGGCCGAGCGCATCGCCCGCGAACTGGCCGCCGAGGGGGTGCGCAACATCCGCATCTACAACCTCTCGTATGCCGATCCGTCGGTCGTGCTGCGCGACATTTTCCGTTTCGACACGCTGCTGGTCGGAGGACCCACCTACAACGCCGGGCTCTTCCCGCCCGTAGCCGAGTTGCTCGACAAACTCGCCGCACGCTGCATTCCGCAGCGGCGCTTCGGCTGGTTCGGCTCCTTCACGTGGGCCGGAGCCTCGGTCAAACTGCTGGGAGAGTTCGCCCAGAAGATGAAGTGGGAAACGCTCGGCGCACCCGTGGAGATGAAGCAGGGTTTCTCCCCGAAAATGTACGACAGCTGCCGGGCCCTGGCGCATGACGTCGCCGAAAAGTTCCACGGCAAAGCCTGACGCCCAATGATGAGGATCGCCATCGTCGGGACCGGATACGTCGGGTTGGTTTCGGGCGCCTGTTTCGCGGAGATGGGGCTCGACATCACGTGCGTCGACACCGACGTGCGGAAGATCGAGACACTGAACGCCGGGCGGATCCCGATCTACGAACCCGGGCTCGAAGCGCTCGTCGGGCGGAACGCCGCCGCCGGAAGGCTCCACTTCACGACCGACCTGGCATCGTGCCTCGACCGGGTCGAGGTGGTCTTTTCGGCCGTCGGAACCCCGCCCGGGGAGGACGGTGCGGCGGATCTGAGCCAGGTGATGGAGGTGGCCCGCACCTTCGGGCGCCACATCCGCCGCTACACGCTGCTCGTCACGAAGAGCACCGTGCCCGTAGGCACGTCAGCCCGTATCAAGGCCGTGATCGAGGAGGAGTTGCAGGCCCGGGGCTGTGAGGTGCCGTTCGACGTCGCCTCGAACCCGGAGTTCCTGAAGGAGGGTGCGGCAATCAAGGACTTCATGTCGCCCGACCGCGTGGTGGTGGGCGTCGAAAGCCAGCGCGCCCGGGAGTTGATGGCGCGGTTGTACCGTCCCTTCCTGATCAACAACTTCCGCGTGCTCTTCATGGACATCGCCTCGGCCGAAATGACCAAATATGCCGCCAACGCCATGCTGGCAACCCGCATTTCGTTCATGAACGACATCGCCAACCTCTGCGACCGGGTGGGTGCCGACGTGGAGATGGTCCGCAAGGGCATCGGCTCCGATGTGCGCATCGGCAACAAGTTTCTCTACCCGGGGTGCGGATACGGGGGTTCGTGCTTCCCGAAGGATGTCAAGGCCCTGGCCCGCACGGCCCGCGAACACGGCTACACGATGCAGGTCATCGAGGCCGTGGAGCGCGTCAACGAGGCGCAGAAGAGCGTGGTCTTTGAAAAACTCCGCACGGCCTTGGGCGATTTGGCCGGGAAACGGGTGGCGATCTGGGGCCTCGCCTTCAAGCCCGAGACGGACGACATTCGCGAAGCCCCGGCCGCGGAGGTGATCGGGCGGTTGCTCAGGGCCGGAGCCGAGGTGTGCGTCTGCGACCCCGTCGCGGTTCCCGAATTCCTCCGCAAACACGGCGATTGGGAGTTCCGCACGGCCCGCACGATGTACGGAGCGGCAGAGGGAGCCGATGCCGTAGCACTGCTCACCGAATGGAAGGAGTTCCGGATGCCCGACTGGGCACAACTGCGCGGCACGATGCGTGGCGACGCGGTCGTCGACGGCCGCAACATCTACGACAAGCAGGAGGTCCGTGCCGCGGGGTTCCGCTACTTCGGAATCGGGAAGTAGGCGGCGGAAACGCACGGAGAGGCGGAGAGGCGGAGAGACGGAGAGACGGAAAGGCGAAATGTATAAACAGCGTAATGCAGTTTAGTGCGGCGAAACGTCCCGAAACAACGGCAATTCACTCATCTCACGATCCCGGCCCTCAATGGGCCGGGATCGCCTGTTGCGTTCCGGAAATGAACAAAACCCGCCCACAAACGACCGCTTCGAAGTTGGGAATCCGCCGTACTTTTGCAGCGTCAAACTTCAAATCATGAACGGAAACAGCAAAACCTTCCTGCTCGTCCTGCTGGGGATGCTCACGGCATTCGGGCCCTTCGTCACGGACATCCGCCAGTTCATCGCCTCCCTCCACCGAAACACCCCTGCCGCCTCAATGCGACAGGGGTGTTCATAACACGCCGGGAATAAAAGGCCCCGGAATAACAGGTCCAACAAGTCCCCGGGAAGCGGAAAGCCGGAACTACTTGCGCACCTTGACGATGATCTTGCGCACCGTGCCCTCACCGACCATCGGGGCGTGGCCGTCCTCGGGGAAGAGCACCGTGAACTGGCCCGGACGCAGCGTGTAGTAGGTCTGGGGCTCATCGTCGAAGAGCTGAATATCCTTCTCGGCGTTGAATTCCGACTGCGGCCGGCAGAGGTCCTTGCGCTCGCTCCAGCCGAAGGTCTCCGACTTTCCGGAGATCAGCACCTGGATGTCGATATACTCGTTGTGGACCTCCAGTTTGGCATCCTTCTTCAGTTTGAGCTCCCGCTCCATGACGTTGACGTAGATATCCTTGCCGTCGAGTTCGTGGATTCCCGGCTCCACCTTCGTCCAGTCGGTCGAGGCGATCCGTTCGAATGCCTTCTGCATACGCGGGTTTACACCGTAGTAAAGCGCGCTGTTTTTCAGTGAATCTAAAATCATAGCTCGTCTGTTTAAGTTTGTAGATGGTCGTATTTCAGTTTTTATCCGTCTTCTTCAGGCGCACGACAACCGGATGGTGATCCGAATATTCGACCGGCAGGGTTTCGTAAGTCACCGGTTCGAGCCCCCTGCTCAGCACGTAGTCGATGCGCAGCGTGTTGAAAAAGCCCCGGAAGGTGTGCGAATAGCCCGAACCGCAGACCCGGAAGGCATCGCGCGAACCCCGGGCCATCGTCCGATAGACGTAAGACATGGGCGTATCGTTGAAATCGCCGCAGATGATGCGCCGCGTGCGGGTCTCCCCGACCACCCGGGCGATGCTGTCGACCTGGGCGGCGCGCAGGACGCTGTTCCCACGCAGGCGTTCGACGATACTGCGGATCTTCGTCTCGCGGGCCGTATCCGAGAGGAAGCGGTGTTCGGTGATGTATTCGTTGTCCGCGGCGTTGATGGCCGTGGAGTGGAGGTGGTTGTTGAAGACCCGCACGGTGTCGTCGCCCACCAGCACATCGGCCCACACCGACGAGGCGGGGGTCAGCAGCGTCCGCGAACGCAGGATCCGGAATTTGCTCAGGATCGCCAGCGGCGCCTCATACATGGAGTCCGGAGCCGCCGTGCGGCCGAAACCCGCACTCTCGTACTTCTCCTCCAGCAGCGAAAACTCCTCGGACCGGGCCGCCAGCCGGGCATTGAACTCCTGCAGGCAGATGATGTCCGGATCCTGTTCGTCGATCAGCCGCAGGATGTCCTCCACGCTGCTGTGCCCGTTTTCGCCGTAGAAGCTGCGGACGTTGTAGGTCATCACCTTGAAGGTTCCGCGGTCGGAGCCCTCGGCCTCTTCATAGACGCGGCGGATGTCGGGACGCCAGAAGAGCGAGACCTTGAAGAAACCGACAGCCACGATCACGATCATCACACCGGCCCGGAGCCAGCGCCAGCGGATGATCCAGTAGAGCATCAGGATCACCGCCGCCACATAGGTGATCGGAGCGGCGAGCCCCAGTACGGGGAAAAACCAGACGCGCGAAGGGTTGACATGGGGCACGAAATAGGTCAGCACCAGGGTGACGGCAACCACGAGCGAGAGGGCCGTCATCACGCCGTCGAGGAGCCAGAGTGCCCAGCTGCGGCGGCGTTTGCCTGCGGGGCGCTCCCCGTATCCGGAGTAGTATTCGGAAGCCATGGTCTAAAAGCGGATCATACCGCGGCGTTTCCACCAGTAGAGCAGCAGGAAGCCCCACAACATACCGCCCACATGGGCGAAATGGGCGACGTTGCCCACACCCCGCCAGCCGAGGAAGAGTTCGATGACGGCATAAATGATAACGAACCACTTGGCCTTCATCGGGATGGGCGGGATCAGGAGCATGATCACGGCGTTGGGGTACATCACGCCGAAGGCCAGCAGCAGTCCCATCACGGCGCCCGACGCCCCGACCAGGGCCATCGGCTGTCCGAGCCCCCAGGCGATTCCGGCCTGGATCAGCGCCGCACCCACACCGCAGGCCATGTAGTAGATCAGGAATCGCCGCGACCCGAGGTCGTATTCCAGCGTGCGGCCGAACATCCACAGGGCGAACATGTTGAAGAAGATATGTTCGAAATTGGCGTGGAGGAACATGTAGGTGATGAACTGGTAGGTATGGAACTTATACCCGAGCATCCGGGGGCCGACCTGAAGCGCCCCGAACTCATTGAGAAAACGGTAGGCTTCGGGGATCAGCGCCATCGCCATATAGACGAGCAGGTTGATGATGATCAGGTTCTTGACAACCGGAGGGGTCTGAAAATAGCGATTCATTCGAGATCAATTTTTGCAAAGGTAACTTTTTTCCGTCGGATTACCCCAATTTGGCACGTAAATCTTCCGGGGTAATTTCGGCGAGGATGGTTTTGCCCGAGGGCGTGAAGCTGACGTTGCCCGTCTGGGCCAGGCGGTCGAGCAGCACCGCGGCCTCTTCGCGCGAGAGGTTCCGCATGCCGCATTTCGCACCCGAAACGGCCATCACCGCGGCAATCTTCTCGCGGCGCACGTCGGCCAGCGACACGGGCGTCGCAAAGACCTGCAGCAGATCGAACAGCAGTTGGTCCACCGAATCGGCGGGCAGGTCGGCCGGAGTTCCCTTGACCTCCACGGCCCCTGCGCCGCAAAGATCGAGATCGAAGCCCAGGGCGGCGAACTCCACGGCATGTTCCTCCAGCAGGGCGTATTCGTCGCCCGAGAGGAGCAGCCGTTCGGGGAAGAGCAGCTGCTGGCTGACGGCCGAGCCGTGGCCCAGCATCCGGAGATACTCCTCGTAAAGGACGCGCTCACGGGCCCGGCGCACGTCGACCGCCACGAAGCGGCCGTTCAACAGTGCGACGAGGTAACCGCCCGGCAGTGGCAGCGGATCGGTGAATTCGGGTTGCGAGGCAATATCCAACCGCTGCTGTTCGAGAGTAACCGACGAGGGGATGAAGTCGAGCGAACTCTCCCCGAATCCGCCGTCTGCGGAAGGGGTTCCGAGGCCGTCGTCCGGGAGCGATCTTCCCGCGAAATCGCTTCCCGATTCGTAATCCTCGAATTCGTCGGACTCGGAGGAGGCGAGCACGCCGCCGCGCAGGAATGAAGGAATCCGGGCTCCTGCGCCCCGGAAGCCGGATGCCCCCGAAACACCCGTTCCTATCGACGATCGTCCCGCTGCGGCGGCTCCGCCAGCTGAGGCTGCCGCATCCGCGTCACTGAAGGGGACATCGAAACCCGTAAAATCGACATTCGGATCCGGAGCCGAAGGATCGATGTACTCCTCGCGGAAGGGGTTGTAGTCGCTGTTCGACATCGCCGCAGGCTCGCTGTAGACCGCACCTTTCTGCAGGACGGGAATCTCCAGCGCCCCTTCGCGGTCGAAATCCATCATCGGAACCGCTCCGGTCTTGGCCAGCGTCTCGCGCACGGCGGCATTGACGATCTGCCATACGGCCTCCTCATCGGCGAACCGGACCTCGGTCTTCTGCGGGTGGACATTCACGTCGATACGCGCCGGATCGATCGTCAGATAGAGGAAATAGGAGGGCTGGCAACTCTCCGGAATCAGCTTTTCGTAAGCTTTCAGGATAGCGCTCGTGAAATAGGAACTCTTGAAGAAGCGGCCGTTAACGAAGAGATACTGTTCGGTATTGCGTTTTTTGGCCGCGGCAGGCCGCCCGACAAACCCGTCGAGGCGTGCGATCGAGGTATCGGCCTCAACCTCCAGCAGATTCTGTTTGATATGGCGTCCCACCACGTCGACAATCCGCCCGGCCAGCGAGGCGGGCTGCAGGTTGTAGACCGGGGCGTCATTGGCATAGAGTTCGAAGGCCACCTGCGGGTAGCAGAGGGCGATGCGCTGGAATTCCGTGCGGATCTGCGAGGCCGACGTGGTGCTCTTGTCGAGGAAGCGGCGCCGGGCCGGGACGTTGTAGAAGAGGTTGCGCACGAAGAACTGCGATCCCACGGGACACATCACCGGGGTCTGCCCGACGAACTGACCGCCGTTGATTTCGGTCTGCGTACCCACCTCGTCGCCCTCCTGCCGCGTGCGCAGTTCGACCTGCGCCACGGCGGCGATCGAAGCCAGGGCCTCCCCGCGGAATCCGAACGTATGCAGCGCATAAATATCCTCCACGGCGCCGATCTTGCTCGTGGCGTGGCGGTCGAAGGCCATGCGGGCGTCGATGGGCGACATGCCGCAACCGTCGTCGACGATCTGGATGAGGTCCTTGCCGCCGTCGCGGAAGTTGACCTTCACCGAGCGGGCGCCCGCATCGAGCGCATTCTCCATCATCTCCTTCACCACCGAAGCCGGGCGGTTGACCACCTCTCCGGCCGCGATCTGGTTGGCGACGACTTCGGGTAAAAGTCTGATCTTGTCTGCCATTTACTACTCCTGTTCCTCCTGGTAATCGTTCGGGACAACGACGATCGGCGCATAGGGGTTGAACTCCCCTTCGGCCTGCGCAGCCGGAACCGGGCGTTGCGGAGACTGCTGCAACAGCACCCCCCAGTTGGCCAGCTTCGGATAGAGCAGGTAGATGAACAGCAGCAGCAGCACCGCTGCTCCGGCGATCTTGAAAAACCGCATCCGTCCCCGATCGTCGGTTCCGGAACGCCGTGCCGCACGCGCTTCGCGCTGGGTCCGGATGTATTGTCCGGGGGTGTATTCGCGGTCCGCATCTTCGGCGCGTTCACCGCGCAGTTCGGCGCGGCGCTGTTCGCGTGCCTCCTTTTCGGGGTCGTAGTAACGCGGGATATAGTTGAATTTGTTCGCGTGTCTTTTGAACGGGGTAAACATGGTGTTGTTCTCTTTTTCGGTAAAGATACGAATATCTTTGCAAATTATTGTATTTCCGGGCTGAAAAGGCGGCCATGACGATACGACAAGCCCCTCCCGAAGGAGGGGTCTTCGTGACGCCGGGTCCGGACACAAGGCCGACAAGCAAGTTCCGAGAGCCGGCATCGGCCCACAACGGCCGCCTTTTGCCGACACCTGCCGTCTCCTGCCGCTCCTGTCGCTCCTGCCGGCCCTGTTTATCTCCTCCGGCCCTGTCTATCTCCTCCGGCCCTGCCGCCTCCGGCCGGACGCAGCCGCCGCTACCGGAAGAAACTCTTCATGCGTTCGAAGATGTTCTGGTTCTTGACCGACTCGGCCCGCTGGAACGAGGGCTGGGCCGCCAACTGTTCGACCAGACGCTTCTCTTCGGAGGTGAGTTTCGACGGGATCGTGATGTCCACGACAACCAGTTCGTCGCCGCGTCCGTATCCGTTCACGTCGGGCAGTCCCTTGCCGCCCAGGCGCAGCACCTTGCCGGCATGGGTTCCCGGGGCGATCTTGATCTTGGCACGGCCGTCCACGGTCGGGACCTCCACCGTACCGCCCAGCAGCGCCGTCGTTACGGTGATGTTCAGGTTGTGGATCAGGTCGTTGCCGTCGCGGACCAGTTCCGGATTAGGCTCCTCCTCGATGACGACCTGCAGGTCGCCGTTCACGCCGCCCTGACGCGCCGCATTACCCTTGCCGGTAACCGTGAGGACCATTCCCTCGCCCACTCCGGCCGGGATCTGGATCTCGACGACCTCCTGGCCGCGCAGCGTTCCTTCGCCCCTGCACTTGTCGCACGTCGCCGTGATCACCTTGCCCGTGCCGCCGCACGTCGGGCAGACGCCCTGGGTCTGCATCCTTCCGAAGAAGGTGTTTTCCACGCGCGTAACGTATCCCGTTCCGTTGCAGGTCGAACAGGTTGCGTAGGCATTGGCGTCCCTGGCGCCCGAGCCGCCGCACTTGTCGCACGCCACGGTCTTGTTGATCTTGAGTTTCTTGGTGACGCCCGAGGCGATCTCGGCAAGCGTCAGCCGAACCCGCACACGGATGTCCGACCCGCGGTTGACGCGGCGCGAGCCGCCCCCCGACGAGCGGAATCCGCCGCCGAAGTGTCCGCCGAAAATATCGCCGAACTGCGAGAAGATGTCCTCCATGGAGAATCCCCCGCCGCTGAAACCTCCGAAACCTCCGGCACCGCCGCCTGCCGCGCCGCTCATTCCGGCGTGTCCGAACTGGTCGTAACGGGCCCGCTTGTCGGGATTCGACAGCACGTCATAGGCTTCGGCGGCCTCCTTGAACTTCTCTTCGGCCTCCTTGTCCCCGGGGTTCTTGTCCGGGTGGTATTTGATCGCGGCCTTTCGGTAGGCCTTCTTGATCTCGTCGGCGTTGGCATTGCGCTCGACGCCGAGCACTTCGTAATAATCTCTCTTCTCTGCCATGGCCTTACTCTCCTACGACAACCTTAGCGAAACGCAGCACCTTGTCGCCCAGCATGTAACCCGTCTGGACGACATCGATGACCTTGCCCTTCATCTCCCCGCCGGCCGCGAACTTGGCCACCGCCTCCGCAATGTCGGCATCGAACTCCTTCTCTTTCAGATCCATTTCGACAACACCCTTTTGCCGCAGGGCCTCGGTGAACTTCTGCGAGATGAGCTGCACACCCTGCCGCAGGGCCTCCACGTCGTCGCTCTTCTCCATGGCCGCCACGGCGCGCTGCACGTCGTCGCGCACCGGAAGCATCGCCAGCAGGACGTCGCGTCCGCCGGTCTGCACGAGGTCCATCTTCTCCTTGAGCGTGCGTTTGCGATAGTTGTCGAATTCGGCCTGCAGGCGCAGGAACTTGTCCTTCCACTCGGCCACGGCCTCCTCTACGGCCTGCGCCACGGCTTCGGGCTGTTCCGAGGAGTCGGCATCGCGGTTCACGGCGTCATCGTCTGCCATTTTGGCAGACTCTTCGGCGGCTGCACCTGACACATTGGCATCTGAGGCCGCTCCGCCCGAAGGATTCACGCCTTCCGAGGCCGGTTTTTCATCCTCTTTAACAGCCTCATTATAAACCTTTTCCTTTTTCATATCTGGTATTTTTTTCAGTTTCCGAAGGATCTTTCGCACAAATTGCATACCAACGCTATCCGATGATGAATATGGCCGGGCGTTTGTTCAGTTCGGGCAGCGTCATCCGGCGCCACTCCCCCACCGTCCGGGTTTCGATCCGCTCCGCGGGAGCCGTGAGGTCCGCAGCCACCGTCAGGCGCGTTTCGGGTGCCAGGGTCTGCAGGAACTGCTCCAGGAGTTTCGCATTGCGGTAGGGCGCCTCGATGAAGAGCTGCGACTGCCCTTCGCTGCGGGCCCGCCGTTCGAAGAAACGGATGGCCTTGCCCCGCTCTGACGGCTTGACGGGCAGGTAGCCGTTGAAGGCGAACGACTGCCCGTTCAGCCCCGAAGCCATCAGGGCGAGAAGGATCGACGAGGGCCCCACGAGCGGCACGACCCGGACTCCGCGGCGGTGGCAGGCCTCGACGACCAGCGCCCCCGGATCGGCCACGCCCGGCACACCGGCTTCGGAGATCACCCCGGCCGAGCGTCCCTCCAGAATCGGAGCCACCAGCTCCTCGACTTCGCGCCCGGCGACCGTATGTTCGTTCAGTTCGCGGAACTCCAGCGTGTCGATCGGCCGCGCGATACCCGCTTTCGAGAGAAACCGCCGCGCCGTGCGGGTATTCTCGACGATGAAGTAGTCCAGTGCGTCCATCACCGCGCGATTGGCGGCGGGCAGCACGTCCCAGGGTGCCGTTTCGTCCGAAATCGGGCACGGGATCAGGTAGAGGGTTCCGTAAGCCATTTACTCCTTGAGATAGATGCGTTTGACACGGCCCGATATGGAGGTCATGATCTCGTAGGGGATCGTATCCAGTACGCGGGCCATGGTTTCGAGGTCGTTGCCCGGGGCGGCCGAGAAGACGACGGCCTCGTCGCCCTCCTCCACGCCCGGAATATCCGTAATGTCGATCATGCAGCTGTCCATGCAGACCCGTCCGACGATCGGGGCCGGCTGCCCGGCGACAAGCATCGACCAGCGCCCGCACCCGAGGTGGCGGTCCAGGCCGTCGGCATAGCCGATCGGGACGGTGGCCGTGACGGTCGTGCGGGTCAAGCGCCCGGCGCGGCCGTATCCGACCGCATCGCCCGCTTCGAGGTGCTTGATCTGCACGATGCGGGTCTTCAGCGCCGAGACGGGCCGCAGCGCCGGATTGTGCTGCCATCCGAAGCCGTAGAGCCCCAGCCCGAGGCGGCACATGTCGAACTGCGCCTCGGGGAAGCGCTCGATGGCCGCCGAGTTGGCCGTATGGCGGATGACGGCGTAGGGCAGCGCCTCGACGAGCTGCGTGCTCATGCGGTCGAAGCGGTCGATCTGCGCCCGCGTATAGGCATCCTCATCGGGCATGTCGGCGCAGTTCAGGTGCGAGAAGACCGAGGCGACCTTCACGGCCGGGAGCTCCTTCAGCACGTCGCACAGCCGCCCGATCTCCCCCTCCATGAATCCCAGGCGGTGCATCCCGGTATCCAGCTTGACGTGAATCGGATAGCGGATCTCCCCGGCGTGGTTCACGGCCCGGGCGAAGTCGTCGAGCGACCGGAAGCTGTAGATTTCGGGCTCCAGGCGGTTGGCGATCATCTGGTCGAAGCTGTCGGCGTCGGCATTCAGCACGACAATGGGCATCGTGATGCCGCGTTCGCGCAACAGCACCCCCTCGTCGGCAAAGGCCACGGCGAGGTAGTCGACCCGCTGGTGCTGGAGCATCTGCGCCACCTCGAAATCCCCCGCCCCGTAGGAGCCGGCCTTGACCATGGCCACGAGTTTCGTACGGAAATCGAGTTTCGACCGGAAATAGTTGAGATTGTGCGTCATGGCGTCGAGATCGACCTCCAGCACGGTGGTATGGCTCTTGTGCGAAAGGGCGTGGGCCAGCTTCTCGAAGCGGTAGTCGCGGGCGCCCTTCAGCAGCACGGCACGCCCGGCCACGACGCGGCGCCCGATCCGGGCGATACACTCGTCGGTCGAGGCGTAGAAGACCTTGTCGCAGTCGAAGAGCGCGGCATAGCGTTTCAGTTTGGGACCGATCCCCACGAGGGTGTCGATTCCGGCCCGGGCAACCATCCCGGCCACCCGGCCGTAGAGTTCGTCGTCCGAGAGGCCGCTCTGGGCGATGTCCGACAGGACGAGCGTGCGGCGGCGCGTCAGGGCCACGCTGTGCAGGTAGTCCAGCGCCAGCGCCAGCGAATTGAGGTCGAGGTTGTAGGCGTCGTTGATGAGCACCGAATCGTTGATTCCGTCCTTGACTTCGAGACGCATGGCGACCTGCGGAGCCGCGGAGAACGACGGGGCCGGGAATCCCATTGCCAAGCAGAAGGCCTCGACGATCTGGGCGTTGCGGCGCGAGGCCTCGTTGCCGATCACCGCCTCGGGAAGCTGCGGAGCCGCGGCCGCATCGAAGAGTTTCCGTTCGGCGAAGCGCGAGGCGATCAGGCGCCCGAGGGGTTCGTAGTGGCTGTGGTAAATGATCACCCGGGCGCGGTGTGCCAGGACCATCTTTTCGAGACACTTCTGTTCGAGATTGAGGAAATTCTCCTGATGGGCGTCGCCGATCGAGGTGAAGACCACCACGTCGGGGCGGATGATACGTTCGAGGCGCTCCATCTCGCCGGGTTTCGAGATTCCGGCCTCGATCAGCGCCAGTTGTTCGTCGCCCTCGATCATCAGCACCGACAACGGCACGCCCAGCTGCGAATTGTAGCTCTTGGGCGAGCGGTAGCACTTCATCCCGGCAGGCAGCTCCTCGGCGATCCACTCCTTGATGACGGTTTTTCCGTTCGAACCGGTGATTCCGACGACCGTACCCCTGAAATGGGCGCGGTGATAGGCCGCCAGGCTCTGCAGCGCCGCGATGGCGTTCTTCACGACCACATAGCCGCACCCGGGCAGTTCCTCGACGGGGCGTTCGACCAGGAAAGCCCGCACGCCGCGGGCATACATCTGCGGGATAAAATCGTGCGAGTCGTGATTGGCCCCGCACATGGCGACGAACATCGGGCAGCAGCCCAGTTCGCACGAGAGCGAGCGGCTGTCGGTGACGACCGACCGCACATCGGACTCCTCGCCCGAGAAGCGACCGCCGACGATGGCGGCAATCTGCGAAAGTTTGTAATTCATCTTTTCCGCAACTTTTATAGCATCCGTCCGGCCTTCCCCGGGGCTTTCCCAATCCCGACGGCAATCCGGACCTTTCCGAATTCACGCGCCATTACGAGAGATCGAACGTCACGATCGTAATCCCGGCACCGCCGCGGTCGGCGTGTTCGTCGACAGCAGAAACCACTTCGGGCACGGTCCGGAGGTAGCGGCGGATCTCCTCCTTCAAGGCTCCGGTGCCCTTTCCGTGGAGAATCGTCACCGACCCGACGCCTACCATCAGGGCGTCATCCACCAGGTCCTGCACCGCCTCCAGCGCCTCCGCCGCGCGCATTCCGCGCACGTCGATGTGGTCCTTGAAGTTGAGCTTGCGCGACGAGATGTCGACCGACACGACGGTCCGGGCCGTTGTCGGGCGCGTGGCCTCGCGGTATTCGTTGTTCGAGACGACCGTCAGCGATGCCTTGTCGACCGTCGTGAGAATCTGCCCGAAGGCCACCTGCGCCCGCTTGCCCTTCACCGACTGCACCACGCCGACCATCGCCTGCCCGGCCATGCGGACCTTCGACCCGACCTCCACCTCACGCGGTTTTTCGGGCTCCGCCGCCGACTTCTCCGGGCCCTTTTCGCCCTGGCGCTCGCGCCGCTCGGCACGCCGCTGGCGCCGCCGCTCGATGCGCTCCATCTCGCGGGCCACCTGCTCGTCGCGCTCCGACGCATCCTCCTTCCCGACCGTCTCGCGGAAATCGTCCAGTTCGCGGCGGGCCAGCCGCGTCAACTCCTTCTCGGCCTGCGCCTCGCGGATCGTCTTGATCGTATTCTCGATCTGCCGGTTGGCGTCGGCAATCAACCGTTGCGCCTCCTCCTTGGCACGTTTGAGAATCTCCTGCCGCTCGGCGCGGATCTTCGTGAGCTGCTCCGCGTAAGTCTGCTCCAGCTCCTCGACTTTGCGGTCCGTCAGCCGGATGCGGTCACGCTTCTGCTCCCAATAGTGCTTGTCGCGGGCGATCTCGCGCAGCTGCTTCTCGATATTGATATGATCCGAGCCGGCCTTCTCGCTGGCCCGGCGGATGATCTCCTCCGGAAGCCCGATCTTGCGGGCGATCTCCACGGCAAACGAACTGCCCGGCTTGCCCGTCTCCAGTTTGAAGAGCGGCCGGATGTTCTGCACGTCGAACATCATCGCCCCGTTGGCAATCCCCTCCGTATTCGACGCATAGTATTTGATATTGGCATAGTGGGTCGTGATGACGCCGTAGCACCCCTTCTCCAGCAGGCGTTCGAGAATCGCCTCGGCAATCGCCCCGCCGATGACCGGCTCGGTGCCCGACCCGAATTCGTCGATCAGCACCAGGGTCCGTGGCGACGCCCCGGCCAGCATGTGCTTCATGTTGAGCAGGTGGGAGGAGTAGGTCGACAGGTCGTTGTCGATCGACTGCTCGTCGCCGATGTCGATGCAGAGGCTCTCGAAGACGGGCAGCTCGGAGATCTCCGACGCCGGGACCGGGAACCCGCATTGGAACATGTACTGGACGATGCCGGTGGTCTTCAGGCAGACGGATTTTCCGCCGGCATTGGGTCCCGAAATGACGAGGATGTGCTTGCGGCGGTCCAGCTGCAGGTCGAGCGGGACGATTTCGCGCCCGGCGGCGCGCAGGGTCTGCTGCAAGAGCGGGTGGCGGGCGTTTTTGAGCACCAGCCGGTCGTCGGTCGAGAGGATCGGCTTCACGCATCCGTTCTCCGAGGCCCAGCGCCCCTTGGCGCGCAGCATGTCCATCTCGGCCAGGTAGTCGCCCGACGCGGCGATCAGCTCCGCATCGGGACGGATCCCTTCGGTGAACTCCGTGAGGATGCGCACGATCTCGCGCCGTTCGGCATATTCCAGCTCACGCAGCTCGTTGTTGATCTCCACCACCTCGACCGGTTCGACATAGAAGGTCTTTCCGGTGGCCGACTCGTCGTGGATGAAACCGTTGAGCTTGCGTTTGTTCGAGGCCGAGACGGGGATCACGGCCCGTCCG
>CALUKL010000061.1 GCA_944321195.1 uncultured Alistipes sp.
AAAGTAAACGTTCTTTCATTTATGCAAAATCTGGCAACTTGAAGAAGTCTACTCGTTTCTAAATCGTTACCTGTCTAAAAAAATAGAGCTTGTAAGTTTCTTATTTTCAATGAATAAGAAAAGATGCAATGCCTAGCGCAATGGAACGTAATCCGACGGCTGATGCCCGCCATGGCCATCAGCCGCTCAAGGCACGCATTGCACCAACCGTTGGTCGGCAGGTCGAATATCCGACGGTCACACTCCTCGGGCAGGTATTTCCGGACGATCGCACAGGCCACGTCGAACAGCCGTATATGGACCGGAACGCCGGTTTTCTGCCGGAACGTATGGATCCACAGGCAATCGCGTGTCCTTTGGAGGTGCCGGGGCGTCAGCCTGCGGAGATCGATATAGGAGAGTCCCGTGAAGCAGCTGAACAGAAAGGCATCCCGGATCAGTTGCAGGGTCGGTGACTCGGGTCTGAGGCGTATGATGCTCCGCAGTTCCGGCATGGAAAGGTAGTTCCGGGCCACGGATTCGCAACTCAACTTGTAGTCGGCGAACGGATTACGATCCATGTATCCGTGTTCCCGCGCCAGCATGAGGATATGTTTGAAGGCAATCATATAGACCCAGGTCGTATTCTTCTTGCGGTTGCATTCCAACATCATGTAACGGTGAAAATCCGCCAGGAATTTGCGGTCTATCTCTTTGAAATGTATGTCGTTGCACCCATAATGCTCCGGAATGAACCTTTCAAGATGACGGTATACGCTTCTGTATTTATAATAGGTCGTCTTGCTTCGGGAGATTCCGACCATGCGGAAAAATTCGTCGTTGTGCCTGCGGAAAAAGTCCAGCAGGCCGTGTTTTCGCTGATCGATTCCCCAATAGCGCTCCTTGATCATGCAGGGAGTTACCGGGACCTGTTCGCAAAGCAACATGTGGTAACAATGTTCAATGCGATAGTGGATCCGGTCGAGTTGCTCATTGACGAGCAGCGCCTGGCTGCTCCGTCCGACGGCACGTCCCAGACTGGCATTCCAAAGCTTGAGCGGGACGGATTGGCGGGTTGAGATCTGCGTGCGTTCGCCGTTGAGGGTGATGCGCCCCATGATCGGAATATTCCCATTCCGCAGCGGGGCATTTTTCTTGGCGTAAAACAGGATTTTAAACGTGTTTCTCATACTCATAACCTACGATTTCGATCCCTAAAGGTAACGTTTAAGTAACGACGGAATCTCCCATGGTCAAATCCAAAGAGCATATTCTCAGAGGAATAATCCCTTGTCCGGAGTTACCTCCCGGTAACGGAACGCCAGCATCTTCGGATCGGAAATACCGATTGTCCGCTCACAATCAACAATTTGCGGATTTATGCGGATCGTCGTGTCAACATACTCACAATCAGGGAACCGGCGGTTATGCCCGTCCTGTGGACTTTTTATTTTAAAAAAACAACGAAATAACATTTTATCCCATTCAGCTTGAAGAACCCGAATACACCCATTCGGGCGTTATGGATTCGTACACTCACTTCTAAACCATTTATGCATGAGAAAATTTTTACTGCTGTTAATCATCATTAACCTGAGCTTGTCGAGTGCTTTTGCACAGGTTAAGGTGTCCGGTAGCGTGACGGATTCCGAAGACGGAATGCCGGTTATCGGTGCTACCGTGACTGTGAAGGGAACCGCCAGCGGAACCGTCACCGATACGAAAGGTGCGTTTACCATCTCGCTGCCTTCCACCCCCGGAACGATCATCGTCTCGTTCCTCGGGTATCAGGAACGGGTGATCGCCGTGTCGAAGGGTATGACCCGTGTGGATGTGAAACTCGAAAAATCGACCACCGCAATCGACGATGTCGTCGTAACGGGTTTCAAGAATGCCAAGAAGGAGACTTTTACGGGATCCTCGGTCAAGATCAGTGCCGATGATATAGCTATCGCCGGTGTGACCGACGTGAGCCGTATGCTCGAAGGCCAGGTAGCCGGTGTCTCGGTCCAGAACGTCTCCAGTACGTTCGGTTCGGCCCCCAAGGTCCGTATCCGTGGTGTGACGTCGCTCAGCGGTGAGAACAAACCCCTTTGGGTCGTGGACGGTGTCGTCCTGGAGGATGTGGTCAACATCTCCAACGACCAGCTTTCGAGCGGTGACCCCACGACGCTGCTCGGATCCTCCGTGGCCGGTATCAACGCCTCGGATATCGAGACGTTCGACATCCTGAAGGATGCCGCCGCAACGGCTCTCTACGGTGCCCGCGCCATGAACGGTGTCGTGGTGATCACCACCAAGAAAGGTAAGCAGGGTGCTCCCCGGATCTCCTATACGGGCAACTTCACGATCCGTACCAAACCGCGCTATTCGAATTTCGACATCATGAACTCCGCCGACCAGATGGCCGTCTATTCGGAGTTCGAACGCAAGGGCCTCCTCAATCAGGATATCGTCAACACCTCGAATTCGGGTGTCTACGGACTGATGTACAATGCCATTGCGGCCTACGACCCCGAAACCGGATTCGGACTGGCCAATACGCGGGAGGCGCGGAATGCCTTCCTGATGCAGTACGCCAAGGCAAATACCGACTGGTTCGATATTCTCTTTACGCACAACCTGCTCCAGGAGCACTCGCTGAGCATCTCGACCGGTACCGAAAAGTCGCGGACCTACGCCTCGATCGGTTTCATGAACGACGCCGGATGGTCGGTTGCCGACAACGTGAGCCGCTATACGCTCAACTTCCGCAACGATTACGACATCAGCCGCAAGATTTCGGTCGGTTTCCAGGCCGTGGCGTCGCTGCGTCAGCAGGAGGCGCCGGGATCCTATCAGCGGTCGATCGACGTGGTGAGCGGCGAGTGGTCGCGTGACTTCGACATCAACCCCTTCAGCTATGCGCTCAATACGAGCCGGACGGTCCGGCCCTACGACAACGACGGCAATCTGGAGTACGTGACGATGAACTACGCTCCGTTCAACATCCTCAAAGAGCTGCAGGAGAACAAGATCCAGCTCAATGTGATGGATGCCAAGTTGCAGGGACAGTTCGACTACAATATCGTCAAGGGGCTCCGGTTCAACTTTACGGGAATGCTCCGTTATGTCAAGAGCGACCAGGTTCACCGGATTACCGAGGAGTCGAACGTTGCCGGAGCCTACCGTGCCGACGGCAACTCGACGATCCGCCAGCGGAACCGCTACCTGTGGACCAATCCCGACGACCCGAATGCCGAGCCGGTTTCGGTCATGGAGCAGGGTGGTTTCTACAACACGACCAACAATACGATGCTCAACTACGAGGTGCGCGCCTCGTTCGCCTACAACAAGGTCTGGAACAATGCCCGCACGCATGAGCTGAGCATCCTGGCCGGTACGCAGATCAAGTACTTGGAGCGTGACGAGGAGACGGCGATCCAGGCCGGTTATCAGTACAACATGGGCGGCGTGGTCTTCAACAACCCGCTGTTCTACCGCATGATGAACGACCGCCAGCTGGATCTCTTCACGGCGACGACCTATCAGGATCGTTTCGTGGCCTTCTATGCCAATGCCGACTACGCCTTCGACCGGAAATACTCCGTTTCGGCCACGGTGCGTTACGACGGAAGTAATGCGCTGGGTTCGAGTTCGAGCGCACGGTGGCTTCCTACGTGGAACTTCGGTGCCAAGTGGAACCTGCAGAACGAACCCTTCCTGGAGGATGTGGAGTGGATCGATGTGCTGAGCGCGCGTCTGAGCTACGGTCTGACGGCCAGTATGCCCAATGCGTCGAATGCCGCAGCCGTCTATTACAGCTCCCAGGTATACCGTCCGGGCTGGAGCGAGAACCAGATCAGCATCGATGCGCTGGCCAACTCCGAACTGACGTGGGAGAAGAGCTACCAGTTCAATGCGGGCTTCGACCTCACGCTCTTCGACAACCGGCTCAACTTCTCGATCGACTATTTCAACCGTCAGGGCTTTGACCTGATCGCCTATATCAAGACCTCGGGAATCGGCGGGCAGTCGTGGAAACTGGCCAACTACGCCGACCTCGACTCGCACGGTGTGGACATCACGCTGGGCGGTACGCTCATTCGGACGAAGAACGTGACCTGGACCGCAAACTTCACGTTTGGCTATTCGGAGAATACGATCAAGAACGCCAAGGACCAACCGTCGGTTTACGACCTGGTGAAGAGCGAGGGCGGCAACAAGGAGGGCTATCCGGTGAACAGCCTCTTCTCGATTCCCTTTACGCGGCTCGATCCCCAGACCGGTATTCCGCTGTTCATCAATGCCGACGGCCAGGAGAGCCAGGATGTGAACATGCAGGGTACGGAGACCGACTTCCTGAAATACGAAGGCCCGGTGGACCCGAAATACACGGGCGGTTTCAATACGTCGGTTCGTTTCAAGAACTTCACGTTCAACGCCTTCTTCACCTACCAGGCCGGGAACAAGATCCGTCTGACGCCCGCCTACAACGCCCAGTACAGCGATCTGGACGCCATGTCGAACGAATTCAAGAACCGCTTCCTGATGACGGGCGACAACATCTCGCCGTCGATCTCGGACTGGGTGCACCAGTCGATCTCGCTCGACGTGGGTTATCCCTACGTCAACTACAACTATTCGACGGCTCGGGTCGTGAAGGGTGATTTCATCCGTCTGAAGACCATTTCGCTCAATTACGATTTCTCCCCGGCGTGGGTCAGCAAGAGCCGCTTCTTCCGGACCGCAAGCCTGCGTCTGACGGTCAAGGACCCGTGGCTGATCTATGCGGACAAGGCGCTCAAGGGCCAGGATCCCGAGTTCTTCAATACGGGAGGTGTGGCCATGCCTACCACCACGCAGTTCACGCTTTCGCTGAACCTCGGATTCTAAGTCATTATTGAAACAACAAAGAGACAGTTATGAGAAAATTGATAGCAGTGTTGTCGGTCGTTTCCGCGGCGGTATTTTTTGCCTCCTGCAACAAATTCCTCGATGAGATGCCCGATAACCGGACACAGATAGACAATTTGGATAAGGTCAAGGCATTGCTCGTAACGGCCTATCCGGGAAAATTCTATGCGACGTGGCTCGAACCCCGCTGCGACGGGATGGCCGACCACGGCGCCACGATGGACGGAACGCAGCCGAGTTCCAGTTTTGCCTTCATTTATACGGCCTATCGCTGGGACGAGTACCCCAGCATGGAGAACTCCGACGATGCCGAAGCCTATTGGACCTCCTGCTACGGGGCGATTGCGGCGGCCAACCATGCCCTGGAGGCGCTCGACAAACTGGGGAACCCCAAGGGCAGCGAACCCTACCGTGCCGAGGCGCTGCTTTGCCGGGCCTATGCGCACTTCTGCCTGCTGACGCTCTTCACGGACTTCTTCGACGAGGCCAACCGCGGAACCAATCCGGGTATCCCCTATGTGACGGAGCCGGAGGATGTGGTCAACAAACAGTATGATCGTGAAACGGTTTCGGCGACGCTGGCCAAGGTGAAGGACGACCTCTCCGAAGGCTTGAAAGGGGTGGGTACGTCCGCGGATTTCGTGCAGCCGAAGTTCCACTTTACGCTCGATGCGGCCCGGATGCTGGCGCTGCGTGTCGCGCTCTTCGAGCGGGATTATCCCACGGTGATCTCCTATGCCTCCCAGCTGATCCCGCAGCCGACGACTTGGGCCAGTATCGTGAATCAGCAGCAGGAGCCCCTGCTCAATGCCGACGGTTCGGAGGTCAAGATCCCGCATCCCAACGATTTCGCATCGCTGTTCTGCCTGAGCAACCTGTTCGACTGGAGGGGCGCGAACAGCATGTATTCGGGATCGACGGAGTTCCAGATGGCCTTTGGCAATGCCAACAATGCGAACATCATATTGGCTGCGGAACCCTACTCGCTGCTCAACAGAACCTCGAAGTCGACGGCCTATACCCGTTATACGCACGGGGGCAAGGAGTTCAATGCGATTCTGGGCGCGAATGCTTCGGGTGTGAACTGGTACATGCCGACCTTCGGGTTCAATGCTGCTCCGGCGGATGCCCCGGGTTTCCTGCCCAAGATCTATGAGGACTTCAAGGTGACCAACATCAACGCCAATACGGGCCAGCCGTATATCCGGGTAGCCCTGTTCCGGCTGGAGGAGGCGCTGCTGGCCCGTGCCGAGGCCTATGCCATGACGGGCGAATACGACCTGGCCCTGGCCGATCTGACGATGTTCTCCCAGCGGCGGGTTCAGAGCACCAATGTCGCTCAGTATTACTATTCGCGCGACAAGGTCGTAGACTATTACACCGATGTGTTGACGCTGTCGGATCACTACATGAATTCCGATTTCAATGCGGGACGTTTCTCGGCCGATCTTTCGACCTACGAGGGCAAACTGCAGCGTGGCCTGGTTCTGGCCGTACTCGATGCCCGCCGTATGGAGTACATCTATGAGGGAATGCGCTGGTTTGACATCCTGCGTTGGAACATACCGGTTACGCACACGATGCTTTCGGGCGAGAGCAGCACGCTGACGCCCGACGACGACCGCCGTGTGATTCAGATCCCGGAGACCGCATCGCTTTCGGGCCTTGAGAAGAATCCTTACGACCATATTCCTCAGCCCTGGAGTTAGTCATGACAGAAAAAGCAAAAAGAAAGAGTATGAAAAAGACCAAGATTCTATATGGTGTCCTGTTGTTGGGATTGACTCTCGGGACGCTCTCGTGTCGGGAGAAGGAGACGATTGCCGACGATATCGTAATTCCCGGTCTGGGCGGAACGGAAGAGGCGGCCAACGAGCTGGACAAATGGCTCTATGAGAATTTCACCGAGCCCTACAACATCGAAGTGGTTTATCGCTGGGATGCAGCCCAGATGTACACGACGCTTGCCTCGCGGCTGGTGCCCGTGGAGTACGATGCCGTGAAACCCATGATGGCGGCGATCCGCGACGTGTGGTTCAAGCCCTAT
>CALUKL010000062.1 GCA_944321195.1 uncultured Alistipes sp.
TTTCTTCGAGAAGAGAGGGTACGAAGTAGTGAAGGTTCAGAAACGCCGGGCAAATCGGTTGGAACTGACCAACTTTGTGATGCGAAAGCGTCTCAAAGACTGACACAATCATCCCTTTCCACCCGTCCGCAAAGATCCGACTTGCCGGCATCGGCTGCAAGGCTATACAGAGCGTCCCACGGGGACGGCCTTGCAACCGACACCACCAAGCCCGGGCTGGTCGCTATCGGGAGAAAGGGAATGGATTGGGAAAACTGGATAATCTCACAAAAACACCACCTTGTGTCAGCGGATGCAGGCCAAACGGTCGTTTCCTCGTTGGCTGACGGGTAGAATCACGTCGTAACGAAGCGGTTGTGCCCATCCGCCCTGCCGGTTGAGCAATCCGTAGCGTCCTCGACGGCCGATGATGTTGAACTGTGCAAAGTGGTTGGTCAGTACATCGTATCGCGGAGGTATGATGGTGCGGCCCTCGAAATCCACCAGTCCGTATTTCCCGTTGCGGCGGATGCGCAGCAGGATGTCGCCATAGGGTGCCGCACGGTCACAATCCAAACGAATGAGCCGTCCGCTGCGGATGCGCAGTAATGCATATCCTTCGCCGTCGCGCACCAATGCCCGGTCCGTATCATCCAGCAGCCAGGCTTCGTCCCAACACGCCTTCGTAAGATGGCATCCGCCCGAGGTCTGAAATCCCGTCTTGCCATTTTTGTAGTAGTATCTGATTCCCATATACTCTGCCTTTTCGGCAAAGTAAAAGCCCTGCTGTGCGGAATGGCGGCACAACAGGGCAGAATCTGGAGAAAAGAGGCTACAGCTCGATCGATTCATTGTCCTGAGGGCAGCGAATCGTCCGATCGGGGAAGAGCGTGGTGAAGCGTTCCGGAACGGTAGTATGGATCGGAATCAAAAGTCTGGGATCGACATGACGGACGATTGCCTACAGCGATTTCGCATCGGCGTGGCCGCTGGTATGGATGTGCGGATTGGCAAAACTCCGCTCCCGGATCCAATCCATGAATTCGGGTTCGTCTTTCCCGTATCCCTCCCAGATCGAGGTAACTACAACCGATGGCGTGTGGCTGTACTTCTGCATGTAGTACAGCATTGAAGGACGGATGAGCCAGGCATATTTGCCTGGATTGCGCCCGATGTCTTTTGTGTCGACCGTCGAAAGTGCCTTCAGCCGCTCCACAATCTCCGGATTTCCGGCTTCTTCGAGCCGTTTCAATTGGGCGGGCAGGCAGAAATATCGGAAGGCATCGTGTCCCTCGAACGGGGAGAGCGGCGAGGGGATCGATGACTTGAAACGGTGGACCGCTTCCAGCACATAGGCGACGTAGGTATCCACAATCAGTTTGCGCGAACAAACAAGCGCCGCCTTGTAGATCTGAACGATCCGGTCGATGTTCTGCCCCGAGCACCAGATGTAGTGCAGCTTGTCGGCATCGGTGCGGAACTGCTCCTTGAAACGTTCGCAAATCTCCGCTTCGCTCATACATTCCTTTTCGGTGGCCAGATTGGTCCCCTCGAGCAGCAGGCAGTCGACCTTCCGGGGCAGGTTATGATAGAGAAAGCCTTTCACTCCGTGGCGGCGGATATCCCCGCTGTAGAGGATTCGCCGGCCTTCGGCTTCGATCAGGAAGGCGCAGGCATCGTAGGCGGCGTGATCGACCGTATAGGGCGTGATGCGGATGTCGCCCACGGTTATCGGCTCGAACTTCCGGTCGTCAGCCTCCTTGGCGAGGATTCTGATATGGCGCAGATAGCCGGCATCGCCGCGGCCATGGATCACCTCGGTGACATGCATCATGGCCGCCGTCCCGGCCGTAGCGTGGATGGCCACATCCTGGTGCGTGTCGGGCAACAGGCCGTGGTGGTCGGCATGGTAGTGGCTGATGAAGATGGCATCGGCATCCTGAGCCCATTCGAGGGCCTCGCGGCGGATTTGCTCCTGCTGCTCCTGGGGCCGGGAGTCGAAATCGAGCGGCAGCCCCAGATCGAGCAGGATTTTTGCCTGCCGGGTTCGTATCTCGACACAACTGCCGCCGATTTCGTGGGTTCCGCGGTGAATGGTGATGGTCATATTTATATGAATTCTAGATGATCTATTCGGTTTAATTTGGCAATTGCCTCTTCGAGTGACAGTGCATTGTCCTGTGGCAGGTCCCGATACTCGCTGGCGATACGCATGATCGGAGAGGCAAGGCGTCCGAAACTGCCTTCATCAACGTGGAGTTGCCGGTAGCCGCATGCGGTGCAGGTGGCCGAATGGCTGCTGCGGCCGCTCAACGGTGACCCCGAGAAGGAGTAGATCAGCATCCGTCCGCCGCATTTCGGGCATATGCGCGTGTAGCGCTCCTCGTATTCTGTCCAAGCCCGGACCACCACGCCCAGCGGATAGGGTCCCGAATCCTTCATCGAGACATAGGCCATGCGGATACGCATCGGAGTACGGGCCCCGAAGAGTTGCGGGTCGGCAAGAATCCGTTCACGCTGGCGCCAGATGAGCGGCACCGATTCGGCAAAGAGGTCCCGGAGCCGTTGCTCTTCCCGCTTCTGTCGCTCTCGGCGAATCGGTTCAAACCAGACCCGGGCGAGTGATTCGGGGACGAGCAGTTTCCCTGCTTGCGCATCGATATGCAATCCGTTGTCTACGATTAACGATTCGTCGATTCGGAGTTGCAATCCCTCGGCATTCCGCAGCGTGTAGTTTCGGCCCTGTCGGTCGATGATGTCGATCGGGATGACGGTCTCTGCTGTTTTCGGAGCATCGGCCCGTTGGCTGAACGTCCGGAACGAGACCTCTGTTTTTTGAGCGTATCGGTCTTTCTTGTCAGTCATAATTCTTGCTGTCTAATATTCTGTATCCGGTATAGGTTCGGTATGAATGAAATGCGGCAGCCGCCAGGGTTGGAAGCCTGAAAGTCACTTGTCGGGAACGTGGTCGTAGCAGGCTCCGAGAGCCCCGATGATACGACGCATCTCTTCCCGTACATTGCCCGGCGAGAGCACCTCGAAATTGCAGTGGCAGTTTAACATGGCCTGGTAAAACTCCGGCGTCGGTGCCACGTAAAATTCGAAGATGGCATAGTCGTCATGTGTCTCGACCTCCTGCTGCGAAGCGTGGAGGGGCAGCGTACGGAGATACTTGACGCCGTCGCCCGCAACCCGGACCCGGATCGTGCAGGGGCGCATGTCGTCGTAGACCGCCACGCCGAAGGCGCCGGCCAGGTAGCCGGCCGGGTCGAGTTCCTCGGGCGGCGTAAAGCGATCTTCGGTCACATGGACCTTCACCATGCGGTCCAGCGCGTAGAGTTTGATTTTCGCATTGTCGGGCTTGTCGGCGTAGAGGTACCAGCGTCGGTCGCGGAGCTTGACGAAAAGCGGCCGAAGACGGAGATCGAAGGCCTCGTCCCCCGTGAAGGGCTGATAGGTAACGACCACCTGCCGGTTCTCGCGCATGGCGTCGAGCAGATCGGGCAGATGCCCCCGGGCCGAGGGAACCTCCTCGACCAGCACGCGGTTATGCAGCGTGCGGGCCTCGCGCAGCGACTGCCCGACGGCAAAACTATCGAGCAGCCAGTTGGTGATGTTGTACGAATTCAGATCCTCGCTGTTGGCAATGGAGTAACGATTGGTGCGTTCGTCGCAGACGATCGAAAGGTCGAACATCTCCTCGACCGCGTCGCGGTGGGTGTGGAAAGTCCGCCGTGCCAGCGGACGGCCGTCATAAAGCGCGCTGTGCTGCCAGCGGGCGCGGATCTCGGCCAGCGTGATGGGGCCATAGCGATGAATCGTGTCGGCCAGCCAGATGTACCTTTTGAAGAGATTGGATGCCATGGTGTTTGTCTTTTTCTGGTACAAAGGTAGCAAGATTATGTGCTGAAATATTGCACATAGTCGGAATTTTTCCATTGTACGCCATTTTTTTCAAAAAAGAATGCATGTGCCGGATTTCGGCAGATTGCTGGTTGAACTTTGCCGGAGAAAAAATACGGAAATGATGGAACATCTTGAGACGAAGAGGGGCACGAGCCCGAAAACGGAGGTTGATCAGCCATTGGTAAAGAACCCGAAGGAGCCGGCGTGGACCTTGATCGGAGCCATCGAGCAGATCGTGAATTTGGCCATAGAACTGAAACTCGAAACGCCCTTTTCAGAAAAGGCCCATTCGGCGTTGACGTATGTGTCCGAATGCATGTCGCTTGATGAGGAGCAGGCATTGGCCTT
>CALUKL010000063.1 GCA_944321195.1 uncultured Alistipes sp.
TGCAGGCCTCGGTGCCGCTCCTGGCCCCGAAAGCGCAGCTCACCCGCATCGCGGGCGTCAACCAGGTGATCTCGTCACTCTCGGACATCGCAGGCCCGGCCCTGGGCGCCCTGCTGCTGAGCCTCACCTCGATCGGGAACATCCTGCTGTTAGATGTCGTAGGGGCACTCGTTGCCTGCACGACGCTGCTCTTCGTCCGGATCCCGAATCCCGAACGCCCGGAGCGCCGCCCGGACCTGTGGCGCGAATTCCGCGAAGGCTTCACCGCCATGCACTCCCAACCGGGTTTGGGCTGGTTCTTCGGCCTGGCCATCGCCGTATGGTTCCTGATCATGCCCGTGGGGGTGCTTTTCCCGCTGATGACGCTCAACCATTTCGGCGGCGGGACCTGGGAGATGAGTTTCGTGGAGATCATCTGGGGAGGCGGGGCCCTGCTCGGCGGGGCCATCATGGGGGCCCGCAACTACCCGGTCAACCGCATCGTGCTGATCAACCTGATGTATCTGGTCGTCGGGCTTTCGTTCCTTTGTTCGGGGCTGCTTCCGGTTTCGGGATTCTACGGATTCGCAGCACTGACGGCCGCAGCCGGGATTTCGAGCAGCGTCTTCAACGCCTCGTTCGTCTCGGTGCTCCAGACGCGGATCGAAGCGGGGCTCTTGGGGCGTGTGCTGTCGCTCTACCGCAGTTTCGGATTGCTGCCCTCGGCACTCGGGTTGCTGAGTGCGGGATTCCTGGCCGAGCGGGTCGGTTTGACGACGACGTTCATCATCTCCGGGAGTCTGATTTGCCTGCTCGGCGGGGTTGCCTTCTGCATTCCGTCGGTGGTGCGGCTCGACCAACGGAGATAACGGACACCGTCCCGCCCTGCCCCGGCTCGGTCCCGGTCTCGGTCTGCCCTGCCCTCGGTCCCGGCCTCGGTCCCGGCTCCGGCCCAACCTCGGACCATTCCGCCCTCCTCATCTGTTCCCGGTCCTGCCCGGCCGTTCTTGTTCTGTCCCTTCCGAAAAATCCGTCCCGTCACCTGTGAAAAGTCCGCTCCGCCCGGAGATTCGCCCACTCCGGAAATTGCCCTTTCCGGGAATTCGCCCTTTCCGCCGATATTCGACAGGCCCTTTTCCGCACTCTTTTCTTCCCCTCCCTCTCTCCCGACATTCCCAAACATAAAAACGGCAACCTCACATGAAAGAGGTTGCCGTTTTTTCAAGGCCGGAGGTTTCGGAATCCTCCGGGAGCGCATCCGGATGAAATCCGGAGCCGTTCCCGGCTCAATCTTTCGGATAGACGTATCCGTTGTAGTAAATCCGGAAGGAGTATCGGCGGCTGGCCTCGTCGAACGAGTAGACGTAGCGCACATCGGGTGCGGGATAGGCCGACGTATCGTAATCGAAGGGCGAGGAGAATTCGCACTCCTGGGTGCCGCTGACGATCTGCATACCGATATAGAGGCCATCGGTAACGCTGTAAGACATCTGGAGGGGGCTCGAACCGTACATGTTGCTGTAGATGGAGTAGCCCGAAGCGGAACCGTTGACCTCGAATGCCTTGCCGACGCAGGAGGAGTAAGCCAGCGTCACCTCGTCATCGGACGGACGGACGGTGAATCCCGTCATCGAGCTCCAGTCGGAAGCCCCCGAACTGCTGCCCTCGATGGAGGCAGCGATGTTGGAGATCTGGATGGTATAGGAACCGTCGCCATTATCCGCAATCCGGGTCGACCCGCCGTTCATGTTGATCTGGGTTTCACCGCTGTAAGAGGAGCTGTAGAGTTTGAAATCGGGCTGCATCACGACATTCCAGTTGGCGCCGTCGGCCAGTTCGGGTTTTCCTCCGGTCTCAACCAACAGCGAGCCTTCGAGATAGAATCCGTCGGGCATCTGGTCGCTCTTGTTGAAGGTGAGTTTGTAGCCCTGCTCGACCTCTTCGATCTTCGTGCCGCTGTTGAACAGGAGCGAAAGGACCGAACGGTTGTTGTATTTCACATTGGCGACCGTCACCTCCTCGGCCTCCTCTTCGGCATTCCCGCGCTGTTTGGCGACCTCGGCAGCCAGCACGGCCACACGCATACCGGCATTGGCGGCCTGCATGGCCACACGGTCCTGGGTCGTGACATAGGAGTAGATGTACTGCCCCGGCTGCACGGGCAGAAGATCCTTGTAGGAGTCGTTCTCCTTGATACAGCTCGAAAGCGCGAGGGCTGCGAGCGTCAACGTAGCAAAAATTCTATTCATGAGATGTTGTTCTGTTAAATTTTCCCTTTAAACGTCCGATGCGGCGAATTACTGCATCGGGAATTGAAAAAAAATGTATTCGGCCCCTCAAAGGTACAATTTTTTTCGCGGACAAGCGGAGAATTTGGACTTTTCGCATCAAAATCGTATCTTTATTCCATGATGAAGAAGTTAGCGACCCTGTTTTTTGCCGTTGTGCTGCTCGGATGCGGCCGTTCGACGGAGTGGATTGCGGAAGATGAATCGGGGGATTCGCGCCTTGTCCGGCACGGCGACACGCTGGAGATCACCGCACCGAAAGGGTTGACACTGTGGTATCCGGAACGGCTCACGGGCGACTACCGGGTGAGTTACGAGGCTACGGTGCTGATGCAGGAAGGGCCCTGCGACCGGCTGGGCGACCTGAACTGTTTCTGGGCGGCCGATGACCCGGAACACGGGGATGATTTTTTCGCCCGGGCGTCGTGGCGGGGCGGGATTTTCGAACGTTACAACTCCCTGGACCTGTTTTACGTGGGCTACGGGGGCAACGGGAATACGACGACGCGGTTCCGGCGCTACTACGGCAACCGCTACGGGGCTCCGGCCGACGAAGTGAAGCCGCTGATCGGAGAGTACACCGATGCGGGTCACCTGCTGGTCGCCAACCGCCCGATCCGGATCGAGATAACGGTCGATTCGGGTCGCACGACCTTCCGGGTCGACGGCGAGGAACTCTTTTCGCGCAAGCTCTCCCCGGGCGAGGGAGACGGATATTTCGGCTTGCGGCTGCTGAACAACCGGACCCGGATCGTGAATTTCCGGATCGAGACCCGATAACCCCAACGACAAAGAGAGATGCACACACACTTGATAACAAAGATAACGCTTATGTCATTGCTTTCTTTCTTCGGCTGCGGCCGTGCCAAGCAGGCCGAATATCCGTCGGACACGCTCACGACACGCGACGGGACCGAACTGACGTTCCACTTTTTCAAACACGCCTCGTTTTCGATCACCGTCGGGGATAAAACGATCTACATCGATCCGGTGAACGACTATGCGGATTACGGTTCGCTGCCGAAAGCGGACCTCGTACTGATCACCCATTCGCACTACGACCACCTGGACGTGGCGGCCGTGGACCGGATTCTGACACCGGATACGGAGATCGTGTGCGACCGGACCTCGGCCGAGGCCTTCGAGATGAACTGCTACACGATGCGTCCGGGGAGCGTGGCGACACCGCGCGACTACGTGAAGGTGGAGGCGGTTGCGGCGTACAACACGACGCCGGGACACCTCCAGTTCCACCCGAAGGACCGGGAGGATTGCGGCTACGTGCTGACGATCGGCGGGACGCGGATCTACATTGCCGGGGACACGGAGCCCACGCAGGAGCTCAAATCGCTGAAGAACATCGACATCGCCTTCCTGCCGGTGAACCAGCCCTATACGATGACCGTGGATCAGGCCGTCGAGGCGGTGAAGGCGATCCGCCCGGCGATCTTCTACCCCTACCACTATGGGGAGGTGGAGGAGAAGACGGATCTCGAACGCCTGGCCCGCGAGCTGGAGGGCATCACCGAAATCCGCATCCGCCCGATGGAGTAACCGGCCGGTCCGAC
The DNA here is from genome assembly GCA_944321195.1 of uncultured Alistipes sp. Lineage (GTDB taxonomy): Bacteria > Bacteroidota > Bacteroidia > Bacteroidales > Rikenellaceae > Alistipes. The sequence continues at coordinate 3,836 of CALUKL010000063.1, forward strand.
CGAAACAGGGCAACAGACAAGAGGGTTTTCCGCCAAACGGAAAACCCTCTTGCATCGATAAACAACCCTACCCCGGCAAGGGGTGGGGTGAACGGCCGCAACTATTTCTTTCCGGCTGCGTCCTTCTTGACTTCGGCCTTGACCTTGAGAGAGGCAAAGCCCTTGATGATCTTCTCGTCGCTGTTCTTCGAAGCGTCGTAGACGACGGTAACCTCCTTTTTGGGCAGGTCGACCTGTACGTCCTTGATGCCCTTTCCGAGCGAAGGGACGTTGTTCATGATCTTCTGCACGCAGTGTTCGCAATCGATGTCGGTTACGAAGACCGTCGTGACACTCTTTTTCTGGGCGGGCTTGGCCGCCGTTGCAATGCCCACGCCCATCACGAGGGCCAGACATACCATCAACAGTTTTTTCATAGCAGTTTTATCGGGTTTTTCGTTGTACTTTTTATTATATTCAAGGTATCGGTGACCACACTACGCACCATCAATAGATGTTAAGCCGCATCCCGATATAAAACTTGCGACCCATCAGAGGTCCCCAGACGTTCATCGAGTTGAACTCTGCCGAATAGGGATTCTCCGCCCCCATGATCGGGTCCTTCTGGATGTAGTCGGCGATGTTCTCACACCCGACATAGAGATCGAACTTGCCCAGCTTGCGGCTTACCTGCGCATAGAAGATCGGGTAGCGCGGCGAATGATAGCTGTCGGCCAGATCGGCATTCTGCGTCGGAATGCGGGCCGGGCCGTTCAGCTGCGCCGTGGCATCGAACGTCCAGCGTCGGAACTTCGTGGCATACTGGATGTTGAGCAGCGTCTTGTACTCGCTCACCAGCGGACGCTCGACGCGTGCCGACATTCCGTCCGCCCGGCGGATGGTCATCTCGCTGTCCGTGTAGCGGAACGTGGCGAAGATGTCCAGCCGCTCGACGGGCGACCACGAGAAGTCGACCTGGTAGGTGTCGGTGAACGAGCGTCCGTCGGTGTCGTAGAAGACGATGCGGTCGGCGAAC
>CALUKL010000064.1 GCA_944321195.1 uncultured Alistipes sp.
AGTCCGAAATCGACGCTATCTTTAATAAGGTGTACGGCGGGCGGGAGCTCACGCCGGAGGAGATCCGCAAGTACAAGACGGCGATGATGGTCGAATTCGCCGTCATGGACCACGAGACGGGCTGGACACAGCAGTTCCACTACGGCGCCATCCGCAACAACAATTCGCGGATGTTCAAGCAGTTGGGACCCGATACGGGCTTCGACTCGATCGGCGACTTCACGGTCGGAAAGGCCATGTCGAAGTTCTTCGACCTGCTCGACCGCGAGGACAAGCTCACCCGCACGATCATCTACAACCTCAATCCGCGCGACAACGAACTCGTCGCCACAATGCTCGGCAACTTCCAGGACGGCCGCTACGGCGCCGGGAAGATCCAGTTCGGTTCGGGCTGGTGGTTCCTCGACCAGAAGGACGGCATGGAGAAGCAGATGAACGCCCTCTCGACACTGGGCCTGCTGAGCCGCTTCGTGGGGATGCTGACCGACTCGCGCTCGTTCCTCTCGTACCCGCGCCACGAGTATTTCCGCCGTACGCTGTGCAACCTCGTGGGCAACGACATCGAGCAGGGGCTGCTGCCCGCCTCGGAGATCGACTTCATCGGCCGCGAAATCATTGAGGGGATCTGCTACCGCAATGCGAAAAATTTCTTCAAATTCTAACCAATCCATAGGATAACAACATGAAAATCGTAACTTTAGGAGAAATCATGCTGCGTCTTTCGACGCCGGGGAACACCCGTTTCGTACAATCCGATTCGTTCGACGTCGTGTACGGCGGCGGCGAGGCCAATGTGGCCGTCTCGTGCGCCAACTACGGCCACGATGCCTACTTCGTGACGAAACTCCCGAAGCATGAGATCGGACAGTCGGCCGTGAATGCCCTGCGCAAGTACGGCGTGAAGACCGACTTTATCGCCCGCGGCGGAGACCGTGTCGGTATCTACTACCTGGAGACCGGTGCTTCGATGCGTCCTTCGAAGGTGATCTATGACCGCGCCCATTCGGCTATCGCCGAGGCCGACCCGCAGGATTTTGATTTCGATGCCATTATGGAGGGTGCCGACTGGTTCCACTGGTCGGGCATCACGCCGGCGATTTCGGACAAGGCTGCCGAGCTGACGAAGCTGGCCTGCGAGGCAGCAAAGCGTCACGGCGTCACGGTGTCGGTGGACTTGAACTTCCGCAAGAAGCTCTGGACCAAGGAGAAGGCCCAGTCGATCATGAAGCCGCTGATGCAGTATGTCGACGTCTGCATCGGTAACGAGGAGGACGCCGAATTGTGCCTGGGCTTCAAGCCCGACGCCGATGTCGAGGGGGGTGAGACCAATGCCGAGGGATACAAGGGCATCTTCCGCCAGATGGCCGCAGAGTTCGGGTTCAAGTATGTGATCTCGACGCTGCGCGAGTCCTTCTCGGCGACGCACAACGGCTGGAAAGCCATGATCTACAACGGCAAGGAGTTCTACGAGTCGAAGCGTTACGACATCAACCCGATCATCGACCGCGTGGGAGGCGGCGACTCCTTCTCGGGCGGCATCATCCACGGTCTGCTGACGAAGCCGACGCAGGGTGAGGCCCTGGAATTCGCCGTGGCAGCTTCGGCCCTGAAGCACACGATCAACGGCGACTTCAACCTCGTTTCTGCCGAGGAGGTCGAGTCGTTGGCCGGCGGCAACGCCAGCGGCCGCGTACAGCGCTGATTGGACAGGTAATTAAAATGCAATAAGAAAATGGCACGTTTTTCAAAAATGCAAGTCATGGAGGCCATCGGCAAAACCGGTATGGTCCCCGTCTTCTACCACTCGGACGCCGAGATCGCCAAACAGGTCGTCAAGGCCTGCTATGATGGCGGTGTGCGGGCGTTCGAGTTCACGAACCGCGGCGACTTCGCCTCGGAGGTCTTCATCGAGGTGATCAAGTTCGCCGCGAAGGAGTGCCCGGAGTTGGTGCTGGGCGTGGGTACGATTGTCGATGCCCCGACGGCCGCGATGTACATCCAGTACGGCGCGAACTTCGTCGTGGGGCCCTACCTGAACCCCGAGGTGGCCAAGGTCTGCAACCGCCACCTGGTGCCCTATACGCCGGGCTGCGGGTCGGTTACGGAGATCGGAATTGCCCAGGAGCTGGGCTGCGACCTGACGAAGGTCTTCCCGGCGGGCAACGTCGGCGGACCGTCGTTCGTCAAGAACGTCAAGGCTCCGCTGCCGTGGTCGAACATCATGGCGACGGGAGCCGTGGAACCCACGGAGGAGAACCTCACGGCGTGGTTCAAGGCCGGGGTCTACTGCGTGGGCATGGGCTCGCAGCTCTTCCCCAAAGACGTGATTGCGGCGAAGGACTGGAAGGCCGTTACGGAAAAATGCCGCTTTGCACTGGATGTCATTGCCGGTGTGAAAAACAAGTAAGTAATCTCATCGACCTAAACCTTTTCACATGACAAATACCTCATCAACTTCAACCAAACTGATGACCAACTGGCGTTGGTGGATGTGCGTGCTGCTCTTCGTGGCCACGACGGTGAACTACCTGGACCGTCAGGTTCTGTCGCTGACCTGGAAGGACTTCATCGCTCCCGAATTCCACTGGACCGACGCCGATTACGGTACCATTACCGCCGTTTTCTCGCTCGTGTATGCCCTCTGTATGCTCTTCGCCGGACGTTTCATCGACTGGATGGGCACCAAGAAGGGTTACTTGTGGGCCATCGGCGTATGGTCGGCCGGCGCCTGCCTCCATGCGGCCTGCGGCTGGGCCACGATGCACATCGAGGGCTTCGAGTCGGTCAAGGCCATGACCTCCGTGGAGGCCGGAACGGCTGTGGCGTTCGCCATCGCGTCGACGAGTGTCTGGCTGTTCCTCGCCGCGCGCTGCATTCTCGCGCTGGGTGAGGCGGGCAACTTCCCCGCAGCCATCAAGGTGACCGCCGAGTACTTCCCGAAGAAGGACCGCGCCTTCGCCACGTCGATCTTCAACGCCGGAGCGTCGGTGGGAGCGCTGGTGGCACCGGCGTCGATTCCGCTGCTGGCCCAGTATTTCAAGGACCAGCGCATCGGCGGCGGTTGGGAGATCGTCCCCCTCACCATCCGCTCCCGATGCTTCCTCTGGATGGGATTCTGGGTCTTCATGTACGAGAAACCCGAGAAGTCGAAGCACGTGAACGAGGCCGAGCTGGCCTACATCC
>CALUKL010000065.1 GCA_944321195.1 uncultured Alistipes sp.
GTTTCTCGAAGCTGGATCGCCACTTCGGCCAGGTGCAACAGCGGCACACAACCCTGATGTCGGGACTCAAGGTAGCAGCCGGAAGTTTCCGGACCGCTTTTGCAGGTCTGTTCGGCGGCGGGCGTCCTTTCTCCGCAGCGGGAGGCGGTGGAGGAGGCGGAAGCCATGGCGCAGGATCGGTGTCGCTCGGCAGCGCCGGGTCGATTCCACTGCCACCGTTCGACTCGCCATTTGCCCTTTCACCCGAGATGATGCAACGGCGTGAGGGCGAGAGTCCCGAGGAACATATTGCCCGCATCACGGCGCTGATCAACAAGGCGACTGAGGCGATGGCCGTAGCCTTGATGGAGCGCAAGCGCCGCATGGAGGCACGCTCCCGCAAAATCGGATAACAACCTAAAATACGAAAAAGATGAAAGAGAACACCCTGGAGCTCTCCTTCGAGATGTACGAAGAGTTGAAGGAGACCCTTATCAAGACGCTCCGCGCGGAGTTGGCCGAAGCACGATCACAGTCGGCAGCGCACGTTGATACGGACGCAATCAAGCAGCTGCAGATTCGGATTCTGCAACTGGAGCAGACCCAGACAAAGACTCACGAGGCACAGCAGGAACAGGGACATCGGATCGAACAGCGGCTGCAAGCAATCTCCGAGCGGCAGGAGCAGATTAGCGAAGACCTCGGAGCGCAGATCTCGGAGATGGAAGAAAAAGTGTCCGGGATAGAGATTTCCGAGGAGTTGCCGCCGCGGATGGTGCAGCACCGTTTCTCGTTCTCACTGGACGCAACCCGCAACTTCTGGCTCTTTATGTCGATGTTTGTCGTGATCGTTGTGCTGTCTGTCGGACTCTATTTAGACTGGCGGCCCGACCGCGGCCGGTATGACAATGATCTGAAGTATCGCTATGTGCTGATGAAGGGCGAGGCATCGCCGAAGCGGTTATCGGAGTTGGAGGAACTGTTCGAGGTCGAGCGGGACCAACGACGTATCGACTCAATGCGGCAGGATGTCGAGAAGTACGAGCGGCTAGTACGCAAAAGGGCGGCTCTCGACGAGCAGGCGCGCCTGAAAGCCCAGGAAGCCGAGCAACTCAAACGTGACGCAGCTAAGTTAAAAAACAAGTAGCCCTTCCCTTTTTGACGCAAAGAGATACCGCCGGACGGACAGCGCAAGGTCAGGACGAGTTGCCGCAGGCAAACCTTGCGCAAAGTTCCTCCGGCATAATCTCGGTCCTCATAATTGACCTGAAAATACCGGAAATTAAATTATTGTGTCAAAAGTTGCCTGCACATCGATCGAATGGCAAAAACGTCTATTTTTGTAAAAAAAATAGATCTCCGAAGCTTTGAAGCTACTTGCCTCGACCAGCTGAAAATCCGATATGCGGTCGTTGTATCGTATGTTCTGGGAAAGCAGTTTCGGCGGCGGATACACAATACCCACCTCCTTTCATGAAGAGAGACACTTTTGGCGCCATCGACATCGGATCGAACGCAATCCGGTTGCTCATCAACTATATTGAGGATTACGAGGACGGGCACGTCGAGTACAAAAAGGCAGCCTTCGTGCGGGTTCCCATTCGTTTGGGCGACGATGCCTTCCTGCGAGGGCATATCAGTTCGGCCAAAATAGAGGCACTATGCGATGCCATGCAGGGTTTTAGTGCCCTACTCCGGGCATTCGGCACGCACGACTATCGTGCTTGCGCTACAAGTGCCATGCGAGAGGCCTCGAATGGCGGGCAGATTGCCGAACTCGTTCGCAGCTGCAGTGGCATTTCGATCGAGATCATCAACGGCGAAACGGAAGCTGATACGATCTTCGCAACCGGAGGGCTGAAGGAGACGCTCGATCCCCAAAAAACCTATCTCTACGTCGATGTCGGAGGCGGTAGTACCGAGATCGTTGTCTACGCCCGCGGTAGCAAGGTCGAGGCCCGCTCGTTCCGACTGGGGACCGTGCGTATCTTCAGCGGCGCAGAGGCCCCGGCCGAATGGTTGCATTTCGAGGAATGGCTCCGTGAGGTGGCCCGGACATGGCACCCTTCGGGAATCATCGGTTCGGGAGGAAATATCAACAAAACCCACAAACTTCTTGAAAAGAAGTCCCGTGAGTGCATCCATGCCAAGGAGCTAAATGCTCTCTACAACCGGCTGCGGGCCATGTCTGTGGCCCAACGCATGGAACAGCTCTATTTGAATCAAAGTCGTGCGGAGGTGATCGTCCCGGCGCTGCGGATCTTCACGGATGTGTTGTGCATTTGCCAGATTGACACGATCCTGGTTCCTCGTATGGGGCTTGCCGACGGCATTATCCACGAACTCTACCGGCAATACCACCTTTTGTAACGTTTCGACTCGAAAAAAAGAGCGCCGTTCCATGCGAACGGCGCTCTTTTTTGTGGTTGCGTATTTTAAAAGCGGACCTTGGCACCGAGCGAACAGCGGATGCCGTAGTATTCGGCCTGGCGGACGCGATCCTTCGTGCCCTGGTAGTAGCGCAGGGGCTGGTTCAGCAGGTTGCCCACCTCGGCGAAGATCGAAATGTGCTTCGTGGCGCGGACCGAGATGTTGGCGTCGAGGTAGTTGACGCTGTCGTAGTAACGGTCCGTGAAGGGGGTCATACCCATCTCCTCGTTATCGAGGAACGAGCTGGCGTAGTTGTACGAGAGAGTTGCCGTGAGGCGCTTGTTCTCGAAGTAGAGCGAGGCATTGACCGTGTGCTCGGGGGTTCCGGGCAGCTGGATGTCGTCGGCATTGCGTCCGGCGAAGATCGGATCGGTCAGCCGCGTCACCTTCGAATGGTTGTAGGTGTAGTTGGTGTAGATGCCGAAGTTCTTCAGAGCCGGGGAGATGAATCCCAGGTCGCGCTGGAAGGCCACCTCAACGCCGAAGAGTGTGGCATCACCGGCATTGACGGCCTTGTAGAGCTCCTTGAACTCGGTGCCGCCGATCGTCTGGTCCTCGATCATGGCGTCGACGATGAAGTCGGAGATCTGCTTGTAGTAGACGCCGGCCGATACCAGACCGATCGACTTGAAGTAATACTCGAACATCAGGTCGTAGTTGTTCGATACGGTATTGCGCAGGTCGGGGTTACCCATCGTGTACTCTTCGTCGGCGAGGTTCACGCGGTCGCCCGGTACCATCTGGCTGAATTTCGGACGCGCGAGCGTCGTGGTGAAGCTGGCGCGGAGAACCATGTCGTCGATCGGTTCGTACTTGAGCAGAACCGAGGGAAGCCAGTTGTCGAAGTCCGTCTTGCGGGTAGTCGGTGTCGAAGTGATATTCTCCTCCTCGGCATCCACGTGGAGGGCATTTCCGGTGTAGTCGTAGGCGGTGTGTTCGAGCCGGAGTCCGGCGATGAGCTTCAGGCGGTTGCCGAACTGCTGGTCGTAACGCAGGTAGGCGGCGTGGATGGTTTCGTGGCCGGTGTAGTTCTCGGCCTCCTCCATCGGATTGCGCGTGCGGTCGAACTGCGAGGCGTCCGCAAAGTCGAGATGCGAGAGGTACTGCTTGCTGACGAAATCACCGACGGTATAGTCTCCGGCGTAGAAATTCTTGCGCGTGGCGTTGTAGGTGTTGCCGGCGGTCATGGCCTGAGCGATGAAGGAGGTTTCGTCGGCGGGCTCCACGTCGTAGAAGGTAATCAGTTTCGACTTGTCCTTGTCCTGGAATTTGTATCCGGCACGGAGCGTTCCGGCGAAGGTTCCCGTGAAGAGGCGGGCGCGGAGGTCGATGTGGGCCTTGTATTCGGTCTCCTCGATCTCGCTGAACGATTCGGTCAGTTCGTCGAGCTTGATGAAGTTCGTGGTGTTGAGCGCCATGAGCGAGGCGTCGGTCGGCGTGAAGCGCGGCTCGCGTTCGTCGGAGAGGTCCATGTCGAAGCGGATCGGATTGTCCTCGTCGCTCTCCAGTCCGATGTACCGCTCGTTGGGACGATCCTCCGAAGCGCGGGCATAGTCAAAGCCCCATTCGACGCCCAGCCATCCGAGGTTGTGTTCTCCCGACAGGGCAATGTCGGCGGTCTGCTGACGCTCGAGGCGGGCAAACTTGTTGTCGGGCGATCCACCCTTGGTCTGACGCCGCAGGTAGGCCGTGGCCGTTCCGTCCACGTCGGGTGTAATATCCTTATAGGTCAGGCGGTAGCGGTTCTCCCAGTCGTTGCGGCGGTTGTACATGCCGCGGAGCTCAATCTTGTGATTCTCGTTGAATTTCCAGTCGAGCGAGAGCGAGTAGCTCTGGCGCTCGCGGTGCACGTAGTACTGCCGGATCTCAAACTCATCGACATAGGCGTTGCCGGCATCGTCCTCCTTCCAGGTTGCCTCGATGTTGTCCGAACCGATCGGATTGTTGTGGTAGGCCAGCGAGGCCATGACGCCGAGTTTGTCGTTGAAGAAGCGCGAGCCCCAACTGGCCGAACCGTTGAACGTGACACGTTGCGAGACAGGGTTGTAGCCTGCTCCGGCTGTGGCGGCTCCGGTCTGACGGTAGGGCGAGTTTTTCGTCACAAGGTTCACCGAACCGCCGATCGCATCACCGTCCATGTCGGCCGTGACGACCTTGTGGACTTCGATGGTCTGGATCATGTCCGTCGGGATAAGGTCCAGCTGTGCGGCTCGCGAGTCGCCTTCAGCCGAGGGGAGGCGGTTGCCGTTGAGTGTTACCGAGGTCAGATCGGGGGCCGTACCACGAATTTGTCCGAAGCGGGCTTCGCCCTGGTCGTATTGAACGTTGATACCCGGAATTCGCTTCATGGCATCGCCGATATTGGCGTCGGCGAAACGGCTCATCTGGTCGGCGGCAACGATGTTGCTCACGCCGTCGTTGTTCTTCTGGATCGAGAGGGCGCGGCGCTGACCCTCGACAATGCCCGACACAACGACGCTGCCGATGGCCATGCCTTCGTGAAGGATGAATTCGCAGTGTTCGGTCTGCCCCTTGCGGATGTCATAGGTCTGACAAATCTGTTCGTATCCGACGTAGTTGACGCAGACGTCGTATTTTCCTTCGGGAACGCCGCGCAGGGAGAAACTTCCGTCAGAAGCCGTAACGGCGCCGAGATTCAGCGATGCGATATAAACCACGGCGCCCTGGATAGCGTGGTGGTTGTCGTCGAGCACAACTCCGGTGATCGATCCACGAGCCGCGGCTGCGGCTGCCAGCGCTTCGGCTTCGGTTTCACCGACCGTGGAGGCTGCGAGTGAAACGGGTAGTGCGGAGCTCAACGCCACGGCAAAAAAAAGAGGTAGGCAATGTTTCTTCATACTTTATATTATGTGAATGTTTGTGTTTCGGATTTCTGCAGCAAAAGTATGGAGGTGATGTTACTGTGATTTTATGTCTACATAACAGTTTGAATGCAAGGATATTACAAAATTGTTAAGTTTACATGGGGTGATTCCTCGTTAGGATTTATTGCCTATATTTGCCGCCGAAAAACAAATTCCTTTTAATTACTTGATATGAAGAGATTCTGCACTATTTTGCTGGCCGGGGCTCTCGCAGCCTGCACGACTGCCGATCCCGAAAAAAGAGTTGCCGAAGGAACCTATGACGGCGAACTCAATATTCTGATGCTTGCCGATGCCGGCCGCAATGGCTCCTACGATCAGCGATTGATCGGCGAATGGATGGGAGTCTATGCCGATGCCCTGGGACCTGAATTCGTCATCTCGTGTGGTGATTTGTTCCACTATCAGGGAATTCAATCGACGCAGGACCCGTTGCTGTGGAGCAATTTCGAGAGTATTTATACCCATGGCGAGTTGCAGTGTCCGTGGTACGGCGTGCTGGGCAACCATGAGTATCGGGGCAACACGCAGGCGATGATGGACTATTCCGAGATAAGCCGCCGCTGGAACATGCCCGACCGTTACTACACCCTCTCCGTGCCGTTGGACGATGATGAACCCGATGCGGATCGAGTGCGTTTCGTCTTTATCGACACGGCGCCGCTGATCGACAAGTACCGCAAGGATTCGGTCCAGTACCCCGACGTGCAGCTTGTGGATCCCGATGCCGAGGTTCGCTGGATCGACAGCGTGCTGCGGGTTTCGACCGAGAAGTGGAAGATCGTGGTGGGACACCACCCGATGTACACCTACGACAAGAAGGACGACATCGAGCAGGAGAACATGCGGGCGCGTCTGGAGGATGTTTTCCGTCGGAACGGGGTTGACGCCTACTTTTGCGGGCACATCCATACGTTCCAGCATATCCGGACGGGGCAGGACAGTATCGACTATGTGGTGAACACTTCGGCCTCGAAGCAGCGGGCTCCGCAGTGGGGACCGTTGACGCAGTATGCGAGCGAGAATTCGGGATTCGGGCTGCTGTCGTTCGACGAGGGTGTGATGCACTACACGCTGGTGAACAGCCGCGGCGAACTGGAATATGTAATCGAACGGCACAAATAGCGCTGCCTTCAATCACCCGCATTGCACAATGCGATGTGGGCCGATATGAAGCCAGGATTCCGGATGCGGGCTGCAATATCAATATTGTGGCCCGCATCTCGTTTCATGAAATCTTCACCCGGATGTCATAACCCCGAAAGCCTCGCACGCTTTATTTGTGGCGTCAAAACGGAGTTCCATGACCGAATCCAAACACTTCAAGACCATCGTGATGTCCGACATTCACCTTGGATCGAAATGGTCGAAGGCCAAAGAGGCCAACCGCTTTCTGAAGTACCACACTTGCGACACGCTGATTCTCTGCGGCGACATCATCGACGGCTGGGAGCTGCTCCGCGGCCGCCGCGAAAAGTGGAAACGCCGCCACACGAATTTCATCAGCCGCCTGCTGGAGATCCAGCACGACACGCAGATCATCTACCTGAGAGGCAACCACGACGATTTTCTGGAACGCATCCTCCCGCTGCATTTCGCCAACATCCGTATTCAGCGCGATTATATCTACACGAGCGGTTCCCAACGTTTCTATGTCCTGCACGGCGACATCTTCGACCATGTTACCTCCTCGATGCGGTGGCTGGCGAGGATTGGCGACATAGGCTATTCGCTGCTCATGTGGTTCAATCGCCTTTACAACCGCCGCCGCATGAAGCGGGGTCTTCCCTATTACTCCGTTTCGCAGAAAATCAAGCAAAAGGTCAAGGCTTCGGTCTCCTATATCAGCGACTTCGAGCAGCATCTGGTCCGTGTGGCAAACCAGAAGGGGTGTACGGGAGTGATCTGCGGGCACATTCACCAGGCTGACAAGCGTATGATCGGCGATGTGCTTTATCTGAACTCGGGCGATTGGGTCGAGTCGATGACAGCCCTGGCCGAAGATTACGCCGGGAACTGGACAATCCTACGCTACGATACGGAGAAGGAGGCTCACTGATGCGATTCCTTTTTGCCATACAGGGAGAAGGACGGGGACATCTCACGCAGGCACTTTCATTGGCGGAGATGCTTCGTCACCACGGCCATGAGGTTGTCGGAGTCCTCGTGGGCCGCAGCACCTTACGCACTCTGCCTGCCTTTTTTTATACGAAGATTGGAGCTCCGGTTACCGAATTCGAGACTCCGCAGTTTGCATTCGACCGCAACAACCGTTCGGTCAGCATGTTCCGCACGCTGCTGTGCAATGCTGTCCCGAAGCGGCTGCTGGCCTTCGACCGCAGCATGCACCTGATCCGCGACCGGATTGAGGCGCTCTGTCCCGACCGGATCATCAACTTCTACGAACTGCTCACCGGATTCACGGTCCGCCGCTTCGGAATCCGGATCCCGATGACGGGCATCGCCCATCAGTTCCTGCTCAACCATCTGCTCTACCGCCACAGCCGTCGCAAGGGTATTCAGGGAATCCTGCTGCGCCTTCATACTCATATGACCGCCTGGGGATGCAATGACCTGTTGGCCCTTTCGTTCCAGCCGATGCCAGACGACTTCCAGCGGCACATCTACGTCGTGCCTCCGCTGCTGCGTCACGAGGCTCTCGAAGGTAAGGCATCCGACGAGGGGTTCATCCTCGGATACATGGTCAACAACGGCTTCGCCGACGAACTGCGGCACTGGTGCGCTCAACATCCTCAATACCGTTTCCACGTCTTCTGGGATTGTCAAGGTCGTCCGGATCTTTGGCAGGCCGAGAGCAACCTCACCTTTCACCGCCTCGACGACCGCCTCTTTCTCGAGCTCATGCGCCGCTGCCGGGGATATATCACCACGGCAGGCTTTGAATCGGTTTGCGAAGCGATGTATCACCGCAAGCCGATGATGCTTATCCCTGCCCATATCGAGCAGCGGATCAATGCCGCGGATGCTGCAGCCGCAGGGGCCGGTATTGTCTCCGAGCGTTTCGATCCGGGACGCTTCACCGATTACCTGAGCCATGGCGGAGGTTCCGCCACGGCTCAGGAATTCCGCACATGGGTTGAGTCTGCCGAAACACATTTCCTGGAACTTCTGACCCGATCTTGATATGGATTTCACCTACAACAATCGCGAGCTGAGCTGGCTCTCGTTCAACGAGCGCGTCTTGCAGGAGGCACAAGACCATAGTGTTCCGCTGCTTGCGCGACTTCAGTTTCTCGGCATCTTTTCCAACAACCAGGATGAGTTCTTCAAAGTGCGCATTGCCAATCTGATGCGGCTCTGCCGCACCCGCAAGCAGCGGCAGCAGCGGCTCATCGGCGGTTACACCCCTTCGGAACTGCTCGTTGAGGTGAGTCGGCAAACCGAACGGGCCCAAGAGGCTTTCACACGGACTTATCACGAACTGCTTCACGAGATGGAGCAGCAGGGCATCTTCGTCGTCGGCGAGGGACAACTCACCGAACGCCAGAGAACTTTCTGCCGCGACTACTTCGTGTCAGTAGTGTCGCCATATCTTGTGCCGCTCATCCTTCGCAAGTCGATCAAGATTCCCTTCCTGCCCGATGGCAATGCCTACCTGGGTGTGAGAATGTCCTGCGGGAACGGCAAGAATACTCGTTACGCCGTCATCCGCATTCCGTCAAGCACCCATTGCCCGCGTTTTGTCGTGCTTCCCTCGGAGCCGGAACGCCACGACGTCATCTTTCTCGACGATATCATCCGCCTGATGATCGACGACGTCTTTTTCATGTTCAACTACGACCATATTACAGTCCACACCTTCAAGATCATGCGCGATGCTGTGCTGACCATCGATGACGATATCTCGAAAAGCCTCTTCGAACGCATCGCCGAAGGGATCGAGAGCCGCCGGTACGGAGAACCTATCCGCCTGATATACGACCGCGAGATGCCTGAGGACTTGTTGGAGATGTTGGCCCGCAAGCTCAAACTCACGGTTCCGGGAATGCTTGCTCCGGGTGACCGCTACCATCTGATGAAGGATCTGATGCGCTTCCCGAAGGTGCGCCCCAACCTGTTGACGGTCAATCCCGCTCCGTTGCGCCATCATGACATTCTCCCTTTTCAGAGTATCCTCAAGGTGGTGCGTCGCAGTGACATCTTTCTGAATTACCCCTACCATTCCTTCCAGCACGTCATAGACTTCCTGCGCGAGGCGGCCATCGATCCCCGTGTCGAGCGCATCGCCATCACACTCTACCGCACGGCTGAACACTCGAAGGTGATAAACGCTCTGATCAACGCTGCCAAGAATGGCAAACAGGTTTCGGTGCTCGTCGAGTTGAAGGCGCGTTTCGACGAGGAGCAGAACATCGAACACACCGATTTGCTCCAGCGCGAAGGCGTCAAGGTGATCTACGCCATTGAGGATCTGAAGGTCCACAGCAAGATTATCCTCGTCGAACGGCGTGAGAACTCCGGCATACGCGGCTACGCCTATATCGGTACGGGCAACTTCAACGAAAATACGGCGACGATCTATGGCGATTTCGGGTTGTTGACCGCGCACAAGGGGATCGTTGAGGATGTGCGCAATGTCTTCCAATTCCTGATGAACAGCCACAAGCAGTTCAAATACAAATATCTGCTCGTGTCTCCCTACTTCATGCGTGATGCTTTCGATGAGCTTATCGACCGGGAAATCCGCAACGCCAAGCGAGGACGTCGGGCCTATATCCACGCCAAATGCAATTCGCTGACCGACGAACGGATCATCGAACGCCTCTATCGTGCCGGAAAAGCCGGGGTGGAGATTCGGCTGATCGTGCGTGGCGCCTGCTGCCTGCAGCCCGCAGTGCAGGGTATGAGCGACCGGATCCGGGCCATCAGCATTGTGGACAAGTACCTCGAACACGCCCGCCTCTTCATATTCTGCAACGACGGCGACGAACGCACCTACATTGGCTCGGCCGACTGGATGTCCCGCAACCTTGACCGACGTGTGGAGGTCTGCACGCCGATTCTTGACAAGCGGATTCAGAAACTCCTGCGCGAGGTCTTCGCCATCCAATGGGCAGACAACGTCAAGGCCCGCGACCTCGCGGATCAGATGCACAACCCCTATGTACAACACTCCTCCGATGAGCCTGCACACCGTAGTCAAACGGAACTTTATGACTACTATGCCGCAATGCTTCTCAAGAACAGATGATTCAACCCATTCAGATGATCAGAAACGACAGTTCTAATCCCAGCATTCTATATTTTTTTTGCGAACGGAGCGAGGATTCAGTCTGCAAGGCTTATTTTTTTGACCTGGCTGATTCGCATTTGTCATCCGGGACGAAAATCTAATTCTCATTCCTGGGATTTAGAAATGTCTTTATAGAACCCGTTGGCGGAATTAAGTCAGCGCATACTTGACTCTTCCAATGGGCTTGTTGTTTTTGTAGTTAATGTATTGTAGGATTGTAAGTGCGCTGATTTTCCCGATAATCCGGGCGAACAACCCATCC
>CALUKL010000066.1 GCA_944321195.1 uncultured Alistipes sp.
CTCCTAAAGTTACGATTTTCATGTTGTTATCCTATGGATTGGTTAGAATTTGAAGAAATTTTTCGCATTGCGGTAGCAGATCCCCTCGATGATTTCGCGACCGATGAAGTCGATCTCCGAGGCGGGCAGCAGCCCCTGCTCGATGTCGTTGCCCACAAGGTTGCACAGCGTACGGCGGAAATACTCGTGGCGCGGGTACGAGAGGAACGACCGCGAGTCGGTCAGCATCCCCACGAAGCGGCTCAGCAGACCCAGTGTCGAGAGGGCGTTCATCTGCTTCTCCATGCCGTCCTTCTGGTCGAGGAACCACCACCCCGAGCCGAACTGGATCTTCCCGGCGCCGTAGCGGCCGTCCTGGAAGTTCCCGAGCATCGTGGCGACGAGCTCGTTGTCGCGCGGATTGAGGTTGTAGATGATCGTGCGGGTGAGCTTGTCCTCGCGGTCGAGCAGGTCGAAGAATTTCGACATCGCCTTGCCCACCGTGAAGTCCCCGATCGAGTCGAAGCCCGTATCGGGGCCCAGCTGCGCGAACATCCGCGAGTTGTTGTTGCGGATGGCACCGTAGTGGAACTGCTGCGTCCAGCCCGTTTCGTGGTCCATGACGGCAAACTCGACCATCATCGCCGTTTTGTACTTGCGGATCTCCTCCGCCGTGAGCTCCTGACCGCCGTACACCTTATTAAAAATGGCGTCGATCTCCGGCTGCGTGTAATCTTCGGCGTAGAACTCCTCGATGCCGTTGTCCGAGAGGCGGCAGCCCACCGACTCGAAGAACCTGTGCCGCACGCGCAGGGCGTCGATCACGTCGGCGAATTTCGAGATCGAGACCCCCGAGACCTCGGAGAGTTTTTCGATGTAGGCCCTAAAATCGGCGGCCGATTCGACAGCCATCGCCTTGTCGGGGCGCCACGTCGGGAGCATCTTCACCGCAAAGCCGTCCTCACGGACCTTGATGTGGTGTTCGAGCGAATCGACCGGGTCGTCCGTCGTGCAGACCACCTCGACGTTGTAGTGCTGCATCAGGCCCCGGGCATAATACTCGGGCTGCTGCAAGAGTGCCGTACAGTGGTCGTAAATCTCGCGCGCCGTCGACGGGTTGAGGAGTTTCGTCACCCCGAAGGCGGTCTTCAATTCCAGATGCGTCCAGTGGTAGAGCGGGTTGCGCATCGTATAGGGCACCGTCTCGGCCCACTTCTCGAACTTCTCCCAGTCCGTCGTATCCTTGCCCGTGCAGTAACGCTCCTCCACGCCGTTCGTGCGCATCGCGCGCCACTTGTAGTGGTCGCCCTCAAGCCAGATCTTCGACAGGTTCTCGAAGCGGTGGTTCGAAGCCACGTACTCCGGAATCAGGTGGCAATGGTAATCGATAATCGGCTGCTTGGCCGCATGTTCGTGGTAAAGCCGCTGCGCAGTCTCGGTCTGCAACAGAAAATTCTCGTCGTTGAACGCTTTCATTGTATCGTTTTAAATTTAGGCCAACATTCATGGAATCGGAACGATCTGCCAGAAAATCGTCCCTTTTCACCATGTAAAATTAGTAACTTTCCGCGAGAGATACTACGAAAAATCACCAAATTAAATAGAATATTTGCCATTCTGGTTGACCAATATACGGAAAAATCGTAAATTTGCCAAACCAAACATCGAAAAAACTTCAGTTTCCGTATGATGAAAAACACACTCTTAGGATTTGCCGCCATTCTGGCAGCCTCCTGCACTCCGGCTTTGAAAGTCGAAGTCGCCAACCCCACGCAGCTCGACCGCGACGACGAGACTGTCGAAATCGCCTGGTCCGAGGTTTCGGCACTCCAGGGCGTGACGCCCGAGAACGTCGTCGTGCTCAACGACGACAAGGAGCAGGTCCCCTCGCAGGTCCTCTACCGCGGCGAGGCCGAACCCCAGGCGCTGATCTTCCAGACCGACGCCGACGCCAACGAAACCAAACACTTCCAGATCGTCACCGGCACGCGCGAGGCCTACCCAGCCGAGGCATTCGGACGCCAGGTTCCCGAACGCTACGACGACTACGCCTGGGAGAACAACAAGGTAGCCTACCGCCTCTACGGCCCGGCCCTGGAGACCTCGCCCGAGAAGCTCGTCACGCCGGGTATCGACGTCTGGGTGAAGTGCACCGAGAAACTCGTCATCGACGAGTGGTATGCCAAGGGTGACTACCACCACAACTACGGCGACGGCATGGACTGCTACAAGGTGGGCGTGACGCTCGGTTCGGGCGCTTCGGTGCCCTTCGTCGACGGCAAGTTCTGGTACATGGACCACAACTACGCTACGGCCCGCACGCTCGACAACGGCCCGATCCGCACGACCGTCGAGCTGACCTACGCCCCGTTCGACGTAAACGGCACGCAGGTGTCGCTCGTGAAGACCATCTCGCTCGATGCCAACCAGCGCTTCAACCGCATGGACAACCTCTACGAGGGTGACTTCACCGAACTGCCCATCGCCGCAGGCTTCGTGCGCCACGACGTGAAACGGGTCATGAACGGTGACGACTGGATGGGCATGTGCGAGGCGACTTCGGATACGAAGGATCCCGTCCGCGACGGAGACATCTACCTCGGGGTGATCCTCCCGGGCGGCGAAATGATCGCCGACACGCTGGGACACGCCGTAGCGGTCAAGAGCGTGAAGTCCGGCGAGACGCTTACCTACTATGCCGGTTCGGGCTGGAGCCAGGGCGGCGTGGAGAATATGGGCGAATGGGTCGAGGAGATCACGGCCGCCCAGGCTGCCGCCACCCGGCCGCTGACGGTCACCGTCCGCAAATAGGTCCGGATATACGCCGCGGAGGTTCCCGAACGGGACTCCCGGAAACAAAAGAAAGCCCCTGACACGGCAACGTGTCGGGGGTATTTTCATTCCGCGCCGCCAAGCATTCCGACAAACGGGGAAGCGCCCGAAAAAGCCCTCGAAAAATAGCGGAACCGGAACGATCGGTTCCTTTTTTTTACTATCTTTGTTCTGTTTAGCGACCCAGAAACCATGGATACGAAGAAAAAGATCGTCACCTTCGGGGAGATCATGCTGCGGCTCACACCGCCCTCCAGACTGCGTTTCAACCAGACGAAACTCTTCCAGGCCAGCTACGGAGGCAGCGAAGCCAACGTTGCCGTGGCCCTGGCCAACTACGGACTGAGGTGCGAATTCGTCACCTGCCTGCCCGACAACCGCATCGCCGAGGCGTGCCTCGACGACCTGCGCAGTTACGGCGTGGAAACCGGACATGTGCTGCGCTGCGGCAACCGGATCGGACTCTACTACATGGAGGAGGCCGCGGCGATGCGTTCGTCGCACGTAGTCTACGACCGGGCCGGGTCGTCGTACGACCTGCTGCGCCCGGGTATGATCGACTGGGCACCGATTTTCCGTGATGCCGCGTGGTTCCACTGGTCGGGGATCTCGGCCGCCGTCAGTGCCTCGGCAGCCGAGGCGTGCGCCGAAGCCATCGCCGCGGCCCGCGCTGCCGGACTGGTGGTGTCGTGCGACATCAACTACCGCAAAAACCTCTGGAAATACGGCAAAACCCCGCAGGAAGTCCTGCCGCCGCTCATGGCGCAGTGCGACTTCTTCTTCGGCACGGACGACGAATACGAACGGATCCTCGGGTTGCAACTCCCGAAATTCGAGGCCCGGGATGCCTCCTATCGGCCCGATACGGCGGGATACGAAACGGCTTCGCGGCAGGTGGCGGAGCGTTTCCCGCACTGCCGGGGCATCGTCTTCGGGTTGCGCAGCGTGCTGAGTGCCAACCACCACCTGATTTCCGGAACGCTCTACACCGGCGGCCGGCTCTATTCGTCGCGGGTTTACGACATCGACTGCGTGGTGGATTGCGTCGGTGTAGGCGACGCCTTTGTCGGCGGGTTGATCTACGGATTGGCCCGGCACGCCGGGGAGATGCAGTTTGCGCTGGATTTCGGCACGGCGGCGTGTGCAATCAAGAACACCGTGCCGGGCGACTACGGGCAGTTCACGGCCGAAGACACCGCCCAACTGGCCCGCGGTCCCATTACCGGCCGTATCGCCCGCTGACCCCGGTTTAAGAAACCGGGCGCCCCTTTAAGAAAGGAGTTCTATGGGCGATGGTATCTGTGAAGCGTTTCCGAAGCAATTCCGCGCTCCCGATCGTTGGAAGCGGATTCTACCATCGGAAACCTTTACCCGCGTCGACAGCCGCCGCACTTTGCTTGGAGCGGAAAAAGAATCTTCGGAAAACCGAGCGCCCGGAACGGGAGGCTGTAAAGGCTTGATCTTACTGCACCCGTTCAGCGAGGAGTTCCGAAGATTCCCGCGAAAAGCAACTTGCGGCTGGTTTTGGTGGCACCTTTTGACACCAAAAGGTGCCGGTTTAAGAACCCGGTTTCAGAGGCGGAGGTGTCAGCGAAGAGTTTCCAAAGCAGTTCCTCGCTTCAACCGCCGGAAGCGGGTAAATGCTTCGGGCTCCTTGTAAGGTTCCGCAGCCCCTAAACCCGGTTAAGAAAGGGGAAGCCCGGCCCCACATTTGTGGAGCCGGGCTTCCCTTGTTTTCGATTCCGAAATCGGTTATTCGATACCCTTGGCCTGCTTGTAGAGGGCATTGTAGGTGTTGTACTTGTCCATGATGCCGGGTTCGTCGCGCAGACGGAAGCACAGCGACTTGAGGAACTCCAGCGTATCGACATCCTCGGGTTTGATCTCGTGAGCCTTCTCGAACCAGGGCACGGCAGCCAGATAAACCTCGTTGACAGTCTTCAGGTCGTCATCGTAAGCGGCCTGGCTGCTGTACTGCTTCTCGTTCATCACCTTGTTGAGCTCATCACCCTTGATCGTGTAGAAGACACCCAGATAGTAGTTGCCCTCGAAGAGGTCGGGCTTCAGCTCCACGACCTTCTCGAACGACTCGATGCTCTTGTCGTAATCCTTCAGGGCGTAGAAGATCCGGCCGCGGCCGAACCACAGGTCGACATTCGACGGGTTGTCGGCAATGGCCTTGTCGATCAGTGCCACGAGGTCGGCGGGGTCTCCGACACCCTCTTCCGAGGTGTAGAGCTGCATCAGGCCGTCGAGAATCCGCTCGTTCTTCGGGAACTTCTCGATACCGGTCAGCAGGGCCTGCTTGGCCTTCATGACGTTCTCCTTGTCGGCAGCCTTCTGGCCGTAGAAGCAGTGGAAGAGGTAGTAGTAGATGTTGCCCTCCTCGTCGGCGTAGTTCTTGGCGATAGCCTCCTGGAGATACTTTCCGCCGCGGACGAATGACTCGGCATTGTTCGAACCGTCGACCGTCAGCAGATAACCCGCATAGTAGAGCAGTGCGGGATCGGCCTCGCCGTAAGCCGGGCTCGACTGAGCCTCGTAAGCCGTGGCATAGGCATTCGCAGCTTCCACATAGTCGCCCGAGTCGATGCCGACATTGCCGACCTGCGAGCAGAAGTTGCTGATCTGCGTCAGACCCTCCTTGATCTTGCTGGCGCTCTTGGGATCGAGTTCATAGGCCTTGTTGTAAGCCTCGATGGCCTTCTCCGGAGCATCCTTGATCACCCATTTGGTTTGCTTCCACGTGGCGACCTTGTTGTCCTTGATGTAGGCCGTGAACCAGGGATAGATCCATGCCGTGTACTGTACGCCGTTGAGCGTCTCCTGCGAGGTCGACTTCGGCTCACCGACCGTCAGTTTGAGCATCGTGGACTCCATGTTGACGAAGAGGCTCTTCGTCGGTTCGGCAGCCACCTCATAGAATGCCTTGCCGCGGTTGATCCACGTTGCGGCCTTCGCAGCCTTCTTTTCATTGGCGATGTCGGCGTCGCTCTTCTCGATCTTGGCGAGAAGCGCCTCCTTGTTCACCTTCTGGGCCTGTACGGCGGGGACTGCCACGAGCAGTGCCGCAAGAGCCGTCAAAATCGTCTTTTTCATACGAACTGGAATTAAAAGTTTTCGGTTGTTGTCGTGTTTTTGCCTATTCCTCCGTGGAGGCATCGGTTTCGGGAGCCGGAGCTGCCGACTCCGCACTGGCGGAGATCACGCCCCCTTCGGGAGCCTCGGTACCCTCGGCAGCCGGAGTTTCCTCCTCCTCGCCGGCGGCCGGTACGGCCATCACCGAAGCGATGGCATCGCCCTCGCGCAGATTGATGATCCGCACGCCCTGCGTAGCACGCCCGGCGAGCCGGATCTGCGACACCGCGGTGCGGATCGTCAGGCCCGAACGGTTGATGATCATCAGGTCGTTGTCGTCCGTGACGGCCTGGATCGAGATCAGCTTGCCGGTCTTCTCCGTGATGTTGATCGTCTTGACGCCCTTGCCGCCGCGGTTCGTGATGCGGTACTCGTCCAGATCGGTCCGCTTGCCGTAGCCGTTCTCGCTCAGCACCAGCACATCCTGCTTCGAGTCGGGCTCCACACAGATCATGCCGACCACCTCGTCGTCCTCTTCGATCGAGATGCCGCGCACACCGGCGCCGACACGTCCGATCGGGCGGACCGTATTCTCGTTGAAGCGGATGGCCTTGCCTTCGCGGGCGGCAATCAGCACCTCGGCCTGTCCGCTCGTCAACTTGGCCTCGATCAACTGGTCGCCCTCGCGGATCACGATGGCGTTCACCCCGTTCTGACGCGGCCGCGAGTAGGCTTCGAGCTTCGTCTTCTTGATCGTACCGTCCTTCGTACACATGATGATGTAGTTGTTGTTCACATACTCCTCATCATTGAGCCGTTTGACGTTGATATAGGCGCGGACCTTGTCGTCGGGTTCGATCTGGATGACGTTCTGGATCGCACGACCCTTCGACGAGCGGGCCCCTTCGGGGATTTCGTAGACCTTCAGCCAGTAGCAGCGGCCCTTCTCCGTGAAGAAGAGCATCGTGTTGTGCATCGAGGCCACGTAGATGTGCTCGATGAAATCCTCGTCGCGCGTGGCGCTGCCCTTGGCTCCCACGCCGCCGCGGTTCTGCGTGCGGTATTCGGCCAGCGGCGTGCGCTTGATGTATCCCATGTGCGAGATGGTGATCACCATGTCGTCGTCGGCGTAGAAATCCTCGGGATTGAACTCCTCCGACGCGTAGACGATCTCCGTGCGGCGTTCGTCGCCGTACTTCTCCTTGATCTCCAGCAGTTCGTCCTTGACGATCTGCATCTGCATGGCCACGCTGGCCAGCACGTCGGTCAGGTGGGCGATCAGTGCGGTGAGTTCGTCACGCTCGGCCACGAGCTTGCCGCGTTCGAGTCCCGTCAGGGCGCGCAGACGCATCTCGATGATGGCCGAAGCCTGCAGGTCGGAGAGGTCGAAACGCTCCATCATGGTCTGCTTGGCGGCATCGGGGGTCTGCGACGAGCGGATGATGTGCACGATCTCGTCGATGTTGTCCTGGGCGATCAGCAGACCGAGCACAATGTGCAGACGCTCCTCGGCCTTGCGCTTGTCGAAGCGCGTACGGCGGACGACCACGTCGTGACGATGGTCGATGAAGTGCTTGATCAGGTCGCGCATCGGCAGCAACTGCGGGCGTCCGTTCACCAGCGCGATGTTGTTCACGGCGAACGAGGTCTGCAGCGGCGTATTCTTGAACAGCGTGTTGAGCACCACGCTCGCCACGGCGTCGTGTTTCAGGATGATGATGATCCGCAGGCCGTTGCGGTCCGACTCGTCGTTGATGTAGGAGATGCCGTCGATCTTCTTGTCGTTGATCAGGTCGGCGATCTTCTTGATCATCTCGGCCTTGTTGACCATATAGGGGATCTCCGTGACGACGATGCACTCCCGGCCGCTGGGCGTATGTTCGATCTCGGTCTTGGCACGCATGATGACGCGGCCGCGGCCCGTCAGCATCGCCTCCTTGACCCCTTCGTAACCGTAGATGAGGCCACCCGTGGGGAAGTCGGGGCCCTTGACGTAGTGGAGCAGCTCCTCGCCCGAGATCTCGGGGTTGTCGACATAGGCGCAGCAGGCATCGACCACTTCGCCCAGGTTGTGCGGGGCCATGTTGGTGGCCATACCGACGGCGATACCGCTGGCGCCGTTGACGATCAGCAGCGGGATTTTGGTCGGCAGGACCGTAGGTTCGGG
>CALUKL010000067.1 GCA_944321195.1 uncultured Alistipes sp.
CCGGGGCTGCCGTCATGGGGCGCGAGGGGCGGTTCCGCTATCCCTCCTATGTGGAGGACATCATGGGACCGATGTTCTTCGACTACGGCTTCGGGCCCTTCCGCTGGGTCTGCACCTCGGGCCGCGAAGAGGACCTCGCCACGACCGATGCGCTGGCCGCCGAGGTGCTCGAAGAGATCCGCAAGGAGGCTCCGGACGACATCCGCGGGCAGCTGGACGACAATATCCACTGGATCCGCGAGGCCGGGCGCAACCACCTAGTCGTCGGTTCGCAGGCCCGGATCCTCTACGCCGACTGCGAGGGGCGCACGAAGATCGCGCTTGCCTTCAACCGCGCCGTGGCCGACGGACGTTTGTCGGCTCCCGTGGTGCTGGGGCGCGACCACCATGACGTCTCGGGAACCGACTCGCCCTACCGCGAGACGGCCAACATCTACGACGGTTCGAACCGCACGGCCGACATGGCCGTGCAGAACGTCATCGGCGATTCGTTTCGCGGCGCCACATGGGTCTCGATCCACAACGGCGGCGGCGTCGGCTGGGGCGAGGTGATCAACGGCGGCTTCGGCATAGTGGTCGACGGCACGGAGGAGGCCGAGCAGCGGATCCGCGGGATGCTCTTCTGGGACGTCAACAACGGCATTGCCCGCCGCAGCTGGGCCCGCAACGACGGAGCCCGTGCCGCCATTCTCCGCGAGATGGAGCGCACTCCCGAACTGCGGGTGACGATGCCCCATTCGGCCGATGATGAACTGGTGCGCAACGCATTGAACAAGAAAGGGTAACAACGGTTATTTAACATGGAAATTCATCATATCTCGACGGCGCGGCTGACCATTGGCCGCGTCCGCGAAATCCTCGAACGCCACCTGCCGATCGACCTGGGCGCCGATGCCAGACGGCGCATCGTCCGCTGCCGTGAATACCTCGACCGCAA
The DNA here is from genome assembly GCA_944321195.1 of uncultured Alistipes sp. GTDB lineage: Bacteria > Bacteroidota > Bacteroidia > Bacteroidales > Rikenellaceae > Alistipes. The sequence continues at coordinate 938 of CALUKL010000067.1, forward strand.
GATGGAGAACCCCGACCGTCCGATTTACGGCATCACGACCGGGTTCGGGTCGCTGTGCGACATCTCGATCGGCCGCGGGGACCTCGCGCAGCTGCAGCGCAATCTGGTCATGTCCCACGCCTGCGGAACCGGGGAGCGCGTTCCCTCGGAGATCGTCCGGCTGATCCTCCTCTTCAAGATCCAGTCGCTGGCCTACGGACATTCGGGTGTGCAGCTGGCAACGGTCGAACGGCTCGTGGAGTTTTTCAACCGCGGCATCCTGCCCGTCGTCTACCAGCAGGGATCGTTGGGCGCTTCGGGCGACCTGGCTCCGCTGGCCCACCTGAGCCTGCCGCTGCTGGGTCTCGGCGAGGTCGAATACAAGGGTGAGGTCCGTCCCGCGGGCGAGGTCCTCGACGAGTTGGGCTGGCAGCCCATCGAGCTGCAGTCGAAAGCCGGGCTGGCCCTGCTCAACGGCACACAGTTCATGAGTGCCTACGGCGTCTGGTCGGTGATCGCCGCACAGCGGCTGAGCGGGTGGGCCGACCGTATCGGCGCCCTTTCGCTCGACGCCTTCGACGGCCGCATCGAACCCTTCTGCGACGAAGTGCACCGCGTCCGTCCCCACAAGGGGCAGCGCGAGACCGCACGGGTCATCCGCACGCTGCTCGAAGGCAGCGAACTGATTGCCCGACCGAAGAAGCATGTGCAGGATCCCTATTCGTTCCGCTGCATCCCGCAGGTGCACGGCGCCTCGAAGGATACGATCGACTACGTGGCCGGGGTCCTCGAAACCGAAATCAACTCCCCGACGGACAACCCCACGGTCTTTCCCGAAGAGGATATGGTCGTCTCGGCCGGGAATTTCCACGGCCAGCCCATTGCCCTGGCGATGGATTTCCTGGCCATCGCGCTGGCCGAGCTGGGCAACATCTCCGAGCGGCGGACCTATCAGCTGATCTCCGGAGCCCGCGAGCTCCCGAAATTCCTCGTCGCCAATCCCGGGCTGAACAGCGGCTTCATGATCCCGCAGTACACCGCGGCGTCGATCGTCAGCCAGACCAAGGGGTTGTGTATGCCCGCGTCGGTCGACTCGATCCCCTCGTCGCAGGGGCAGGAGGATCATGTCAGCATGGGCTCCAACGCCGCCACGAAGCTCTGGCGCGTGGTCGGCAATACGGAGCGCGTCCTGGCCATCGAACTCTTCAACGCCGCACAGGCCCTCGAATTCCGCCGCCCGGCCCGCACGTCGCCCGTTCTGGAGCGTCTGGTCGCCGAGTACCGCAGGCGGGTCCCCTTTATCGACAACGACCAGGTGATGTATCCCCACATCGCCGCGTCGGTCGAATTTCTGCGTGAACAACGATGAAACGGCTGCTGGTTAAAAACATCGGCCGCATTGTCGGCATTCAGCCCGTCGGGCGGCAGCGCATTTGCGGCGCGGAGATGGACCGTCTGGAGACGCTCGACGACGCCTGGCTGCTCGCCGACGGCGAACGGATCGCCGCATTCGGGCGCATGGAGTCGCTCGACGGCGTGACGGCCGACGAGGTGGTCGATGCCGGAGGCGGGATGCTCTTCCCGTCGTTCTGCGATTCGCACACCCACCTGGTCTATGCCGGGAGCAGGGAGCAGGAGTTTTTGGACAAGATTCACGGGCTCTCCTACGAGGAGATCGCCCGTCGTGGCGGCGGGATTTTGAACTCCGCCGACCGGCTGCACGAAACCTCCGAGGAGGAGCTCTACCGCCAGGCTATGGAGCGCGTCCGCGAGATCATCGCAATGGGAACCGGCTGTGTCGAGATCAAGAGCGGTTACGGACTTTCGACCGAGGACGAACTGAAGATGCTGCGTGTGGTCCGCCGCATCCGGCAGACCGCACCGCTGGAGGTGCGTGCCACCTTCCTCGGCGCCCATGCCGTTGCGCGGGCCTATCGCGGACGGCAGGCGGAATATGTCGATCTGGTCTGCCGCGAGATGATCCCCGCCGTGGTCCGCGAAGGGTTGGCCGATTTCGTCGACGTCTTTTGCGACGAGGGGTTCTTCACCGTTGACGAGACGCGCCGCATCCTCGATGTGGGGCGGCAGTATGGTCTGCGGGCCAAGATTCACGCCGATGAACTGGCGGTTTCGGGAGGTGTGGAGGTCGGCGTCGCGTGCGGGGCCCTTTCGGTCGACCATCTCGAACGCGCCGGAGAGGCCCAGATCGAGGCGCTGCGCGGTTCGGAGACGATGCCCACGCTGCTGCCCGGGGCCGCCTTCTTCCTCGGGATGAGTTATCCCCCGGCCCGGGCGATGATCCGCGCGGGGCTGCCCGTGGCGCTGGCTTCGGACTACAATCCCGGCTCGTCGCCCTCGGGGAACATGCGCATGGTCGTCTCCCTGGCCTCCATCCGCATGAAGATGACCCCCGCCGAGGCCATCCATGCCGCCACGCTCAACGGCGCCTGTGCCATGGGGTTGAGTGCCGATTTCGGAAGCATTACTTCCGGTAAGGCTGCCAACTTCTTCATTACGAAGTCTATGCCTTCCGTCGAGTTCTTCTCCTATGCTTACCAGACGCCCGTTATCCGCAGGGTATTCCTGCAAGGGCGTCCGATAATAACGCTTCCTGACCCGATGGCGTGATGCCGATTGTGCCGATTGATCCCGCAGGCTCTCCGATTTTCCCCTCCCCACAACCGAATCCGTGTCATCCATGAACAGTCTGAAAGGTATCCTCTGGGCGGCTCTTTCGTCGTCCACGTTCGGCCTGGCGCCCCTCTTTACGCTCCTGTTGCTCGGGGTCGGTTACTCCTCCTGCGAGGTGCTTGCCTATCGCTGGGGCGTCGCCTCGATCTGTCTCATCGCTTTCGGGGTGTTGTCCGGCCGCAACTTCAAACTCTCCCGCGACGAATGGAAGAGCGTGCTGCTGTTGAGCCTCTTCCGCGCCACAACCTCCTTCAGCCTGGTGATCGCCTATCAGAACATCGCCAGCGGCGTGGCGTCGACCATTCACTTCATGTATCCGCTGGCCGTGGCGCTCGCCATGATCTGCTTCTTCCGGGAACGGGGCTCGGTCCGCATCTTCCTGGCTGTCGCCCTCTCGATCGTCGGGGCCGTGCTCCTGTCGCTCGGAAACGAAGGGTTCGTCCGCGGAAATACCACCCTCGGAGTCGTTGCCGCCGCCGTCTCGGTATTCTCCTATGGCGGCTACATCGTCGGCGTGCGCCGAAGCCGCGCCGTACAGATCGACTCCATCGTCCTGACCTGCTACGTGATGGGAATCGGCGCCCTGCTCTTCTTCATCGGCGGGTGCTGCTCCGGCGGCGTGCGGATAGAAACCGACCCCCGGGTCTGGCTCTATATTCTCGGAATCGCAATCCCCGCTACGGCCGTCTCGAACATGGCGCTCGTCAAGGCCATCAAGAGCATCGGCCCCACGATGACCTCGATCCTCGGCGCCATGGAGCCCTTTACGGCCGTGGTGATCGGAATCCTCGTCTTTGCCGAACCCTTCACCGGACAGGGCATGGCGGGAATCCTGCTGATTGTGGCCTCCGTTACGATCGTCGTGTGGAAGGAGCGGACGACCGCAGACCCGGCTGCAATCCGGCCGCAAAGATAGCAATTTTTACCCGACCCCGGCACCTCCTGCCCGCCTGTTCACTTGCTCGATCGGTACGCCGAAGGGGTCATCCCCGTGTGCTGTTTGAAATACCTTCCGAAAAACGACTGGTTCGAAAAGTTCAGGTAGTAGGCGATCTCCTGGATGTTCATCGGCGAGTGTTTCAGCAGATTCTTCGCCTCCAGCACGACGTATTCGTCGATCCACTCCGTTGCCGTGCGCCCGGTCGTCGTACGCAGGAGCGTGGTCAGGTATTTCGGCGTCAGGTGAAGCCGCTCGGCGTAGAATCCCACGTTGCGGGCATGCATGTAGTGCTTCGACAGCTCCTCGATAAAGGTGTTGAAATAGGCGTTGTTGCGCTTGCGGAGCGGATTCACCTCCGTTCCGAGGCTTTCATGCCCTTCGCCGATCCGGTTGTCGATGAGCCGGCACAGCCGGTAGGCCAGCGTCCGGAACAGCGTGCGCAAGATCTCATTCGACAACGGGTCCCGGCGTCCGCTCCGCCATTCGGCCGCAATCTCAAACTGGCTCCGGATAATCTCGTCCCACTCCTCGCGGCTCAGCGGAAGACACGGGTTTTCCCGTACCGCCATGAAGAGGTGCATCATCTGTTTCAGGTCGACCTGTATCCGGCTCAGGAGCTCCTCCTCGCACAGAATGAAGTGGATCGAGGCCTTCTCCTGCGACTCCACCTGGACGATCGTTCGCGGCGGACAGACGAACAACGTCTGGGCCCCGATGACGCAACGCTTCAGATTTGAGGTGACCGTCACCGAACCTTTGGAACAAAATACCACCCCGAAAGCATTGATCCGGGTCGGAAACCGGAACAGGCTCATCGCCTCTTCCGTATCCAGAACCTCCCGGTGCCCCAGAATGCAGCCGTCGTAGTAGAGATCCTCCGGCTGCGGCGGGTAAATGGCAACCAGCGAGGCCAGAGAGATGCTTGAAATTTCCTTTTCGTTCATTTTATCACTCGATTTTTTCGCAAATATAAATATTTATCGTTGCTTTTTTGTCGAAAAGTACGAAATCGAACCTTTCGGCGAATTCATCCGACACGAAGGCCTTTTCCATCGACGCCGAAAAGGGGATATTTGCATCGGAAAACAAACGGAAATTAGAATCGATATGAAACGTATGCTTTTTGCCGCCGCACTCCTGTTGGGAGGCGGTTGTGCCTCTTCCGGAACCTCTTCCGCACCGTCCGGACCCCTGAGCGTCGGAACCCTTGTCGTCGAACCGCGGGCCGACATCGATGCCGGACGCTATGTCGGTGTCATCGAGGAGACGGAGGCTGCGGCCCTCAGTTTCCCGACTTCCGGGACCATCCTCCGGATGTCGGCCGAAGAGGGTGACAGGGTCCGTCGCGGTGACTTGATCGCAGAACTCGATCCGACGTCGGCACGCCAAACCTTCGAAGCCACCGAGGCCGCGCTCGGGCAGGCCCGCGATGCCTGCGCACGCCTGCGGCAGCTCCACGATGCCAACAGCCTGCCCGAAGTCCAGTGGATCGAGGCCCAAACCCGCCTTCGGCAGGCCGAGGCGGCCTTCGGAATCGCCCGGAAAAACCTCGATAACTGCAAGCTCTACGCCCCCTTCTCCGGGATCGTCGGAACGAAACGGGCGGCGGTCGGCGAAACGGCCATGCCCGGCGTGCCGGTCGTGACCCTTCTGGAAATCGGCTCCGTGAAGGTGCGCTTCTCGGTCCCCGAGCAGGAGATCGCTGCCATAAACGCCGACAGCCGGGTGACCCTGCGCGTTCCGGCGCTGGGAGATTCGCTCTTCACGGCCGGGCCCGTCGAGAAGGGGGCCGTGGCCAATCCCGCCGCACATACCTATGACGTCCGGGCCGTGCTGCCCAACCCCGGTGCAAAACTCCTCCCCGGGATGGTCTGCCACGTGACGGTCGTACCCGCCGGGGCTGTCGAGGAGATTGCCGTACCGGTTCGGGCCGTGCAGCAGGCCGGTGACGGCAGCCGTTTCGTCTGGTGTGTCGAGGGCGATTCGGTCGTGCGGGCCGAGGTCCGCACGGGACGCTTCGTCGGAAACGAGGTCGTGATCGAGTCCGGGCTCCGGGCCGGTGAGCGCATCGTGACGGACGGTATGCAGAAAATCGGTCAGGGTTCCAAAGTCTCGCTGCGATGAAAGCCTCGAACAACATCATAGCCTGGTCCATGCGGAATTTCCGCATCACCTTCCTGATCATAGGCTGCCTTTTCGCCTTCGGGGTCTATGCCCTGGTGCACATCCCCAAGCAGGAGTTTCCCGAATACACCATCCGCCAGGGCGTTGTCGTCGGACTCTATCCCGGCGCTACGACCGAGGAGGTCGAGGAGCAGTTGGCAAAGCCCCTCGAACAGTTCCTGATGACCTACAAGGAGGTCAAGCGCAGCAAAACGACCTCCACGTCGCAGAACGGCATGTGTTACGTCATGGTCGAGCTGAACGACGACGTCAACAACAAGGACGAAGTGTGGTCGAAGATCAAGCACGGACTGGCCTCCTTCAAGGCGCAGCTGCCTGCCGGGGTGGTCGCCCTGGTGGCCAACGACGACTTCGGGGACACCTCGGCGCTGCTCATCACGCTGGAGTCCGATACGCGCTCCTACCGCGAACTGAAGGAGTACATGGATGAACTGAGCGACCGCCTGCGCCGCATCGAGTCGGTCTCGAACCTCCGCCCCTACGGCGTGCAGCAGGAGCAGATCTCGGTCTACGTCGACCGCGAGCGGCTGGCCGCCTACGGCATCGGCGAGAAGGTTGTCTCGTCGGCCCTTGCCGCGCAGGGGCTCACCCCGCTTGGCGGTTCGGTGGGCAACGCCGAGACCGAAACCCCGATCCATCTCGCACCGTCGCTCGCCGGGGAGCACGAGGTCGCCGAACAGATCGTCTGGAGCGATCCCGACGGCCATGTCCTCCGCGTGAAGGACGTGGCGCGCGTCGTGCGCGAATACGACGACCCGGACAGCTACATCCAGAACAACGGACACCGCTGCGTGCTGCTCTCCATGGAGATGCAGGCCGGGAACAACATCGTCGAGTACGGCGAGGAGGTCGACGGGGTGCTGCGGCAGTTCGTCGAGGAGGTGCTCCCCGCGGATGTCTCCGTCGAGCGCATCGCCGATCAGGCCAAAGTCGTCGGCGACTCCGTACACTCGTTCCTGAGGGACCTCTTTGTCTCGATGGCCATCATCATCGTCGTGATGATGATTCTCTTCCCGTTCCGTTCGGCGCTCGTCGCCGCCATCACCATCCCCGTCTCGACGTTCATCTCCGTCGGGGTGATGTACCTTTTCGGGATACCCCTCAATACGGTGACACTCGCCGCGCTGATCGTCGTCCTCGGCATGATCGTCGACAACTCGATCGTCGTCATCGACGGATACCTCGACCTCCTCGGACGCGGCCACTCGCGCTGGTATGCCGCCGTCGAGAGCGCCCGCGAATTCTTCCCCTCGCTGCTGCTGGCTACGGTCTGCATCTGCATGATCTTCTACCCGCTGCTCTTCACCATGACGGGCATGTTCCTCGACTTCCTGAACTTCTTCCCCTGGACGGTTACGATCAACCTGATGGTCTCGCTGCTGTTGGCCGTGCTGGTGATCCCCTTCCTGGAGGTGCTCATCATTCCCGCCGTCCAGCCCCGCAGGGAGGACCGGGTGTCGTTGACGGACCGCGTGCAGAACTTCTACCGCCGCGTCCTGGCCTGGACATTCCGCCACGGATGGCTCACCATCTCGATGGGCGTCGCTTCGGTGGTCATCGCCCTGGCGATCGTTCCGCTGCTCAAGTTCCGCATGGTGCCCTTCGCTGACCGCGACCAGTTCGCCGTGGAGATCTACCTCCGGTCCGACGTCCCGCTCGAACGGACCGCTGCGGTGGCCGACTCCGTATACCGGGTCCTGCATGACGACGAGCGCGTGAAGTCCGTCACGTCGTTCGTCGGATGCTCCTCGCCCCGGTTCCAGATGAGCTACGCCCCGCAGATGGCCGGGAAGAACTACGCCCAGTTCATCGTCAATACGGCGTCGGTCGGTGCCACCGAGGAGATCCTCGACGAATATGCCGATGCCTGGGCCGACCGTTTCCCCGAAGCCTATGTCAAGTTCAAGCAGCTCGACTATCAGAACGTCCCCTCGCTGGAATTCCGCTTCTACGGCGACAATCTCGACTCGCTGCACGTGGTTGCCGAACGCCTGATGGAGCGGATGAGGGAGATGCCCGAACTGCAGTGGGTTCACTCCGATTACGAGGACCCGCGGGTGATTGCCGAAGTGGCGCTCGACCCCGTGACCGCCCCGCAACTGGGTGTTACCCGCGCCCTGACTGCTGCCAACCTGGCCCTCGCGGCCGGAGATGTCGCCGTGGGAAGCATCTGGGAGGGCGATTACAAACTCCCCGTCGTGCTGAAGAACGATCCCCGCAACGGCGAACGCTCGCTGTCCGACATCGGCGATACGTATGTCTCGTCGCTCGTCCCGGGTGTGAGCGTCCCCCTGCGGCAGATCGCCACGGTCGAGCCCCGCTGGAGCGAAACGAAAATCATCCACAGAAACGGAATGCGCTGCATTACCGTCTCGGCCGACCTCAAACGCGGGGTGAATGCCATGCGCATGACCTCCCGGATCCAACAGGTCGTCGATAACGAACTGACGATCCCGGCCGGGATTACGACGGAGGTTGGCGGCGCCCGCGAGTTCGATGCCGAGACGCTCCCGCCCATCATTTACGGATTGAGCATCTCGCTGGTCATCATCTTCTTCTTCATCCTTACGAATTTCCGCAAGTTCGGCATTTCGCTGGTCATCATGGCTGCCATGTCGCTCTGTCTGTTCGGCGCGATGGTCGGGCTGTGGATTGCCAACTTCACCATCGGGCTGACCTCCGTGATGGGATTTATCACGCTGCTCGGCATGATCGTGCGCAACGTCATCCCCATGTACCAGCACGCCGAGGACAAACGCAAGGTCTGCCACTGGTCGGCTCGCCTGGCCGCCTACGATGCCGGAAAGCGGCGCATGGTCCCCATCTTCCTGACAACGGCCACGACCGCCGTGGGTGTCGTGCCCATGATGCTCGGCAGCAGTACCTTCTGGGCGCCGGTCGGCGTGACGATCTTCGCCGGAGGCATCGGGTCGCTGATCCTCGTGGTGACGATTCTTCCGGTTCTCTATTCCAAAATCTACAAGTGATGAAAACTCCTTTCATATATCTGTTCCTCGGGGCGGGCCTGCTGTGCACCGTCCCGGCTGCGGCCCGGACGCTGACGCTCGAAGCGTGCCGCGAGGCTGCCGCGGAGCACAACCGCACGCTGCAAAACAGCCGGTTCGATCTGGAAGCCGCACTCCAGACCCGGCGTGAAGCCTTCACGAACTACTTCCCGCAGATCTCCGCTTCGGGCGGCGTCTTCCAGGCCCAGCACGGGCTGGTACAGGCCGATTTCGGGGTGACGATCCCCCAGATGGGGACGATGAATCTCCCGATCTCGATGGTCAAGCGCGGCGCGTTCGGCAGCATCACGGCCGTGCAGCCCGTGTTCGCCGGACTGAAGATCGTCAACGGAAACAAACTGGCCCGGTTGGGCGAAGAGGTCGGGCAGCTCCAGGTGCGGAAGACCGAAGCCGAGGTCCGCGAGCAGACCGATACCTATTTCTGGCAGATCGTCTCGCTGAAGGAGAACCTCTCGACGCTCGATGCCGTTGAGCGGCAGTTGGATGAGATTCACCGTCAGGTCGAACTCTCGGTCAAGGCGGGGCTCGTGACGGCGAACGATCTGCTGCGGGTCGAGTTGCGGCGCCAGGAGATCGCTTCCGACCGGCTGAAGGTCGAGAACGGGCTGAAGGTCTCGAAACTCCTCCTGGCCCAGCATATCGGCGTCGACTGGCACGGTTTCGACATCGAGATGCCCGCGCTGGCCGAGCCCGAAGCGCCGGAGCGTTTCTACGTCCCGGTGGAGGAGGCCCTCGACCGCAGGGCCGAGTACCTGCTGGCCGAAAAGAACGTCGAGGCGCAGAAGTATCAGAAGCGCATGGAGCGAGGCAAACGCCTGCCGACGGTCGGCGTCGGGGCCGGGTATCTCTACTACAACATGACGGAGAAGGATGTCGATGACGGGATGGTTTTTGCGCAGGTGTCGGTGCCGATCTCCGAGTGGTGGGGCGGGGCCCATGCCCTGAAGAAGGCCCGCATCCGCGAGCAGCAGGCCGAGAATGACCGCCTGCAGGCCCGCGAAATGCTGGTCGTGGAGATCGAGAAGACCTGGAGCGAGGTCCAGGAGTCCTATGCCCAGATCCTGCTGGCCCGGCGTTCGGTAACCTCCGCCACGGAGAACCTGCGCCAGAACCGCAACTTCTACGAGGCCGGTACCGCTCCGCTGACCGATCTGCTCGATGCCGAAACGCTCTATACCCAAAGCTGCAACGACCTGACGTCGGCCTGTGCCGCCTATCGCACGTCGCTGGCCCGCTACATGCGGGTCACCGGACGGTAGGGGAGCCGCGCGCGGAGTGCCGGATGCGGAGGGACGGCCCGGAGCCGCACCTTCGCATCTTTTTATTTCGGGTGCGATTTCGTATCTTTGCCGCGGGTATGCTGCTGCGCATCAAAAATATGGTTTGCGACCGTTGCGTAATGGTTGTCCGCACCGAGTTGGAGCGGGCGGGGTGCCGCGTGCTTGCCGTCCGCCTGGGCGAGGCCGAGATCGAGGGCGGATTGTCGCCCGGGGAGAAGGCCCGGCTGGCCGAAAGGCTCGAAGCCCTGGGGTTCGAACTCCTCGAAGACCGTCGTGCCCGGATGATCGAGGCCGTCAAGCGGGCCGTGATCGAACTCGTCCGCGCGGAGGAGGTGATGCCCGACGTGCGCCTCTCGGAATACCTGCAGGAACGCTTGCGGGTCGATTACCGGCAGATCAGTACGCTCTTTTCCGAAACCGAGGGCCGGACCGTAGAGAAGTATTTCATCGCCCAGAAGATCGAACGTGTGAAGGAACTGCTCGTCTACGACGAGCTCTCGCTCGGCGAGATCGCCTTCCGGCTCGGCTACTCCAGCGTGGCGCATCTCAGCGCCCAGTTCAAGCAGGTGACCGGGATGACCCCCAGCCGCTACAAACTCATGGGGTCGGCCGGCCGCCGCACCATCGACTCCGTATAGTTCCCGGGGCAGGGCCGGTGCCGGTGCCGATTCGGTCCCTGTCCTTCCTCCGCTCTCCCGTCTGCGCCGTCCGGCTTTCCCGTTTCGGGCCGTTCGCACGCCACACCCCTCCCGCCCCGGGTGTTTGCACCGTTTCCCCGCCCCTCATCCCTGAAAAATCCTGTAACGGAAACCGAAAAATCTGTAACGCCGAAGCCCTCCCCGCGCGCTACCTTTGCAGCAGAAAAACCGATCTGTCATGCAGGAGTATATCATGCCGTTCGTCGGGCTGCTCAACGAAATGTCGCCCTATCTGTTGTTGGGATTTCTGATCGCCGGGGTGTTGCACGCCTTCGTGCCGGGCCGTTTCTATGCCCGCTATCTGTCCCGCAACGACTTCCGTTCCGTGGCGTGTGCCGCACTCTTCGGCGTGCCGCTTCCGCTCTGCTCCTGCGGCGTCATTCCCACGGCCATGGCCATGCGCCGCGAGGGAGCTTCGCGGGCCGCCACGGTCTCGTTCCTGATCGCCACGCCCCAGACCGGCGTCGACTCCATCCTGGCAACCGCCGCACTGCTCGGCCTGCCCTTCGCCCTGATCCGTCCCGTCGCGGCTTTCGTGACGGCGCTCATCGGCGGGATGCTGGTCGGACGGGTCGTGCGCCGGAGCGACGGGGTGGCTGAGAGCACGGCCGCGGAGTCCGAAAGTCTCCGGCGGACGTTCCTCGAAAAGTGCCGGGAGGTGTTCCGTTACGGGTTCTCCGGGATGATGCAGGACATCGGCCGCTGGCTCCTTGTCGGACTGCTGCTCGCCGGGGCCATTACGATCTTCGTTCCCGACGACTTCTTCGCCGTCACGGGACAACATCCCCTGTTGGAGATGCTGCTCGTACTCGGGCTTTCGATCCCGATGTACCTCTGCGCTACGGGGTCGGTGCCCATTGCCGCGGCGCTGATGCTGAAGGGGCTCTCGCCCGGGGCCGCTTTCGTGCTGCTGATGGCCGGGCCCGCCACCAATATCGCCGCCATACTCGTCGTCGGGAAGGTCCTCGGGCGCAGAACCCTGTGGCTCTATCTCACCGCCATCATCGTCGGAGCCGTGGGTTTCGGATTGGCAATCGATACGCTGCTCCCCGCCGGGTGGTTTCAGCCCCGGGCGTTTGCCGCCTGTGCGGAGCATTGCACCGATGCGGCTGTCCCCTGGTGGAAGGCGGCGTCGAGCGTGCTCTTTCTGCTGCTGCTCACTGCGGCGCTTGTCCGCCGGTTCCGGAAATCCTCAAACGACAAACTCGATAAACCTATGGAAAAACGTTTCAGAATCGAAGGCATGATGTGCAACCACTGCAAGGCCCATGTCGAACGAGCCTTGTCCCGGGTCGAAGGGGTGACGGCCGTGGAGGTCGACCTCGCGGCGGGTATCACCCGTGTCGAGGGGAAGTTCGAGACCGAAAGGATCCTATCCGCGGTTCGTGAACTGGGATACGGATGTTCGGAACAGGGGACGGTCAACGCACGATAATCTCGTCGGTGAAGAGCCCGCCGCCCGGACTCCCGTTGTACAGGGCCCGGCAGCCCGGCAACCTGCACGCCCGGGCCCGTTCGGTCAGCCACAGCGCCCAGCGGTGGAAATCGGCGTAATTTTTCCCTCCGGCGTGCTCCACGCCACCTCCGCTTCTCCGCAAGTACGAATCGGTCGGCTGACGGCTCCGGAACCGGGTCTCTGCAAATGCCCCGGAGCCCTTTTGCGGCTCGGGGCATTTGCTTTTTCGGGCGGATTTCCGTAATTTGGCACCCGCAAAATCTCCGAGAAATGGCTGACAACTATCTGGGCCGCAAGATGGAGGAGTACCGGGCCCGAAAGGATGCCCCGGTCCGCCGCCCGGCCATGACCCTGACGAAACTCCTGCTGCGCAACCGCAGCTACAGGGGGTATGACCCCCGCTTCGAGGTCCGCGCGGACCAGCTCCGAAGCCTCATCGAGGTCAATACCCGGATCCCCTCGGCGCGCAACCAGCAGGTCCTGCGTTTCCGGCCGGTGCTGGCGGACGAGGCTCCGCGGCTGCTGCCGCTTGTCCGTCTGGGCGGGGCGCTCCCCGAGCTGCACCTGCCGCTGCCCGGCACCGAACCCAACGCCTTCATCGTCATCTGCGCGACCGTTGCCGAGGATCGCTATGTGGATATAGACCTCGGGATTTCGGCCCAGAGCATGTTGCTGCGAGCTGCCGAGATCGGGCTGAACGGCATCTGCATCGGGGCGTTCGACCGGACGCGGGTCCGCGAGGTGCTTCGCCTGCCTTACGATCCGCTGCTGATCCTGGCTGTCGGGAAGGGGGCCGAGCGGATCGAACTCGTGGAGATCGCCGCCGAGGAGAACCATGCCTATTACCGGCATGAGGGCGTGCACTACGTGCCGAAAGTCCGGCTCGACGACCTGCTGATCGCCCCGAGTTCCGACTGATCCCCGGGCCTGGGCATCCCGACACCTCTTTCAGAAGTTTGAGAAAGTTTCTTGCCGGATGTTTGCTGTTGTTTCGAGGCAGTGATGCCATTCGAAGGAATGGCAATAGCGATCTGGGGGTCATCGGGAGGCATACAGCGCTGATCCTTGCAGATCATCCATCCGACGGACACTCCAAGAACAAAAAGCCTTGTAAACAAATAGTTTACAAGGCTTTTGCTTCATATGGCTCAACTCTATGTCGGCGCCTCATTCATATCGGCAGACTTCTCCGTCCCCTCCCCTCCCTGGCGGTGTGTAGGGTGGGGTGGATGCTTGTCCGCACCATGAAGATTATCAGCAGGATATGTGGCAGCAAAACATGGCCCACCGATCAGGTGTCTTCACATATCCGCCCATCTCTTATTGGGTGATGGCAATGTTACGCACCTGATCCTCAAATTCGCTGCGAACGCAAAGTACGCGGTTCCGGATTTTCGACCGATAGTTGCAAATAGTACTCATCGAATACCGTAGAAATGTCGAAGATTCAGGAGCGTCGTATCGGAGATACGCACGGACAAGCTCAAAAGCGCCGCCACCGATGCCGCTACGGTCATAGCAAGCGGAGTGGGTTCTCTCTTCGGCAGCGGGAAAATGAAGAAACTGGAACAATCCAATGAAGAATTGCGTCAGGAAATTGCCAAACGGGACAAGGGCATTGATGACTTGAAAGCCCAAATGCAACGTATGCAAGAACAGTACGGCAAGCAGATACGCAATCTTCAAGGAATACACAATCAGGAACTTGAAGCCAAAGACAAGGAAATATCACGGCTGAATACCTTGCTTGAAAAAGCCCACAAATGGTTCCCCTTGTTCAAAGAGATGTTAAGAATGGAAAAATTATGCGCTGTTATCGGATTTACCAAAGACATGATAGAAAGCCTCTTGACAAAGAAAGAAGCCATACAATGTAGTGGCAAAATTTATTCCGAAGAACACAGGCGGAAATTTGACA
>CALUKL010000068.1 GCA_944321195.1 uncultured Alistipes sp.
GTATAGCCGTTGCGGTCGAGCGTCGCCGTCACCCGGTAGTCGGCAATGTGCGACGGCGCCGTGGCGTAGAGATAGACCGAACGTTCGATACCGCTCATCCGCCACATGTCCTGACATTCGAGGTAGGAACCCGCACTCCACCGGTAGACTTCCAGCGCCACGACATTTTCACCCCCGGTCAGGTACTCCGTCACGTCCCATTCAGCCGGAGTTTTGGAATCCTGGTTGTAACCCAGCAGGTGTCCATTCAGCCAGATGTAGTAGAAGGAGTTCACCCCCTCGCAGCAGAGCACCACGCGGCGGCCGTCCCAATCCTCGGGAACCGAAAACGTCCGTCGGTACGAACCCACCTCGTTGTGGGCATAGGGCACCAGGGGCGGGTTCTTCTTGAATGCGAACATCGGGTCGTCGAACTCATAGGTCTCATTCACATAGATCGCCGTGCCGTAGCCCTGCCGTTCCCAGTTCCCCGGAACCCGGATCTCGGCCCAGTTTCCGTCGTAGAACGACGGTTTATAGAAGTCTTTCGGCCGCAGGTCGGGATTCTTCGTCCAATGGAATTTCCACGCCCCGTTCAGGCTCAGGTAGCAGGGCGAATCCTCGTAGGCGCCTCCGCGCACATCCTCCGTTGCGGCATAGGGCCAGACATAGGCGTGGGGGTCGAGTTTGTTGAGTCCGACGGCGTATTGGCTCTGCCATTCGGGCAGGGGCTGCGCGGCGGCCGACGACAGCACGCCGACGGCCGACAGCAGCAGGAACAGGTTTCGTTTCCGGTTTTTCATGTCGGGTTGGTATTCGGTTGATTATTCGATGATGATTTCGTCCAGATAGAGTTTGGCGGGCTGTCCCGGCCGGACGTGGTTCTCCGGGTTGGGTCCGGCGTCACGCAGGCGCACCTGCACGTAGCGGGCCGTACGTCCGCCGAGGTCGAGCGTCAGATCCTCGATGAAGGTCCCTTCGCGGAAGATCTCCGCCGGGATAAACCGGCGGGAGGCCGCCTCCGTGAAGGTGAGGTTGTCGTCCGAAAGCGCCACGGAGATCTGCGAGGGTAGGTGTACGGCCATGCCGTAGTTGGTGATGCAGCCCGCCGTGAAGCGGTGCAGCGTGTCGCACGCCCCGAGGTCGATCGTGAAGGAGACCTCCTTGCCCGGCTCCCACGTGCACCACTCCGAGTCGGTATATTTGTCGCTGCCCCGCAGGCCGTTGACCAGCACATAGCCGTTCGCACCGGCCCCGAGCACCGGACATGCCGTCGCCTTGTTGAAGCCCAGCGGCAGTTCGAGCACCTCGCCCTCGCGGCGTCCGTCGCGGAACGTCGCGCACTTCACCGTCACGGGGCCCTCAATGCGCAGCGGCTCTCCGTAGAGCGGCGAATCGGCCGCAGGCTCCGAACCGTCGGTCGTGTAGCGGATCTCCACGTCGGGACGGATGCACGCCAACTCCACGCGGAGCGCCCCGCCGTCAGGTTCGATCCGTTGCTGGATGTTGAACATCGAACGGGCATAGGTAACCCCCATGGCGTCCAACCGCGGCAGGAACGTATCCAGCCGTTGCAGGAAGCCCGGCCAGTCCTTCGTACCGCGCGGCTGCCAGGCCACCTCGGCCAGCGCCACCAGACGCGGGAACAACAGGTACTCGACCTCCTCCGGCGTATCGCAGAACTCCGTCCACATCGAGGCCTGTACGCCCATCAGCAGCGATTCATACTCCGGCGCCCAATCCTCCTGCACGGGTTCGTAGTCGTAGACATCCTGCAAGGTGTTGTTGCCGAAATAGGTCACCGGCTCGAAACGCTGCGGACCCTGGTAACGGATCAGGTAGAGGACACGGGCCGGAGTCAGGATGAAGCGGTGCCCCTGCGCCGCGGCTTTCAGCGCGGCCTGGCCGTAGCCCTGCCACCCCTGGATGATAACGCCTTCGGGGAGGCGGCTGTTGGTCAGTTCGTCCCAGCCGATCACCTCGCGCCCCTTCGAACGCACATAGTCGCACACGCGCCGCATGAAGTAACCCTGCAACTCCTCGGTCGAGGCGAGCCCCTCCTCGCGGATGCGGCGCTGGCAGCGGGGACACTTTTCCCAATGGGTCTTCCACGCCTCGTCGCCGCCCAGGTGGATGTAGCGTGACGGGAAGAGCTCCAGCACCTCGTCGAGGATGTTTTGCAGGAACCCGAAAACCTGCTCGTTGCCGGCGCAGAAGATGATGTCGGCATTCCGTCCGCCCAGTCCGGGCAGCACGCCGATATAGCGGTCCACCACCGGGCAGGCGTACTCCGGATAGGCAGCCAGCGCGGCGTTCGAGTGCGCCGGAACGTCGATCTCGGGAATCACCTCAACCTGCCGCTCCGCGGCGTAGGCTACGATCTCGCGGATGTCGTCCTGCGTGTAGAAGCCTCCGACGGGCGTCGGTTCGCCCGGCTCCGGATTGCGCCGCGCCGGGAACGGAAGCCCCGGGCGGTCGACTCGCCATGCCCCGATCTCCGTCAGTCGCGGATAACGCTTGATTTCCAGGCGCCAGCCGTTGTCGTCCGTCAGGTGGAGGTGCAGTTTGTTGAGTTTGAGCTGCGCCATGCATTCGATCAGCCGCAGCAGGCGCTCCTTGGGCATGAAGAAGCGCGCCACGTCGAGGTGCATGCCCCGGTAGGCGAAGCGCGGCGTATCCTCGATCCGCACGGCCGGAACCCGCCACGCCGCATCGGTCTCCCGGCTGCCTTCGAGCGCCGGAGGCAGCAGCTGGCGCAGCGTCTGCATGGCATAGAAGAAGCCGCTCCGGTCGGCAGCCCGGACCGAGATTCCCGACGGGGTCACATGCAGGGCGTAGCTCTCGGCCGTGAGTGTCGTATCGGTTTCGAAGCGGATGTCGCCTGCGGCCGCCGGGTCTGTCGTCACACGGGGCGTGAAGCCCGCCGGACGGGTGAAGAGATCGGCAAACGCTCCGGCAACGGCGGCCTGTCCGTCATCCTCGACCACAAAGGTCGTGCGTTCCGAAAATTCGAAGAACCCCGTTTCGGGAACAACGCTCGTCGGTGCGGGAATCACAGGCACCGGCATCGGGGTCCGGTCGCCGCACGCCGTCAGGCCGCACAGCGCCAAGGCAAGAAGCAGAATCGTACGTTTCATCGGGGCAGGTCTTTATCGTGTTCGGAACCGAATCGCACCGGATCGCCATACTGCTCCTGCAAGGTCAGCAGACGCGCTTTCAGATCCGCCGTCACCTCCTCCGTGCCGGGCTTTCCGTAAAGGTTGTGCATCTCCGCAGGGTCCGATGCCAGGTCGTAAAGCTCCCAGACATCGATGTCGTTGTAGAAATGGATCAGCTTCCAGCGATCCGTGCGGATGCCGTAGTGGCGTTTGACCATGTGCTCGGCCGGGTATTCGTAGAAATGGTAGTAGAGTGCATCGCGCCATTCGGCAGGCTGTTCGCCCCGCAACAGCGGAGCCAGCGACTTGCCGTGCATGTCGTCGGGAACCTCCACGCCGGCCATTTCGAGGAACGTCGGCGCATAGTCGATGTTCTGTACCAGCTGCGGAATGTCGCCGTGTGCCGCATAGCCCTTCGGCAGGCGCATGATCAGCGGCGTGTGCATCGACTCCTCGTACATGAAGCGTTTGTCGAACCAGCCGTGCTCGCCCATGTAGAAACCCTGATCCGAGGTATAGACCACCAGCGTGTTGTCGAGCATGCCCTTCTCCTCAAGGTAGTCCAGCACGCGGCCCACGTTGTCGTCCAGCGACTTCACGGTCTTCATATAGTCGCGCATGTAGCGCG
>CALUKL010000069.1 GCA_944321195.1 uncultured Alistipes sp.
AGAACATCGGCCTGGGGGCCCGGGACACGCTGCGCCTGGAGAAGGGCTTCTGCCTCTACGGCAACGACATCGACGACACGACCTCGCCGCTGGAGGCGGGCCTGGGGTGGATCACGAAGTTCGCCGAGGGTAAGGCGTTCATCGACCGTCCGCTGCTGGAACGGCAGAAGGCCGAGGGTGTTACGCGCAAGCTCGTGGGGCTGAAGATGGTCGAGCGGGGCATTCCGCGCCACGGCTACAAATTGGCGGCTGCGGACGGCCGGGAGATCGGCCACGTGACGTCGGGCACGATGTCCCCGTGCCTGAAGGTGGGTGTAGCGCTGGGCTATGTTGAGACACCCTTCGCCAAACCCGGAACGGAGATTGCGGTCATTATCCGCGAAAAACCCGTGAAGGCCGAGGTGGTGAAGATCCCCTTTGTATAACGTATCACGAAAAGATAGAAAAAGATGAAAACCGAATACCTGGGACTGGACCTTTCGAGTCCGGTTGTTGTGAGCAGTTCGCCCTATACGTCGAACATGGCTCACATTGAGGAGTGCGTACGTCATGGTGCGGGCGCTCTCGTTCTGAAGTCGATCTTCGAGGAGCAGATCTATCGTCAGGCCGCTTCGCTGGACACGATGGAGGGTTACGGCGATGCCGGAGAGTACCTCGAGCGCTATCTGGGCGATGCCTACAAGGCGGAGCTGCTGCAACTCGTGAAGGATGCCGCGAAGACAGGTGTTCCCGTCATCGGCAGCATCAACTGTGTGGGTTCGGGCGATGCTTGGATCGACTACGCGACGTCGATGGAGGCTGCCAGTGCTTCGGCTCTTGAGTTGAATATCTTCCTGCTGCCGACCGATCGCCATGCTTCGGCTGCGGAGATTGAGCAGCACTATGCCGATATTGTACGCAAGGTTGCCGCAGCCGTGAAGATTCCGGTGTCGGTGAAGCTGCCGATGCGCCTGACGAACGTACTCTCGACGTGCGACACGCTGCTGGCCCGCGGTGCGAAGGGCGTTGTGCTGTTCAACCGCTTCTTCGAGCCCGACATCGACATCGAGAAAATGACGTTCCAGCCTGCGGATCCGTTCAGCCAGCCGACGGAACTTCGTCACGTGCTGCGCAGTACGGCCCTGTGCTCGCACGCGCTGCCTCAACTGGACATTTCGGTTTCGACGGGCGTGCACGACGGAGCGGCAGCGGTCAAGGCGCTGCTTTGCGGGGCTTCGGCGGTTCAGGTCTGCACGGCGATCCACAAGCACGGTTACGAGGTGATCGGGGAGATCGGGAAGTTCATCGACGAGTGGGCCGCACGCCACGGCTTCGATACGCTGGAGTCCTTCCGCGGCCGGATGGATTACGGCTCTTCGGAAGGGGAGTTCTACCAGCGCGTGCAGTACATGAAGTACTTCCCGCACGACGCCGAATAGGCTTTGCCGTACAATGCCACGCCGGTATCGTACGACTGATATGAAAAGCGTCCCCGAATCTTTCGGATTCGGGGACGCTTTTGTTGTGCGGCAGGAGCGGGCCTTCATCGGGGAACGATTGATCTCTTTCTCCCGTATCGGAAGCTATTCGGCCGTCAGTTCAACAACGGTGCTGCGGGCCCGTTCCGTGGAGAAGATCTCCAGTCCGACTTTCATCAGGTAATCGCCGCTCAGTACGCGATCGTTGAGTGCGAGTCGGGAACTTTCGCCCGGCATGAGGTTGATCTCGCGAATGCGGTAGTGACGGTCCGGGTCGAGGCCTTCCGGGCGTACGGGTTGCAGCGGCTCTCCATAGCGTGGGTTGAGGTCATAGGCAAACAGAACGGACTGGGACCGATCTTTCGCTACGGTCTGGAGGGCCGCATGCTGCCCGCTGTAGGGTGAAACAAGCCGGTAGAGATCGCCGTCGAGAATCGTAGGACGAAGGCGTTTGTAATCTTTCAGCGCCTGCTGTACGAATCGGATCTCGTCGGGCGACAGCTTCTTGACGACGAGGTCGAATCCTAGCTTGCCCATCATGGCCACGTCGGTCCGGAACTTGATCGATGTCGACCGGTTCCAGTTTGTCACGTGTGCACACAGACTTTTCAGGGGAAAGAAGCAGGAGTATCCCCACTGGATGAAGATTCGCTCCAGAGGATCCGTGTTGTCGCTGGGCCAGAACTCCGTGAAATAGCGGAGGGCTCCGTAGTCGGTTCTTCCACCGCCTCCCGAACAGAGCATCATCGGAAGATCGGGATATTTCTCGCGGATGCGTTCCAGTACCGCGTAGAACCCCTTGACATAATCGACCCAGAGCCGAGACTGTTCGGATCCCAGGTAGGGGGAATGGGCATTCATGATCGGGCTGTTGCAGTCCCACTTGAAGTAGGCGATGTCGGGATTCTCCGACATAAGCCGGTCCACGGTGCCGAATACGAACTCCTGCACTTCGGGATTTGTGAGGTCCAGAACGAGCTGATTCCGGAAATAACACGCTTCGCGGTTGGGATATCGGAGTATCCAGTCCGGATGTTTTTCGTAGAGGAGGCTGCGGGGATTCACCATTTCGGGCTCTATCCACAATCCGAAACGTATTCCCCGTTTTTTTGCGGCCCGGGTGAGTGCGGGGATTCCGCCGGGGAGTTTCTCGCGGTTCTCGATCCAGTCTCCGAGACCCTGCGTGTCGTCGTGCCGGGGGTGCTTGTTCCCGAACCATCCGTCGTCGAGCAGGAACATCTCCACGCCGATCTCCCGGGCGTCGTCCATGATGGCGCAGAGCCTCTCTTCGTCGAAATCGAAAAAGGTCGCCTCCCAGTTGTTGAGCAGGGTCATCCGACCCTGCTCACCCTCCTTGAGCTGGTGGCGGCGGGCCCAGTCGTGCAGACTCCGGCTCGCCTCTCCGATCCCCCGGGTGCTGAGCGTGAAGATGAATTCAGGGGTCCGGAACACCTTTTTCGGCGACAGGGGATATTCGGATGCAAAGGGGTTGATCCCTGCGAGGATTCGCAATTCGTTGTTCTGGTCCACCTCGAAGGTGAAACGGAAGTTGCCGCTCCAGGCCAGCGTCCCGAGGAGCACCGTTCCGTTGGTTTCGGAGACCGGAGTATCGAGCGCCACGGCAAACATCGGCGAACAGAACATGTTGGCACGTGTCCCGAGCGGGGAGTCGAGGATCTTCTTGCCAAAGGTCAACCGGGCCTCGGTGAGGTTGGCCTCTCGGGCCCAGTCTCCGGAGAATTCGGTGAGATGGTAGCTCCCGGCCTGCAGACGGAGCATCGACGAGGCGTATGCGTGCAGCGTGACACTTCCCCGTTCGTCGTGCAGGATCTCAGTCCGGCTTTTGATCACGTTTTCGCGCTCGAAGGCCGTAAGGATCAGCTTCACCTCGACCGGATAGGCCCTGTCACGCAGCGAGACGGTGGTTTGGGTGATCCCCTCGTCGAGCCTGCAGGTTTGGTGCTTCTCGTAGACGAGTTGCAGGGAGGTGTTCCCATCGGGGTGGGTCATTTGCAGGGCGGGTGCGAACTGATTCCCCGGGCCGTGAGTTGCGAAGGCCTCGTTGCCCGGAGGGAGCATCGCCAGCTCCTGTTCATTCTGCAGCGCCGGACCGAAATAGCTTTGACAGAGTCTCCCTTGTTCGTCGACCTTGAGGAGGAGATCCGTCAGGTCGGTGTGGATACGAATGGGGCTCTCCGCCGCCGGGCACACGCCGAGGCACAGCATCGCTGCCGACAGCACCGCCCCTCGGCGGAAAAGCGTGAGGAAGAGGCTGCTATTCATCGGTTCCGTCAAAGAAATAGGGTGCATAATGCCATCCCAGGCGGTCGTAAAGACCGCGCAGAACCTCCATGCGCCGCCGGAAGTCGGCAAGATCCTGCCGACCGTAGGACCAACCCACTTCGGCGAGGGCCGCCAGCCGCGGCAGCGCCATGTGCTGTACGTGTGCGAAGGAGCCGATGTATTCGGTCCAGGTATTCCCCTGTACACCGAGGATGTAGGGGCGTTGCGCTTCGGTCAGCTGGTCGTAGGGGTCCAGTGCGTAGGATTTGTTCACCGGGATGTATCCGCCGATGCCCCAGGGCTCGAGACGCTGGGGATCCTTTGTCTGGTAGTAGTCGAGGTAGCAGTGCGTGTTGGGAGTCATGATGACCTTGTTTCCGGCCCGGGCCGCCGCAATGCCGCCCGCAGAGCCGCGCCAGGACATGATCGTGGCACTCTGCGAGATTCCGCCCTCGAGAATCTCGTCCCATCCGATCAGGTTGCGGCCGTGTTCGTTGAGCCATTTTTCCATCCGCAGGATGAAATAACTCTGCAGTTCGTGTTCATCTTTCAACTGTTCGTCGTGGATCCGTTGCTGGCAGGCCGGGCATACTTCCCAGCTTGCCTTCGGACACTCGTCGCCTCCGACATGGATATACTTCGAAGGGAAGAGTTCGATGACCTCCGCGAGGACGTTCTCCAGAAACTCGAAGGTCGACTCTTTCCCGGCGCAGAAGACCTCGGGGAAGACGCCCCAGCGGGTCTGTACCTTGTATCCGTCTCCGGTGCATCCCAGCCACGGGTAGGTTGCGAGAGCCGCCGAAGCGTGCCCCGGCATCTCGATCTCGGGAATCACCTCGATGAAGCGTTCGGCGGCATAGGCCACCACTTCTCGGATCTCCTGCTGGGTGTAGTATCCCTCGTAGGGTACACCGTCATAGATCTCCGTATTCTGCCCGAGAACCGTTTCGGCACGTCGCGAGCCGATCTTTGTCAGCTCGGGATAACGTTTGATCTCGATACGCCATCCCTGATCCTCGGTCAGATGCCAGTGGAAGCGGTTGATTTTGTGCAGCGCCAGGATGTCGAGGAAGGCCTTGACCTCCTCCACCGGGAAGAAATGGCGTCCGCAGTCGAGCATTGCCCCGCGGTACCCGAACGCTGGAGCATCCTCGATCCGAATCTCCGGGAGCGAAGAGCCGTACTGGCCGATGAGCTGCCGCAGGGTTTGCATGCCGTAGAAAACGCCGGCCGGAGATCCGCCCTGCACGCGAACTCCTGTCGGAGCGATTTCGAGACGATAGGCCTCCTTGTCAAGCGTTGGATCGAGCTTGAGCTGGATTCCGTCGGAGCCTTTTCTGTCGACTTTCCATGCAAGCCCGTATTCCCGGGCAAAGGTCTGCGCGGCACGTTCCGCCACCTCTTCCAGCTCCTTGTCCGCATCCGGAACCGAGATGCGGGTGGCGGTTGAGAGATCGAGCGAACGTTCCGGATGGCAGATGACCTGCTGCGGAACGGGCACAATGGCTGGGGAATTCTCGGATCCGAGAACCGTCAGCGCCGCGACCAGGGCGACGCCGGATAAAAGCAGTTTCTTCATGGACTGATTTTTTTATCGGATATTGGGTGTGTCGTAGACGTGTGTTTCCGTGCACCGGATCGAGAGAGTCTCCGTGCCCATGCGGATCCGGAAGTCGCCCTCTTCGAGCCGCCAACGGCCGTCGAAGCCCACGAACGCAAGATCCGAGGCCGGAATCGAGAGTGTTACCGTGCGGGTCTGTCCCGGTTCGAGGAGGATCTTCTCGAAGTTGCGCAGCCGGATGACATCGGGGGTGAGACTTGCCACCAGGTCGCTCGACCACAGCAGCACGGACTCTTTCCCGGCGCGGTTGCCCGTATTGGTCACGTCGACCGAGAAGGTGAGCGTGTCCCCGTCCTGGAACTCCGTGTGTTCCGCCCGCAGGTTGGCATAGGAGAAGGTCGTGTAGCTCAAACCGTGTCCGAACGGCCATTGCACATCCATCACGGCGTCGTAGTTGTACTCTCCGGCCATCGGCCCCATCTGCTGACAGGGCTTGTAATCGTAGGTGGCCAGAGCGTCGGGCCAGCGGGGATAGGTGAATGGCAGTCGTCCGCTGAAGTTTGCCTCTCCGACCAGCAGATTGGCCAGGGCGTCGCCGCCGTAATTACCAGGCAGGAGAATGTCGACCACGGCGCGGGCCAGCGGTTCGATCTCGCGGATCAGACGCGGACGTCCCTCGTTGAGCACCAGCACCAGCGGCTTCCCGGTTGCGGCCAAGGCCCGTACCAGTTCCTGCTGGTTCCGGGACAGATTCAGATCGTTCATGTTCCCGGGGGTCTCGCAATAGGAGTTTTCACCGATGCAGGCAATGATGACATCGGCATTGCGGGCGGCAGCCACCGCCTTGTCGATCCCCGTCACACGTTCGGTCTGCCACTCTTCGTCCGGGGATCCATACTCCACACCGGGGATCCAGGTGACGTGCCGGAACTTGTTTTTCAGTGCTTCGTAGATCGTATGATAGGCTCCGGCGAATTCGTCGCAGCGCTCGCCCTGCCAGGAGTAGGACCATCCTCCGTTGAGGCACCGCATGGCGTTGGCATTGGGACCTGTGAGCAGGATGCGTGCCGAGGGGTCGAGGGGCAGCAGCCCGCCCTCGTTTTTGAGGAGCACCTGCGACTCTTCTGCGGCCTGCAGGGCAACGTCGGCAAACTCCTGGCAGGCGAACCGGTCGAACTCGGCAACCTCCGGGAACGGATGCTCGAAAAGCCCCAGACGCATCTTCATGCGCAGGACGCGGCGTACGGCATCGTCGATGCGGTCCATGCTGACCGCACCCTCTTCGACCAGTTCGCGCAGATAGTCGCAGAATTTCCAGTCGGAGGGGACCATTGCCATGTCGATGCCGGCATTGATGGCGATGCGCACGGCATCCTTGCGGCTGGATGCGATGCGATCCCGTTCGTAGAGGTTGTAGATGTCGTTCCAGTCCGTGACGATGACGCCGTCCCAGGCGAGTTGTTCCTTGACCCATTCCGTGAGCAGCTCACGGTCGGCGTGGAACGGCATGCCGTCGTTGTTGGAGGAGTTGACCATCAGCGAGAGAGCTCCGGCGCGGATGCATTCCAGGAAGGGCAGAAAATACTTCTCGCGCAGGGCATTCCGGGTCACGGACGAAGGGGTTCTGTCCTTTCCCGAGACCGGCACGCCGTAAGCCATGAAGTGTTTGATGCAGGCTGCCACCCGTTGTGATCCGATGTGGTTGGGATCCTCACCCTGGAATCCCCGTACGGATGCGGCAGCGAGGCGGGAGTTTATGTATACGTCCTCGCCGTAGCTCTCCCACATGCGCGACCAACGGGGATCGCGCCCCAGGTCCATGACCGGTGCGAAGTTCCAGGTGATGCCGCATGCCCGGGTCTCGTAGGCGGAGATCTCCGAAGCACGGTACATCAGCTCGTCGTTCAAAGCTGCGGCCATGTTGATGTTCTGCGGGAAAAAGGTCGCTCCGACCGTATAGGAGGCTCCGTGGATCTGGTCGGCGCCGTAGATGCAGGGGATTCCCAGTTCGTCGAGCGAGCGTTGCTGGATCTTGTTGATCACCTTCAGCCACACCTCGGGAGGTTGCCCGACACCGAAGGGGATGTTGAGGATCGAGCCCACCTTGTAGTGTCCGATCACCGTGTCGAGCAGGGCGTCGCTGATGAAGGGGTTCTCGGGGTCGCTGCTGTCCGTGACCATTCCGACCGTGAGTTGGCACATCTGGCCGATTTTCTCTTCGAGGGTCAGCTCCTTGAGGATCTTCTCGACCCGGGCCTCGATCTTCGGATCGGATGGAATGGCCGGGGTGATCTGTACGCTGGAGCAGGCGCTCCAGCCCAGCGTGCAGGTCAGCAGGTAAAGTAGTTTCTTCATGTTTTCAACGGTTTGACGTGGATGATTGTCCGCAGGGTCAGGAAGGTTGCTTGCGCCCCTTCTTATTAAAACGTCAGCGGATCGATTTTATTTTGAGCCGGAAGGATGCATATCCCGCTTTTTCAGCATACAGGTATCCGTACTCCGCGATTCCGGAGGTCGTGATCTCTCCCTGTTGGATCGAGGCGAAGCCTTCCGGTACGCATCGCCAGGTAAAATTGCTCTTCGGAACGTTGCGATTCAATATTTCGCCGTGGCGGTTCACGGCAAGAATCTCCGGAAGGGCGGTCTTTGTATTCTCCGGAACCTCCAGCGACGGTCTGAGAAAGGTGTAGCCGGCGATTCGGGTGTCGGCCTCGACCTTCGAGATGACCTGTATGGTGTTCATTACGCTGCGCTCCTTTCCGTCCGAAGGGGTGTTGACGATCCTGAAGTCATCCTTGTCGAGGCCTTCCCGGATCACCATCTCCGTGGATCCTCCGCCGTCGAAGTTCACGGCAAAATCGCACCCGAACGATCGGAAGAATCCGGCCAGTTCTTCGGTGTTCACGCCGCGGCTGCTCTGCGAGCGTCCGTCGACGGCTACCAGGTAGAACGTCTTTTCGTCTTTCGAGATCCCGGCGGCCGTACGGGGCTGTTGCTGCGTCAGGTGGTCCACACACCAGTTGGACTCGCTGTAATATTGCCCGTCCCTGAGGATTGCAGGATATGCCTCGAATGCCTGTCGGACGTTCTCCGGGGCCTCGCCCCAGCAGTCCGCATCGGAGAAGTCGTAGTAGTTGCGGATCCGAACCTCCTCCCCGACCTGTATGCCGTAGGATTTGAAATCCGTCTGTTTCGAACCCCGGAATACCAGCATGTAGTTTTTGCGCTCCTGCAAGCTCTCCTCCGTGGAGATGCCCGTCATGGGGATCTTTTCATCGGCGATGCGCAGGATCTCACACCGGGTGCCGTCGGCGTTGTTCGTCGTAAACTCCTCGAGCGGCCTCACCTCCACGAACGTACCGTCGAGGTTGGTCGTATTCTCGTATGCGGGATAATCGTAATGGGCATTGAAGAAGACGGCCTCGATCTTGTCGAGCTCATCCGCGGGGATCGTGTTTCCCGTATACCATTTCAGATTGGTGCGATCCAGAGGCAGGCTTTTGCCGTTTTCGAAGAACACCCGCATTTTCAGCGTGGCATGGAACACCTTCGGATGTTTCTCCTGGTCGAAGGCCAGGACCTGAATGTTGCCTTTCGACGTGTTGAGGTAATTGGCGTGAGTCACCTGTCCGTTCCGCACGTTGCTGCCCATGGGGACATAGCCTCCGGCCGAACCGTAGAAGAAATCGTGGTTGGCGGCGGAGACGACCCGTTTCCCGTAGAGATCCCAGTTGAGTTCGCACTGTTTCGAGACCGCATATCCCGTGGAGGGAATGTCGAGTTGAAAATGTTCGATGTCGTTCTCCGGATTGGTCAGATCGACCCGTGTGACGAAGACTCGAAGCGGGGCCTTCTCGTAGTTGATGGCGATGTAATCGACTCCGGGACCGATCGGATAGCAGGCCAGCGTATCGGGTTTCCCCCAGGCTGCATAGGGAATCTCGGTGTCCCAGGGTACGATCGCTTCTTCGATCGCTCCTGTATCCCCTCCGTTGTTATCGATGCCTCCGGAAATCCCGGATGTCTCCTCCGTGCTGTTTTCGGCCTCGGAGCAGTTGTACAGCGCTCCGGAGAGCACCAGCAACAACGTGAGGAACCAAGTTTTTCTGTTCATAAGTTTTGATTTTTGCCCTCTGCGAAGGGAATCGATTCTGGGAATTACTGCCTGGACGTTTGATCGCTTCCGACGATCGGCTCCCGAGGCTGGAGCACCCGGTGTACGGGTCTCGTTTTGGCTCGGACCGTAAGGGGCAGCCGCAGCAGAATGTCATCCGCCGAGCGGGCCAGTTCCACGGTGTGTTCCCCGGCCTGCGTGACGAACGCCGAGGCCTCCTCGTCGAAGGATGCCAGATCATCGATTGCAAACTCCAGCGTGACGGTTTGCGACTCTCCGGGCTGCAGTTCGCGGCTCTTGGCAAAGGCTCTCAGCTCCCGTACGGGTTTGACCACTCCGCCTTCGGGGGCTGCCGTGTAGAGCTCTACGACCTCCTTGCCGGGTCGTGTGCCCGTATTGGTGACGCGCAGCGTAACCTGACACCTCTTTCCGTTGTGTCGTATGGCGGCGTCATCCCACGAGAAGGTCGTGTAACTCAACCCGTATCCGAACGGATAGGCGACTCGTTCCGGAGCCCGAGTGCTGAAGTGGCGGTATCCGACCCAAATGTCCTCCTCGTAGAGGGTGTATCCGAGGTTGCGGATTTTGCGCTCCGGGGCATCGTCCGCCCAGTCTCCGCGATGGGAGCGATAGTTCAGCGGAAAATTCCGCGTGGAAGGGTGGTCCGTGTAATCCATCGGGAAGGTCATGGGCAGACGTCCCGAAGGGGTGACTTTCCCGCTCAGCACGTCGACCGTGGCATTCCCGGCCTCCTGTCCGCCCTGCCAGCTGACGAGAATCGCATCCGGGAGCTCCCGCCACGAGGCGGTTTCGACAACCCCGCCGATGTTGAGTACGACGACAACGCGCTTGTTCTCGGCATGGAAAGCCTCGCAGACCCGTTCCAGAAGCGTGCGTTCGGCCTCCGAGAGGTAGAAATCCGCTGTCGGACGATCGTTCCCCTCTCCGGCCAGACGCCCGAAGGAGACTACGGCGATGTCGTTTGCCGCGGCACGTGCCGCAATGAATTCGGGCGTCAGCGGGCTCTCCGGCGTGTAGAACCTGTTGCCGAGGACGAGCCGTTCGTTCTGTTCGGCGTAGAGAGCCTCTCCGAAGGAGACATATTTGCGGTAGAGATCATCGGCTACGGAGTCCAGGATGAATCCGCCGTTTTCGAGCCCCTGGTTCAGGTCGACCTTGTAGGAGGAGTAGACGTATCCGGCTCCGGTGCCGCAGGCGATGTAATCATATGCGTTGACTCCGAACAGGGCGATTCGACCTCCTTGCGGCAAGGGTAGGGTATTGTTTTCGTTGCGCAGGAGGACCATGCCCTCCGCTGCGGCACGCCGGGCGATGGCGGCATTCCGTTCGAAATCGGGACGGTTCGAGGGAACGTGTCCCCGGAATCGGGGTGTCCGCATGACGTACTCGAGAATACGGCGGACGCAACGGTCGACCTCCTCTTCCGCGAGCGTCCCGTCCTGCACGGCCTGGACGATTTCGCGGGCCTGGGCGGCCTCGCCGGGCATCATCAGATCGTTCCCGGCCTGTACCTGGGCCACGGTGTTGCGTTTCCCGATCCAGTCCGTGACGACGATTCCGTCGTAACCCCATTCCTCGCGGAGAACCGTGGTCAGCAGTTCCCGGTTTTCCTGGGTATAGGGGCCGTTGAGGCGGTTGTAGGAGGACATGACCGTCCAGGGTTTTCCTTCGCGGACGGCGATTTCGAAGCCCCGGAGATAGATTTCGCGCAGGGCGCGTTGTGAAACCCGGGCGTCATTCTGTAGACGGAGTCCCTCCTGGTTGTTCGCGACGAAATGCTTGACGGAGGTTCCCACCCCCTGGGACTGGATGCCGCGGACCATGGCTGCGCCGCATTTACCGCTCAACAGCGGATCTTCGGAGTAATACTCGAAGTTGCGGCCGCAGAGCGGGTGCCGCTGGATGTTCATGCCCGGACCGAGAATGACGTCGCAGCCGTATGCCAGTACCTCGTTTCCGATGGCCGCGCCGACCTGCTCGATCAGCTCCGTATTCCATGTCGATGCGATCATGGTTCCTACGGGGAAGGCCGTGCAATAGTAGGTCGCCGGGTCGTTCGCACGATGCGGATCGATCCGCAGTCCGGCGGGCCCGTCGGCCATTACGGTGGGCGGAATTCCGTATTGCGGCAGGGGTACGGTCGTTCCCGCCGATCCTGCGATGTGGCGCAGAGTCCGTCCGGCAACGGAACCCTCTCCGCTGTAATCCTCCATGGAGGCACCCACGAGCAGTGCGGCCTTCTCTTCGAGAGACAGGGCTTTCATCACGCGGTGCAGCGGATCGGTGCCCAGCCGGGGTGTGCCGGCCAGGCCGCAGAGGGGCAGCAAAATCCCTGCAAACAGGGCGATTCGGCGTCGTGTGGTGGATTTACGGTTCGATCGAAGCATGGATTTCGGGGGTTTCGAGGTACGGGTAATAGTTTTGGATGTCGTGATGTCCGTTTACGTCCACGCGGGCGATGTTGCCGGGATTGCGTGTCGCGTCGAAGCTGGCGGCACTGACGGTCGTTCCGATTTTCACCTTGAAAGGTTTCCGGTAGAGCGGAGATTCCGGGGTCGGGTCCGTTCCGTCGAGCGTGAAGCGGACCTCGAGGGGATATTTCTCCGTATCCAGCGTTACGAGGGCTTTTTTGCCGTCGGGAAGTCGGGTCACGGAGATTTCCACGTCGTTGCTCAACTGGAAGGCGTTGATGCCTCGGGCGCGGAGCCGGGGAATCTCCTGATTGACCCGGCGGCGGAAATCGTGCCAGTCACGAAGCGACTGGGGGGTCCAGGCGATCTCGGCGACCGCCAGCATTCTCGGGAACATCATGTACTCCAGATGCTCCTTCGTGTCCACGAATTCGGTCCACATGCATCCCTGTACTCCGAGCACGTATTTCGAGGCGCCGTTATAGATGTATTCCACCGAGCCGGGGTCCACGTACTCCCCTTTGATGAACGACTCGTTTGAGGCGGCCTTTTCGGGGGTGTCGGGAACGGGATAGAAGCTGTATGCCTTTTTGATCGGGGTGTATCCGCTCATGGCGCGGGGCTGTGTGTAGGGATCCGCCTGGTACCAGTCGAAGTAGATCATCTCGCCGGGCGACATGACGACGTTGAGTCCCCGGTTCGCCCCCTCGATGCCACCCCGCTGTCCGCGGTAGGAGATGGGAACGGAGGAGGATCGCAGGTTGTTCTTCAGAATCTCGTCCCATCCCATCATGGCGCGGCCGTGTTCGACGAGAAACTGTTCGAGCGACTCCACCAGATAGCATTGCACGGCTTCCAGTCCGCCGACCTCACGGGCCAGTCGCTGACACTTCGGACAACTTTTCCACGCGATCTTGCGGGCTTCATCACCTCCGATGTGGATGTACTTCGAGGGGAAGAGCTCCATGATCTCGGTCAGAACGTCCTTGGCGAACTGCAGCGTGGCCGGATTCCCTACGCAGAACTCTCCGGTTGTGTAGGGTTTCCCCGTGCAGCAGAGTTCGGGATATCCCACGAACACCTCGTCGGAGTGCGCCGGGAACTCGATTTCGGGAATCACCTCGATGTGCCTTTCTGCGGCGTAGGCTACGATCTGACGGATCTCCTCCTTGGTGAAATAACCGCCGTATGCGCCGGGGGTTCCCTCCGGAACATAGTGCTTGTCTCCGAAGTCCCACCATTTGAGCCAGTCGATCTCCATTCTGTGGGATCCGAGCCGGGTCAGAAGGGGATATTTGTCGATTTGAATGCGCCAGCCTCCGTTGTCGGTCAGATGGAAATGGAACTTGTTGAGCTTGTAGCGGGCCATCTCGTCGAGGATCTTGAAGACCTGCTCCTTGGGAAAGAAGTGTCGGGAGACGTCGAGGTGCATGCCCCGGTATGCAAAACGGGGATTGTCCGTGATCTCCACGCAGGGGATTCCCTTTGCGGAGGCCAACTGGCGCAGGGACTGCTCTCCGTAGAACAGCCCGGCGGAGTCACGTGCCGTAAGGCTGATGCCCTTCCGGGTCACGAGTAACCTGTACCCTTCGGCACGAAGGCCTTCGGCCGCGGTGTCGATCGTCCGGATGAGTCCGGGGATCTCCCCTTCCGCAACGCGGGCGCTGTCGCACGGAAAGTATCCGCATTTGCGTTCGAAGTGTTCGGGCCGGGGCGTTATGACGCATTGCGGTTGTCCGCATGCTGACAGCAGGCCGGCCAGGATCGGTAAAATCAGTTTCTGAAATCGTATCATCTGTTTGTCTGGTTTGTTGGTTGTCGATGCCGGGGATTCACCCCCCCCCGACATCGGCATTTTATGGGTTCGTTATTGGAATTTCAGTCCGGTTACGTTGTCGATACCCGTACACGTGAGGATGGCCGGATCGAGCGAAGATATTTTCAGTCCGTTGTAGAGGCAGTTTTCGAAGGTCAGGTTCCGGAAGGTGTTTCCTTGCGGATCGATACCCGATACGCGGCATCCGTTCTGGGAGATGATCTCGACGTTGCGGAAGGTGATGTCCGAGATGGTGCATGTTCCGTCTTCGTGTGTGCGGGCCGTGATGGTGATGGGCCTGCCGGAGACGTGGATGTTGTCGATCACGCAGTTCTCGAACAGAATATTGTCGATGGGACCGGGTACTCCCGGCGCATTCGATCCGGCGGATTCCGCCATGACGGCAAGTCCCGCATTCTCGAAATTCTCGTCATTGGCCCGCGAGGCCTCCAGCACCACGCAGTTGGAGACGGTTACGTCGGAGATGCCGCCGGTCTGGTAGGAGAGCGAGGTCATGTCGCCGCATTCGGGCCCCACGACGATGCCGCGGGCCAGTTCGGTCCATACCAGACAGCGCTCGATCGTCACATCCTCGATCGGACCGATGGGTTTGGCGTTGTGGCGGACCTTGAGCGTGATGCAGTCGTCGTATGTGCGCAGCATGCAGTCCGTGATGGAAATCCGCTTCCCGGTGCAGATGTCGATGCCGTCACCGTTGAGGATCCAGTGGATCATGTTGATGTTGTCGATGGTCACGTCGTCGGTGTTGAAGATGCGCAGACACCAGTTCGGGGTATCGATCATCGTGATTCCCTCGATACGAAGCCCGGAGCAGTTGTTGGATCCGTTGTTGTTGAGGACGTCAACCAGAATGTTTCCTTCGGAATACTGGGATCCCTTATGTTCGAGCTTGGCTCCGGAGAGCGTGCCACGACCGGCGATGGTGATGTTGCTGCCCCGGGCCTCCACACGGCCGTAGACGGTCGTACCCTCGTCGATGTAGAGCGTCTGCCCGGAGGTGAGCTTGATGGGGTCGTTTTCGGCCAGGGTGTACTCCTTGCCGCCGCCGAAGTAGTAGACGTTGTTTTTGAAATAACGGTCTGCGGTACCGTCCGCATAGATCTCCCGGTTCGGATCCGGACGGTTGGGGAGGATGAAGAGGTTGTGGTAGCGGTCCCCGTCGAATTCGACGGATACCTTGCGGCGCTCCCAACTCGGGAGGGTGAATTCGATGGTGTTTTCAGCCACAAGCTCGGTCGGGATGTTCCAGGTGGAGGGGCGTACCTGAGCCTGCGAGAAACCTTCCCGTTTCTCGACGCGAACCCGCACGGGCCCGTTGAAATCATCCATGAAGAGCGTGTAGCACATGATGTCGCGCAGCCCTTTGGAGTTGTTCCAGTCGTTCCAGATCTGTTCGTGATAGAGCGGGGCGTTGGAGCAGAGGGCATTGTGCACCTCTACGGATTTCCAGATCGAACCCTGCAGCACGTAGACGTTGTAATACGGGTTCTTGTCCTTGAAGGTGTCGTCGTATTTTGCGTTTTCGAACGTGTTGGAGGCCAGCAGCGCAGGGGCGTCGCCGTATGGAGCCTCCCGGTAGGAGACCTCGTAACTGCCCGTTGCGAGCTTCGAGAAGTCGAAATCCACCTCCAGCGCCTCTCCGGCCCCGATTCCGTTCGGAATCACGAGCGTGCCGGGATATTCCGCGTTGTCGATCTCGATCGTGAAGTTCAGGCTCCATGAACCGGATGCGTGCATCGGGAACAGATAAAGCGTTTTTTCGGTATCCGCGGCGCCGAGGTGTACGGTCTTGCTTTTCGCCTTGCCGAGCGGTTCGGTCACACCGGTGAACAGATAGAGGGCATCGTTCATCTCGGGCAGGACGAGCTCCACCGATTCCAGGTTGTCGGGAGCGTCGATCATCCGGATCTTCAGTGCCGATGTCAGCGGTGTGAGCGTGATGGCCTTCCCTGCTTCGCTCAGAGAGGTGCATTGCATCCACACCTGGGGTATGTCGGCATCCATATCCTGGATGCGGAGAATATATTCGTATGGGTTTTCTCCGGGCTGTGACGACGAAAAGTCGATGTTTTCCATGGAACTGCAGGCCAGGATGGTCGTCCGGTAACCGCTTGAGGCGATTTGCCCGATCCCCTGTCTGGATTCGGCCATTTGCACGTCGGTGCAGTTCCGATCGTTGAAACTGAATACGGCGTGGGGCCAGCTCCGGATCTCATCGGGGGCATATCCTTCCTGGGATTCGAATGCGGGTATGAAGTATTCGGTGTTGTCTTGCGAACAGGCTGTCGACATGAAGAAGAGCGTGTTCATAAAGGCTAATGTCGCCAAAATCGTTTTCATGGCATGGATGATTATGGTTTTGTCATTAATTCCAACCTTCGTTCTGTATCAGATTCCGGTTGTTGTACAGCTCGGCCTCGGAGAGGGGATAGTAATACATCTTGTCGTCCCAGATGCGTTCCTGTACCAGCTTGCGGGTATAGGAGATCGAGCCGTTCGCATTCGTGATCTCCAATCCGTAGAGACGTGTGGTCTGCGGGCCGATCTTCCACCTGCGGATGTCCCAGAAACGATGCCCCTCAAAGGCCAGTTCCACACGACGTTCGTTGCGCAGCCGTGTTTCGAAACTGTCGTAATTGACTACCGAGGCGATTGCGGGCATTCCGTAACGGGTTCTTACCTGGTTCAGCGCCTCCAGCGGCGAGAGGTCGAACGCGACGTCCACACCGTCGACATCGAGCGTTCCGGTGAAGGCGGCGTTCTGCGTGGCGGCTCCCAGCGCTTCGGCGTAGTTCAGTACGACTTCGGCGTAGCGGAACAGCGGGTACACGTGCTGGAAATAGGTCTCGCTGCCGGCTACGAAACTGGTCTCCTCCTGGATGTGCTTGTAGAGGTAGTACGAGGTGACGGAGGCCCCGTCGAGGGGGAGTCCGTTGCGTCCTCCGGTATAGGACTGGATGTACTGATCCTTGAACAGGGCTCCGTTGTAGAGCAGGGTCTTTGCAAAGCGGGGATCACGCATCGAGGCGTTAAGCAGGTTGCGCCAGTGTCCCTCGTCGTTTCGGTTGAAGACCGTTCCGTTGCGCATGTCAAACGCTTCGGCCAGGTTCTGTGAGGGACATATTCCGGTGTTCCCGCCTTCGTATCCGATCGGGAAATTGGCGGCTTCGAAGGTTGAGCTCAGCGGACAGAGTTTCCCGAAGATCAACCCTTTTGCGGATGCGTTGTTCGTGGTCTGTTCGTCGATGAGCGAATAGACGCCGCTGTCGATGATCTCTTTGGCAGCAGCAGCCGCTCTCAGATACCGGGTCCGGTCTCCTGTCGGATTGTTCAGGGGACTGGCCGCGTAGAGCAGCACCCGGGCCTTGAGGGCCTGTGCCATTCCGCGGGTCACACGTCCCACTTCGCCGTAATAGGATCCCGAATAGGTCACGGGCAGCGAGGGAATGATGGCGTCGCATTCGTCGACGATCCATTCGACGGTCCTGTCGTAGGTTGCCGGTTCGAGCGTGTTGACCTCCTCTTTGGTGAAGGAACGGTTGGCAATGACGATCGAGCGGTAGCGTTTGAGCAGTTCGAAATGGAAATAGGCTCTCAGGGCCCGGATCTCGAACGGATAGTTTTTCAGCTGCTTGAGATCCTCGGCGTAGTTGTCCTGGTATTTGGCCTCGGGGAAATCTTCGGGACAGTTCTCCAGGAAGTAGTTCGCGGCGGCAATGGCCGCGTAGAGCTCGTCCCAACGGTCGTCGATGAGGTTCACGGGGGACCAGCTGCCGTCATAGAAACGTTTGATGTTGTTTGTTTCCCAGACATAGACGGCATCGTCGGTAGCGGCATCGAGCATCGTCTCTTCGACGTCGGCCAGCCCGTCGCGCACATATCCGTATACGTTTGTGGCGCTCTGTTTCACCCGGCTGAAGGTCGAGAACTGGTATTTGACGGTGTGGTATTCCGATTCGTTGAGCTCCAGGAAATCGCTGCACGAAGCCAGCAGCAACGGGGCAGCGAGGAGGATTGCAATGGATTTTTTCATCGTACGGGAAGTGTTAGAAGATGAGGTTGAGGCCGACCTGGTAGCTGCGAGCGGAGGGGTATCCGGTGCTGATGTACTCGGGATCGAGAATTCCGACGTGATCGGCCGAGAAGAGATTCATGCCCTTGACATAGAGACTGCATTCGCGCATCCGGATTTTCGTTGCGAGATGCCGTGGCAGCTTGTAGTACAGGCAGAGTGTTCTGAGCTTGAAGAAGTCCCCGCGTTCGGTCCAGAGAGAGCTCGCGGCGAAGTTGTTGGCATTGGAGAGTGTTGTCAGCCGCGGATAGCGTCCCTGGGGGTTGTAGGTCGACCAACGGTCCTCCAGATAGTGCTCCGAGACGTTTTTGTCGTTGCCGTAGAGCGGTTGGTAGATGCTCGCCAGCGTGGTGGCGACCGTCGACCGCCCGGTCCCCTGGAAGTAGGCGCTCAGCCCCAGGCCACGCCATTTCAGTTCGATGTTTATGCCGTAGTAGAGTTGCGGCAGGGGGGCATAGAGCTGGTAGGCGCAGTCGTTTGCGTCGATTTTTCCGTCACCGTTCAGGTCGAAGTACTTCACGTCGCCGGGTTGTACGTGGCTCTGATAGGTCGAGACGGGAAGTCCGGCGCGCAGCGAACCGTCCGGATTGAAATCCTCCGTCTGATAGAGCCCTTCGGCCATCAGCCCGTAGAAACGGTCGATTGCATTGTTCCTGGCATACATATACCAGTGGGGCTTGTATCCCTCCTCCTTCTGAAGAATCTCATTCTTGGCGTAGGATACCTGTCCGCGGATGCCGTATCCGAAGTCGCCGGATTGTTTGCGCCACCCCAGGGCGAGTTCCCATCCGTAGTTGCGGACCTTTCCGGTGAAGACGTCGGGGGCTCCGATTCCCAACACCCCGGAGAGGGTGGCGTCGGACGAGACACGGATATTGTGCCGTTCGTTGTAGAAGAGGTCGGCATCGAAGGTCAGGCTTTTGAACAGTCCGAGTTCGAGACCGATGTTGCTTCGGTATTCCCGTTCGGGCTCGATTCCGGTGGAGGGAAGGGCTCCCTGGGCCGTACCGTACTGGGAAACGGATCCGACGAAGATGTATGAATTCCCGGCTCCGTTGAACTGCTTGTCCATGTCGTAGGAGAGTCGTGCACTCATTCCGGTTACGCCGAACGATGCGCGCAACTTGAGCAGGTCGAGCTGTTCGACGTTGCGCAGAAACGATTCCCGGGATGCGATCCATGCGGCCGATACGGCGGGATAGATCCTGTATTTGTCGCCCGAGGGCATCTGGCTGGCGCCTCCGTATGTCACGACGGCCTGTACCAGATAGCGGGAGTCATAGTTGTATGCCACCGAGGCGATTCCGTCCCGATACATGTAGGAATTGTTTGCGCCGCGGTAGTCCGAACGGTTCTCATTGAAGATCAGACGCGCCGAGATGCCGTGCCGGCCGAAGGAGCGGTCGTAGAGCACCTTTGCCCATACGGACGTACGGTTCATGGCCGCCGAGAGCCAGCTGTTGAACGAGATGTTGCTGTCGTTGCCGTAGGCCGTATAGGAGATCTTCTCGACATTTCCGTAGGAGTCGGTTGTCGGGGCGACCTCCTTGTAGCCGTAGTTGCAGCTCCTCGAATCGGTGATGTCGGCCGAATTGTCGTAGGCCACGCGCACCTGCAGCGAAAGCCCGGGGGTAAGCATCGAGAGATCCTGATCGATCGTCAGGTCGGCGAAGAGCGTCCGTTGCAGCACCGTGTTGTATCCGCGTGCCGCCAGCTGTGCCAGAGGGTTGTCGAAGAGTTTGCTGCGGGCCCAGCCTCCGCCCTCGGACTGCGGAGCCAGGGGATAGAATGCAGAGGCCGGCGTATTGTACATACCGGCCAGATCCGTCCCGGTGCTGGGTTGTTGATACTGCATCAGGCGCCCCATGAGGTTGACGCGCGCCACGGTGCTTTTCGTCAGCCGGGCCTCGATGTTCGAGCGGACCTTGAGTGCGTCCATTCCCACCTGGGTGGAGTATCCGTCGTTCATCTCCGTGTTGTTGAGGAATCCGCGGTTGCTGTTGTAGTTCGCATAGACGAAATAGCGGATATGGTTGCTGCTTCCGTCGAAGGAGAGGTTTACGTTGTGTGTGAATGCGGCCTGGCGGAGGATAAGGGCGTTCCAGTCGATGTCGGGGAAGAGTTGCGGACGCTCTCCGTTTGCGATCAGCCTCATGTCGTGCATGGTATAGCGCGGTGTGAGACCGTCGTTTGCAAGGGCCTCGTTCACGGCTCCGGCATAGGCATATCCGTCGGCCATTTCCGGGACGCGGAACGGGGTCTGCACGCCGAAATTGTAATCGATGCGGGTTCGCAGACCGTGGTCGCCGCCGCGTTTGGTGGTGATGACCACCACGCCGTCGGCTCCGCGGTTTCCGTAGAGGGCGAGCGATGCGGCATCCTTAAGGACCGTGATGCTTTCGACCTCCTGGGGGTTGATTTGTGCCATGTCGCGTTCGATTCCGTCGACGAGGACCAGCACCTGGTTGCCGCCGAAGGAGCCCTGGCCTCGGACGTAGAGATTCGGCGAGCTGTCCCACGGAAGGTTATTGCCCTGGTAGACCCCCAGTCCGGGGATCAGTCCGTAGAGGTTGTTCATCAGAGAGGGGTGCCCTGATGCCTCGATCTCTTCGGATGCGGCGGCAGCCAGTGCCGCGGTGCTCTCCGATTTCGAGATGCGTTCGTCATAGCCCAGATCGAGAAGACGGTCGTTTTCGGAGAGCTGGACATTGAGTCGGGAACCTTCGACACGGACGGTCTTGCTTTTCCGGTTGAAAAGTGTCAGCGTGATCCTGGAGCCCTCGGGTGCCTGGATCACCGCCTCTCCGCGGTCGTCGGTCCGTGCGGCGACCGTGCGGTCGTCGGCTATCGTTATCGCGACTTCGCTCAGCGGCCTGTTCCAATGGTCGGTGACGCAGACCTTCACGTCCTGTGCTTCGGCCCGGGCGAATGCAGCAACCAGGAACAGCAATGCGAAATATGCTTTTTTCATCGTTTGAAATTTGTCTGTTTAACAATCGTCTACCAACCGGGGTTCTGCACGAGCCCGTATCCCTTGTTGACCTCATCCGAGGGGAATGCGCTCAGGTACCATTTCGGATCGAAATTGTTGGTCCAGGCGCGGACGGGTTCGGGTTGCGGATCGGAGAATTCCAGGGCGGAGGCGTTTCCTGTGATCGTGATGCCGTAGAGGGGCTCTTCGAGGATGTCGCTTCGCTTCCAGCGCACCAGATCGTACCAGCGGACCTCCTCGAAGCAGAATTCGCGGGCCCGTTCGTCGAGAATCTCCTCGCGCAGGCGTTTGTCGCCGAGGAATTCCGGGTAATCGGGAGCTTGGGCCAACTCGTCATCGGGATGGAGACGTTTGAGCTGTGCATCGGTAATGGCGGGCAGTCCGGCGCGGTCACGTGTCTTGTCGAGCCATTCCTTGGCCTGCTCGCTCTGTCCGGTTTCGTTGAGGGCCTCGGCATAGGTGAGGCAGATCTCCGCCAGACGCAGATAGGGCGAGCAGACGGCCTTGTAGTGGTAGGTCTCGGGATTGAAATCCCAGAAGAATTTGCGGATACAGAATCCCGAGATGGCGCGTCCGGCATTTTTCTCGCCGCGCTCGGTGCCTCCGATCCACATCTCGGGTTGCCGCCCCCGGAATGTCTTTCCGCCGATGACCATCACGGATTCGGAGAGCCTCGGGTCTCGGTCTACGAAGGGGGTGTTTGTCTCCGATCCGCTGTGTCCGTTTCGTGCGATCCAGTCGCTGTAACGGGCCGGTTCTCCGGTACTCGAGGGGAAGAGGTCGACATAGTTGAGCGTCACGCAGCTGCCGCCCCATCCCCAGCTCTTGTTTCCGGTGATCGGGTCGACCGAAGGCCCGAAACAGTAGGTGTGATAAAGATCGTAGAATTTTTCAACCTGCCGGCCTGTCGAGATCAGGATCTCGCCGTTGTTGCGGTCCGCATAGCATTTGGAGAAGTCCTCGGCGGGGTTGTCGGTGTCGACGAGTGCATAAATGTTTCCGTTTCGGGTGTTCTCCTCGAAAAACTCCTTGCAGGCTGTCACCACATCGTTCCACCGCTCCGTCGAGCAGTTCCCCCACCAGATCATCCTTTCGGCATCCTGGGCCGAGACTTTGGATGCGTTGGCGCCCGTGGGCGATTGTGCCGGGGCGTAGGGTGCCGGAGCATTGAAGAGGGGGCTTGCCGCAAAAGCCAGTGCGCGGATCTTCAGCCCCATGGCCGCGGCTTTCGTGAAACGTCCGTCCTCGGAGGCGTTGACGGTCCACGTAAGTCGTTTCGCGGCCTCGTCACAGAGGCTGACGATATACTTCAGGGTCTCTTCGACGCTTTGCCGCTTGAAGTCCACCCCGTCGAGGTTGCTGACGTTGACCGAGCTCTTGAGCAGCGGTATTCCGCCGAAATTCCGGAACAGATCGAGGTAATGGCAGGCCATGATCATGTAGGCCTCCCCCTTTCCCCGCTCTTTTTCCTCCGGGGTCATGTCGGGAACGCGGTCGACGTTTTCGATGTAGAGCAGGGCGCGTCGGATTCCCCACCAGGTGGCATCCTGCCACGGGTTGAAGCCCATTTTGGTGCTGGTGCTGGTGTTCTCGGTTTCGGCGTTGTAGGTCCCCGAATAGTAGACCGATGCGGCACCGCCGTAGCTCATGTGGCTGTTGATGATGTCGGTCAGGGCATCGAGGTTGTCCCATCCGAGTTTGTCGGCGGCGGGTTTGTATCCGTATTCATTGTCGCTTTCGTTGGGGAAGTTCTCGTTGCTTCCGAGTGTCAGACAGGAGCGCATGGTGGCATAGGCTCCGGTCAGCGCACGGTCGGCGTAGAGCTTGCGCGAAAAGATCGAGTCGATGGTCATGTCTACGCCGGGGGTCTTTTCCAGAAAGTCGTCGCCGAATTTCAGGTCGGCACAACCGGCTCCGCACACCAGTGCGATTGCGAAGGACAACAGGTTTATGATCGATTTTTTCATGAGCGGTCAGTTAAAAGGTGATATTGACTCCGAAATTGAAGATGCGTATGTTGGGATACGTATCGATGGATGATCCGCCGGTCGTACCCTCGGGATCGATGTCCATGTCGTTCAGCTCGGAGAAGAGCGTCAGCATGTTATATCCGCTGAAATAGACTCTCAGAGACTTGACACCCAGTTTGTTGAAGAATTTGTTCTTCTCGAAGGTGTAGCCCACGTCAAGGACCTTCAGCCGCAGGTAGGAACCGTCCATGAGCCACAGGTCGGAGTCCTCGAGGTAGTGTTGTTTGTTGGTGAAGGTCAGACGCGGGAATCGTGCGTCGGGGTTTTGCGGCGTCCAGCTGTCGTCGGCAAGGAACTTGAGCAGCGCCCGGGAGTTCGTGCTTCCGAACGGTTCGCGGTACTCTCCCGAGAGCATTCTGGAGGCATGGAGTCCGGCCGTCCACTGCATGGAGATCTCGAATCCTTTCCAACGGATGCCGCCCAGAAGACCGAAGACGTAATCGGGGCGATCGCTGTATCCGAAATAGGTCTTGTCGTTTCCGTCGATCACACCGTCGGCGTTGAGATCCTTGAAAAGGGCGTCTCCGGGCCGGGGATTTGCCAGCGACATGACGGGCAGGACCGGTTTGCCATTGGCGTCAACCTTCAGATTCCCGGCCTCGTCGAAATCCTCCTCGGAGAGGAAACGGTCGAAGAGGTATCCGTAGTTCAACCCTGTGCTGCGTCCGGTCTGCGCCATCCAGGGATAGTTCGGCGTGACCTCGTCCATGTAGATGATCTTGTTTTTCGAATAGGAGACGTTGCCCTGTACCCACCAGTTGAGATTGGTGGCGTTGGCGTTCCATCCGAGCGAGATCTCGAAGCCTTTGTTGTCCACTACGCCGAGGTTCATCAGCGGCAGGCTGACGGCCACGATCGAAGGGAGTGTATTCCTCGCCGAGAGAATGTCGTAACGGTGCTCGAAGAAGTAGTCGGCCGTCAGCGAGAGTCTCGAACCGAACATCTTCAGATCGATGCCGTAGTTTTGTTTGCGGACCTTTTCCCAGGTCACTTCGTCGTTGCCGATCGTTCCCTCGACGGCGTCGTACTGCATGCCGGTGAATTCGCTTCCGAAGCTGTAGCTTCCGCCGGTGTTGCGGATCGAGTGTTCGCCGTACCAGAGCCCCTGCCGGTAGAGGAAGCGGGCCCCGCTGTACTTGTCGTTTCCGACCAGTCCGTAGGATGCCCTGATCTTGAGGAAATCGACGACCTGCTGGTTCTTCATGAAGTTCTCCTCCGAGATGATCCAACCGACGGATCCGGCGGGGAATACGCCGTATCGTTTCCCGGGAGCGAAATTCTCCGAACCGTTGTATCCGATGTTGAAATCGAGCAGATAGCGTTTCTTGTAGGAGTAGGTTGCCCGGCCGACGTATCCGACATAGGCAGTGGGGATGTCGCTGTACTCGGCCGGATAATAGGTTTTCGACTGGTTGTAGAGCAGCAGCGCCGAGACGTCGTGGTCGCCGAACGATCGCTGGTAGTTGATGCTTGCCTCGAGGTACCAGTTCCGGCCGCGTGAGGTTGCGGGTTCGGAGTAGCTCATTGGCTCGTCCATGCCCGTAACGCCGTCGGTCTTGTAGATGATGGTGTTGTCGAATTCCGGATCCGAGACGTCCATCCCGGGCTGAGTGATCGATCCCAGGTAGTAGGGGGAGTAGGCACTGTCGCCGGCCGTCACGCCATACTGATTGATGACGGAATGGCTGGTGTTGTAGGCCCCCTTGACATTGACCTTGAGCCCCTTGGTGATGATATCGAGTTCCTGTTCGAGTGCCAGGTCGAGATTCAGCTCATTGGAGCGTACCTTCCGGTATCCCCAGTTGTAGTAGTAGTCCAGACCACTTGAAAGTTCGGCCAGGGGAATGTAGCTGCTGTGGGTGTTGGTGATGTATTTTCCGTCGACGAATCCGGGACTTGAGAAGGGCGTAGCCCACATGATTTTCTGCCACAAGGCATCGGTCACGGGCTCCCGTCTTGTACCGGTTCTCCCGCCGACGTTGAGTTTGAGCAGCGTGGTTCGGGTCAGATCGATGTCGATGTTCGAACGGTAGTTGAACCGTTTGTAGTTGTAGTTGGGATCGTAGTTCTCGTACATCTTCTTGAGCATTCCGTCCTGTTCGAGGAATCCGCCCGAGACGAAGTAACGGACGCGGTCACCACCTCCGGAGATGGTTGCGCTGTGCTGGGTTTGCCAGGCGAGGTTCTTGAAGATGTAATCGTTCCAGTCGACGTCGGGGAACATGATCGGGTCGTCACCCTTTCGGAACCGTTCGATGACATAGGGCGAAAAGGTAAGCTTGTCTTCGGTGAGTCCCGGGGTGTCCGACATTTCGATTTCCGAATAGATGCGGGCGTAGTCGTAACTGCCCACACCGGTCAGGTTGCGCAGGGTCTGGGTCAGACCGAAGGAGGAGTTCCACGAGATTTCGGGAGCTCCCTTGTCCCCGCGTCGTGTGGTTACGAGAATGACGCCGTTGGCGCCCCGGACCCCGAAGACGGCGGTCGAGGAGGCATCCTTGAGGACCGTGATGCTTTCGATCTCATGAGGGTCCATCTGGAAGAACGAACGCTCGACGCCATCGACCAGAATCAGCGGCTGCGACGTGGCATTCGAAAGCGAACCGGTTCCACGGACATAGATTGAGGGATCCTCGGCTCCGGGCTGTCCGGACATCTGCACGGAGGAGATGCCGGTGACGGCTCCTGCAAGTGCATTGGCGGGGCTTCCGCTCGGGGATTTGAGCAGGTCCTTGGTGGCAATGGAGGCGATGGCGCCCGTCACGGAGACCTTTTTCTGCTGCCCGTAAGCGATGACCTGCACCTCTTCGAGAGAGGTCGCATCCTCCTGCAGACGGATGACGATCTCTGCGGTTTGTACGGATTGAACCGTTTCGGAGCGATAACCCATATAGGAGACCTCCAGTTCGACCGTGCGGATGGATTCGGGGACCCCGATCCGGAATTCCCCGTTGATGTCGGTGCTGGTTCCGATGGTTGTACCTTTGAGGATGACCGTGGCTCCGACGAGCGGGTCGTTGGTCCGTGCGTCCAGCACGCGGCCGGAGTATTCGACGGTGCGGCGGCTCTGCTGTCCGGCGGTTGTTCCCGCCGTATTTTCCGCAGCCGTCGAGCTCATCGGACCCCACGCGGCACAGAGTGCGAGCAACAGACAGAAGGGTATTTTTTTCATGATTCGGTTCGGTTAAGCGTTATTGTTTCGCATCGAAGGTCAACAGGTATTTGGCGGTCTGGTATTCCGCTCCGCAGACCCGATTCCCGTAGAGGTAGATGGTCGGCTGGAATTCGTCGTCGGCATAGAACGATCCACCCACATAGTACATGTATCGCCAGCCCAGTTTCTGCAGTAGCCAGGCAATCTGCAGCATGCCGCT
Source organism: uncultured Alistipes sp. (assembly GCA_944321195.1). Taxonomy (GTDB): domain Bacteria; phylum Bacteroidota; class Bacteroidia; order Bacteroidales; family Rikenellaceae; genus Alistipes. The sequence continues at coordinate 26,153 of CALUKL010000069.1, forward strand.
TTTGCCGTTCGAGGCGGCGAAGGCGATTCTTCCGTCGAACGTCGTACCGATGAAACAGCGGGTGCGTTCTCCGTTCCAGGCCGATCCGTTCCCGGACGAGTCGCCGTATCCGTCGTTTGCGATGCTGGTTTGATACCTCAGCGCATTTCCGTCCCAGATGATCCGGGGATAGGCCGTTGCGAAACATTTCGCATCGAAGGACCAGGCGGAGGTATAATCGGCATATTTCGCCTTTTGCGGGAAGTGCTCGGCCATGGTTTCATCGGTGAGCAGCCCGTAGTATTGGGGATCTACGAAGGCCATTTCCCGGTATTGCGAGATATCGGTTGGCGCGAGGTTGTCGGGCGCGAGAGCCGCGCCGGTCAGATGCAGCCCGCCCTCCCGGTCGAATGCCACGCAAGCCCGGAAATAGCCCTTTCCGAGGGTCTTTATTTTCTGATCGACGATCCGCTCCTCCAATACCACCTCGCTCTGCAGCTCCTTCGAGCAGCCGGTCATTACGAAATCGGCCATCGAACCGTCTATTTCGAGACCGCCGGCGTCGTCGGCCCTGATGCTGCCGGATACTTTCTGCGGATCGACGAATATGACGGTCAGCGACTGGTTGTTGAGTACGGTCGTGGGACGGTTGGACGCCCAGTCTCCGAGGAAACTCATGGCCGCCAGCTGGGCGTCGAGGCTGTTTCCGTAGTTGCCGTTCGTCCAGAATTCGGGCTCTTCGGGCTGACCTTCGTTGAGTATGGGTACGGCGGGCAACGAGGTGGCCTGGTAGACGGTGAAGGGGGATCCCTCCTCGACGAACTGGGTTGTCACGTCGCGCATACCGATGGACGAGGGTGCGGCCATTACGCGGCCGAAATTGATCTGCACCGTGTATGCGACCTGTTTTCCGTTCATGTCGACGAGCAGCGTTTCGTCTTTGCCTTTCGAGAGATCGAACGTTGCGCGGTTGTCTGTGCCTACGGAACCCCCGTCGAGCAGAGACCCGTCGCCGAAGATGAGGGTGATGGCCGTCATGTCCATGCCGAGCGCGTAGTTCACGGTCAGGGTTTTTGTCGCACTTGAGAGGGTCACGTCATCCGAGGTGCTGCTGCCTTCGACCGAGATCTTCGAGGCGTCCACGAGCGGCAGCGAGTTGGAGCGTACCGAGAGCCAGTATTTAATGATTCGTCCCTGGGGGTTGTTGAAATGGATCACGGGAGAGGCCCCGAGGTCGAATTGTTCGGGATTTTCGGGATAGATGAGCGTGTAGCCGGGATTGAGGCTTACGCGGATGGAACATTTGTCGAACTTGTCGGCAGTATCGAAAGCCAGCGAGTAGTTTTTCTCGTCGATGGCGACGGCCTGGACCGTCTCACCGTTGTTTGCCGTTACCGAGAGTGCGGAGAAGGCCTCTCCACGGATGGTTTCGGCAATGTTGTCCGGGGTTTCGGAGCAGGCGCCTCCGAACAGGACGAGCAGTGAAAGTGACAGGATCGATACGAAACGGTTGCGTAAATTGGGTTTCATGATTGGTTGAATGTCGGGGTGCGGTTCAGTTCGGGAATCCGGTCGACTCGGTGCTCCGCAGAGCATCGAGACGCCGTATTTCCGGTTTGAGCGATCCGGCCGCAGGAGGGGCCTGCGGCCGGGCATGTGTTCAGAGGTTATTTGGCGTTGTAGACGATCTTGTAGCAGAGAGGACACGTGCTGGATGCTCCACCCGAGACATTTACGCCGTCGACGTAGATCGAGGGATAGTATTCGGTCGAGCCGCCGTTTGTGTCCGCAACGTTCATCCATCCGTCGTGACGGGAGGTTGCCGTGGCATTGGTGCAGCCTGCAACCTGCAGCACGCGCCCGCCCTGAGACATCAGTACGCCATCTCCGGTTTCGGTAGCGAAGACGATCTTGTCCTCGGTTTCGCCGATGAAGGTGCGGCGGGCTCTTGCATTGTATGCGGTTGCGTTGCCGGGAGATGAGCTGTTTCCGTCATTGAGCAGGCCCCAGCGCCAACCCTTGGCTTCTCCGTTTAGAATCATGAGCATGTGTGCTGTTGCCACACTCTGCATGTCGAATTCCCAGGATGCAAGGAATTTGTTCTTGTAGTTGGCACCGTAATAGTATTTGTCCCGTTCGTTGTCGCTGAGCACGGCGTTGTGGTCGGTCTGGTCCTCGCAGAAGGGAAGCTGCCGGATCGAGTTGTCCGTATCATCCAGTCCGGCCAGTACGAAATGGATGGTTCCGTCTTTGTCGAAGGCGATAGCTGTCCGGAACGCTGTCGACCAGGAGAGGCTGTTTGCCAGGGTGGTGCCGCCGACGGCGATCAGGTTGTTACGGAATTTCTGGTCTTCACGCACGACGACATTTCCGCTCATGGCGATGAGACCCTCGGAACCGTCGATCGAGAATCCGCGATCTTCGCTGCTGGCCACGATCTTGCCGCTGACCTTGGACTTGTCGACGGTCACGATCGTGAAGTTCACACCCGTGACGGTCTGGGTAAAGTCCGCATCCGTGCAGTCGCCCAGACACCGCATGGCGGCCTCCTGAACCTCCAGCGAACTGTTGTTTGTCCAGTGTACGGGTTCCGAGGTGCTGCTTCCGTCTTCTCCCTTGCCATTGGTGGCGCCCGGCATGTTGTTCAGCGTGGTGGCGTTGTATACCTTGATATAGTCGTATTTCGAGGCGAATGCATATTCGGCCGTCTTGTCAATGAAGTCGCCCACGGTTTTCAGTTTTTTGAGGAATTCATCGGCCAGTGCGGGCATCTCGAGAACAAAGGTATACTTGTGCTCCTTGCCGTTGATCATCACCGAGACCTCCTGTTCGGTCGTGGCACCGAATGCAAGGGTCAGTATGTTCCCGCTCATTCCCGAGATCGAGGCGCCCTCCTTGAGCGCTCCATCGGCGAAGGTTATCTCGACGGTGGTCGAGGCATTCGCATCGAAGGTGATGATGATGCGGGAGGCGTTGTCGGGCGAAATGCTTACGGAGGCTCCCGCTACGCTCAGTTTCGACACGTCGATCGGATTGGCGTTCGTCGCCAGCACGAGGTCATAGGTCATCGTCTGGTCGTCGTCGGAGGCGAAGGTGATGCTGGGATCCGTCGAAAGGTCGATACCGTCAAGTTCGGCCGGAGCCTGGACCTTCCAGCCCGTATTGGTTTCGACGGCAAGAGTGACGCTTGTGAAGTCTTCGGCATAATCGAAGTTCAGCGAGGCCTGTTTCTGTTCATCGTCCACCGTAGCGGTTACGGTCTCCTCGCCGATAGTGGCCTTTAGACTCTTGATCGGTGTAGCGGCCACCTCTACTCCGGGATCGCCGCTGTCGGGACCGGAGGGTGGAGGGGTTGGTGTGTCGTCGTTCGAGCACGCGAAGAGGAAGGCCGTCGCCAGAGCAAGACTCTTGGTGGTCAGGACGCGGAAAGAATAGAGTTTCTTCATAAAGGTAAGAATTAGGATTTTGGATTCTGTTTGATCGAATGTCCGCAGACCTGCAGGTGCGGCATCCGCTTTTCTGAATCCAAAATTCCGAAAAAACAAGGGAACAAACGGGGGAAATTTGACCGTAAAATTTCATCGGAAGAAAAATTCCGGACAATTTTCACCGTTGAGGATTATGTGGCAAAATGCTGTTATTCAGATTTTTTATCTGTCTGCGGCTGTTTCTTCTCCGGGTTGGAGAGCTGTTCCACATATTCTCGGGGCGAGAATCCGAATTTCTTCTTGAAACACATGCTGAAATACTTCGGGTCGTTGAATCCCGAGGCGTAGGCAAGATCGGCCACGCGTATGTGCCTCTGTTTTTCCAGCAGGGTGCATGCGGCGCGCAGACGTACGTCGAGGACAAACGCCGCCGGCGTCAATCCCGTGAGTGATTTCAGCTTTTCCGTGAGCACCGTGCGTGAGGTGTTCATCTCGCGGACGAAATCGGTGCGTGAAAAGGCACTGTCTGCGATGTGGGCATTCACGCAGTCGATCGCCTGTCGCAGGAATTGTTCGTCCATGGAGGTGTACTCGAGTTTTTCGACCTCGAAGACGACCTGATTCCGGAAGCGGGAACTGCGCGTGGCCTGTTGTTTGAGCAGGTTGTCGATCCGGGCGAGCAGCACCTGGAAACTGAACGGTTTGGTGATGTATCCGTCGGCCCCCGAATTGTATCCTTCGACACGGTTGGTATCACCGTGGCGTGCGGTCAGCAGGATGACGGGGATGTGGCAATATTCGAACGTGCTTTTGATCCAGTGGCAGAGCTCCAGTCCGTCCATCTCCTCCATCATGACATCGGAAACCACCAGGTCGACCGAATGTTCCGTCAGTCGTTGGATGGCCTCTTGCCCGCTGGCTGCGGTGATGATCTGGAAACGGCGTTCGAGCAGATGGCGGATCAGCTCCCGGAGGTTCTCGTTGTCGTCGACGATCATGACCGTATGTCGTCTTTCCGGCGTGTCGAGGAGTTCCGGATCCGTGTTTTCGGACAGCGGGGTCAGCTCCTCCTCGTCGGATGCTGAGGATGTGTCGTCCGGCTGTGGCGGGATTGGAGTCAGCGGAGGTTCAAGCACGGCATTGAAACCGTCGGTCCGATCGTCGGTTTCGTCGTCGATCTCCTCGGGTGTGTAGGCATCGGGCAGGATCGGCAGGGTCACGCGGAAACAGTTCCCGCGTTCCCGGGTGCTCGTCACGGAGATCTGCCCCTTGTGGATGGTGACGAGATCTTTGACCAGCGACAATCCGATACCGGTTCCTATTGTGTTGAACTTCCGATATTTGCCGTCGTAGAAGCGCTTGAAAAGGTTGTCGATGGTCTCTTTGTTCATGAGGTCTCCGCTGTTGGCGACCTCGATTTCGGCAGCCTCCTCGCACAGCCGCATGCAGATTCCGATCCGGCCTCCGGAGGGGGTATATTTGGCGGCATTTGAAAGCAGGTTGTAGATGATCTTGTCGACTTTGTCGGGATCGAACCATCCGGAGATATTCTCGGGATCGGAATCGAACGAGAAGGTCAGCTCCTTTTTGTCGACCAGCGGTTTGAAGGCTTCGCCGCACTTGCGTACGAAAGCCGTCAGGTTGCCTCTGGAAACGCGGAGTTTCAGATTCCCGCTTTCGGCTTTCCGGAATTCGAGGATCTGTTGGATCAGACGCATGAGCCGTGTGGCGTTCACCGTCATGATGGAGTAGAGCGTGCGTCGTTCGCCGATTCCGTTGTTGAGCCCTTCGAGCGACGTCAGCAGAATACTCAGCGGCGTCATCAGTTCGTGTGTCACATTGGTGAAGAACTGCAGTTTCACGCGGTTCAGCTCTTCGATTTGCTGCTGTTCGAGGTGTGAGATACGGATCTCGTGTTCCATGCGCAGCCGGTAGCGAGTGAAGCGGAACGCGGCGTAGATCAGGGTGAGGAACAGAACCACATAGATGAGAATGGCCCACCAGGACTGCATGGGTGGTGGATCGATTCGTATCGACAGCGTTTTTTCGTTACTGCACCATACACCGTTGCTTCCGGCACCCCGCAGTCGGAAGGTGTAGGTCCCGGCGGGGAGGTTGCTGTAAAAGGTGGTTCTGTGTCGCCAGTCCACGGTGACGAAACTGGGATCCACCCCGTCCAGCTGGTATTGGAAGATATTGTCGGTCGGCGACAGGAACGAGAGTACGGAGAATTCGATACTGAAATTGTTCTGCCGGTGGTTGAGCCGGATGGAGGTGGCGTATGCGATATCCTTGTCCGCGATTTGCCTGCGCTCGGATTCGGGCATGCTGCGCAACGAGCGGTTGTGGACCTTGAAATCCGTGAATACGAGCGGCAGAGTCGTCTTTCGCTGGAAGGCACGGCTCCCGGTGAAGATCCTCAGCCCGTCCGATCCGCCGAACGCGATGCGGGAATAGTCGAGCAAGGCGGCCGAATGGCGGTTGAAATAGAAGGATCGGGTCTCTCCGGAGACCTGATAGGTATTGATGTTCTCGATGTTGCCGTCGGCGTCGGCCGAGAGCGAATAGACCGAATTGGCCGTAGAGATCCAGAGTCGGTCGTTGGTATCCTTCAGAATGTTGGTTACGCGCATGCGGCCCTGTGCGGGGAGCGATGTCACGGGCTGGAAACGTTCGCTGCGGGTGGGGCATACGACAATTCCGTGGGAGGAGCCTGCCCAGACGCTTCCGTGCGGATCGACGGCCAGGCAAACGATGCATTCGTCGGGTAATCCGTCCTCTTTGAGGAAACGCCGGCACTCCTTGTTCCGCAGATCGAATCTCACGATGCCTTCGGCGTATACGGCTATCCAGACTCTTCCATCATTGTCGAAACAGATGTCGTGCACATCCGGATTCGCGGGACAGAGTCCGATCTTTCCGCCCCACCATGTTTCGGGCGATAGCGTATGTCCGTCGTAGGTGTGGATGCAGAAACCGCGCCGTGTCCCGATCCAGACATTGCCAAGAGGGTCCTCGCGGAGCACATGGATTCGGTCGTCGTGCATGGCGGGGGTGTTGTGTCGATCCATCTGCCTGAGGCTTCCACGGGCGGGGTCATAGATCCATATTCCCGTATCGTTGGTTGCGAACCAGTATGTTCCGTCGGTTTTTCTGTGGAGGATCGAGGTGACGGTGGTGTTGTCGGGCATCCGGCTCAACCCGGGTATTTGCGACGTATTGCGGACTTGTCCGCTGTGGATGTTGTAGTGGACGAGTCCGACATCGGGCATTCCGATCCAGAAATCTCCGTCGCCGATGTAGTGAAGACTCTGGATGGAGCTCGTATTGTAGAGTGTACGGAGGTTGTAGGAGGAGTTGTCGGCGAAGTGGAACTCGCGCATCTGGGTCTTGCAGACGCCGCCGCCCTCCATTGCGACCCATACCTGGCTGTCCCTGGTCAGGAGCAGCGAGGTGACATGATTGTAGGGGAGTTCTCCGATTCTGGATCCGGATTTGAAGTTCTCGAACGAGGCGGGGTCGTATTTGTCATGCAGAACACTCAGACCGCTGGACGTTCCGATCCACAGAATCCCCTGCGACGGATCCTCGGCGATGTCGGAGATTGAATCGTCAAGAAGAGAATGGTCGTCGGACGTGTGACGATATCGGACGTACTCCGGGGCGGAGGGGCTGTATGGGTTTTTCAGCCTCAGCAGTCCGGCTCCAGCGGTCCCGATCCAGATGATTCCTTCGGAATCGCAGAAGGCGACACGGGCCGCACGAAGCAGAGGATCGTCGTATACGTATGTTCTCTTTTCCCGGATGTCGTATCGCAGCAGTCCGCAGTTTTGTGAAACGATCCACAGACAGACGTTCCGGTCCTTGATCACCGAGGTGATGCCGGTTATGAGTTCTCCGTTGTTGTCGCGGATGTCCATCTGGTAGAATCTCCGTACGGTGGATCCTTTTCGGAAGAGACCCTTCTCTCCGGCAGCCCAGACCCCGTTTCCGGTATCGCAGAAGACGACCGAAACATTGTCGTCGGCGAGCTCTCCGCAATCGGCCGCCGTGACATTTCCGGATATTTTGTCGAGGCAGAAGAGCCCGTGTTCGGTTCCGATCCAGATGTTTTTGTCCCGATCCTCGGCCATCGTGTTGACGAAGGCATTGAATCCGATTCCGGGCGCCAGATTTTGATCGTAGGTGATGAGATCGTATCCGTCATAACGCAACAGTCCGCAATCGGTGCCCATCCAGATGTATCCGTCGGAGTCCTGGAAGAGGTCCCGGACCTCGTTGGTCGGGAACTGGTCGGGCAGGACGAGAGAAAACCTGCTGTGCAACAGTTCGGCAGCGAGGATGCCGGGAATGCCCGGCAAGGAGAGCAGTCCGATGAACAGAAGTCCGTATTTGGCGAAGAGGAATTTCATACCATGTGAGCCCTAAAGATACGAATTTTTTGGCTCTTGTCCAAAAGGAATTTTGGCATCGTCGTTTTGTCCTCCGCTTCTCGAAGTTCAGCCGATATTTTCGATGTTTTCCCGGTCGAAAGCCTCGTCGAAGAGTCTCCGGATCCGTTGCGGTTCTCGGATGATTTGCCGCAGCTCCTCGAGGCGCCGGGCATTCTCCGACTCTTCGATCCATAACTGCAGGTAGCCCCCTTCGGCGTATTTTTGCTGCAGGTGCTCCATGCAGCGGGCATAGTGCCCTTCGCGGTCGAGGGTGGGGTAGTGGGCCAGTCCGTACTGGACCGTGCGTCGGATGATCGTCGCCGGGTCGATCAGCCGGTCGGCTTCGGCGACGATCCGTCCGTAGATCGACCGCGGGGCGTGTTTTGCCGAGGCGCGGTGGTCCTCCACGGCTTCACGCATCGTGTGGATCTGTTCCTGCGAGAACCATTGTCGCAGCATCGTGTCCGCTTCGAGGATTCGTCCGGCATCGAGGTGGTGGTTTTCGCGTCCGTTGACCAGTCCCGTGTCGTGGTAGGCGGCGATCGTATAGACCATGTCGGGTTCTACGTCGTAGCGGGTCGCCAGCATCAGGCTGCGGTCGATGACCGCCCGGACGTGGTCGAGGTTGTGTGCGCGGTCGAAATTTCGGTAACGGGGAATGATTTGCTCCTCGACATAACTTTTGAGAGATGGTGTGATGGTCTCGGTCTTTTGGGTTTTCATGCTGCAGGTATCTTTCTTATGAAAAAAATCCTCCGGAGATCTCCGGAGGATTTTTCCCGGGAAGGAGCTTCCTCTTCTACCCCCCCCCTCTTGCCTCTTCAGCTTTTTTCGTCGATGCCTCTTTCCCAGGGGCGCCGACGTCCGGCCGTCGCCTACTTGGCGTAGGCGACGGCGCGGGTTTCGCGGATGACGGTGATCTTCACCTGTCCGGGGTAGGTCATCTCGTCCTGGATCTTCTTGGCGATATCGTGCGAAAGTCCCTCCGACTCCTGATCCGAGAGTTTGTCGGCTCCGACAATCACACGCAGCTCGCGTCCGGCCTGGATTGCATAGGTCTTTACGACGCCGGGGTAGGAGAGGGCAATGTCCTCCATCTCCTTGAGCCGCTTGATGTAGCTCTCGACGACCTCACGGCGAGCACCGGGGCGAGCGCCGGAGATGGCGTCGCAAACCTGGATGATCGGCGCAATGAGCGACGACATCTCCACCTCGTCGTGGTGTGCTCCGATGGCGTTGCAGACTTCGGGCTTCTCCTTGTACTTTTCGGCGAGTTTCATGCCGATGATGGCGTGCGGGAGTTCGGGCTCGTCGTCGGGCACCTTGCCGATGTCGTGCAGGAGCCCGGCACGACGTGCGATCTTGGGGTTGAGGCCCAGTTCGGCCGCCATGATCCCTGCGAGATTTGCGGTTTCGCGTGCGTGCTGGAGCAGGTTCTGGCCGTAGGACGAACGGTATTTCATCTTCCCGATGAGCCGGATCATTTCGGGATGGAGCCCGTGGATTCCGAGGTCGATGGCCGTGCGCTTCCCGACCTCGACGATCTCCTCCTCGATCTGCTTCTGGACCTTTGCCACGACCTCCTCGATGCGTGCTGGGTGGATGCGGCCGTCGGTGACGAGCTGGTGGAGTGCGAGGCGTGCGATTTCGCGGCGCACGGGGTCGAATCCCGAGAGGATGATCGCCTCGGGTGTATCGTCGACGATGATCTCGATGCCGGTTGCGGCCTCCAGGGCTCGGATGTTGCGTCCTTCGCGTCCGATGATGCGGCCCTTTACCTCGTCGCTCTCGATGTTGAAGACCGTGACGGCATTCTCGATGGCTGTTTCGGTTGCGACACGCTGGATCGAGGCTACGATGATTCGTTTGGCCTCTTTCGTGGCGGTCATCTTGGCCTCCTCGATGGTTTCGTTGATATAGGCGGCGGCTTCGGTCTTGGCCTCGGCCTTCATGTTCTCCATGAGGATGTTCTTGGCCTCCTCGGCGCTCATTCCGGAGATCTGTTCGAGGCGGACGTTCTGTTCGCGTCGAACCTGGTCGATCTCCTCCTTCTTGTGCTCGATGAGCTGCATCTGGTTCTGCATCTGCTCCTTGAGCCGGTCGTTTTCCCTGAGCCTGTTTTCCAGGTCGCGCTCCTTGTTCTGGAGGTTCTGTTCGAGCTGTTTGACGCGTTGTTCGCTTTGTGCGAGTTTCTGATTTCGTTCGTTGACCTGCCGGTCGTGTTCGCTTTTCAGTTGGATAAACTTCTCCTTGGCCTGAAGGATTCTCTCCTTCTTGATCATCTCGGCTTCGGCTTCGGCCTCCTTGAGTGCAGTTTCGCGTCGTTTGCGGATGGTATTCTTGACCACGAAGTTGATAACGACGGCGTAAACTACGACGGCAACCACCGCGGAGATACATGCTGCCAAAATGGTGATATACATTGTACTTTACGTGTTTTTAATTGTTAAACAGGTGTTTAGAGTGTTCAAATAAAAAAACCGCATAGTCTTCCTTATTCTTGTTTGACGAATCTGCAGATCAGTCATGTGTGGGGGCTCCGACAATCGCAATCTTCCAACGGTGCGCCGTAACGCACTCCCCGGGGTGCGGGTACTGGGCCTGATTTTGAAGCATCGCAAGTTACCCCAATTTAAAAAGTGTTCAGTTTCGCAAAGCTTTAAGGAATCTATGCGGGTAGATTCTGACGTATGTATAAGAACGCAGTTTGTTTCGGAACAGTCCGGTGTTTTCGGCACCTGAGCTATCTTGTCGTCGGGCTTCCGGATTTCGGCACCTTCGGCCTTCGGTTTCCTTTTCGTAACAGTTCCCTTTCCCCTCTTTTTCGCTTCCTTCTCTCCTTCTCTCCTTCTCTCCTTCTCTCCTTCTCTCCTTCTCCTTCCCCACCTCTCTCTCCTCTCGTTCGCTCTTCCTCTTCTCGCCTTACCCTCTCGCCTTACCTTCTCTCCTCTCCTCTTCTCTCCTCTCCTCTCCTCTCCTCTCCCTCTCCTTGTCTCTCACACTCCGCTCACTTTTATGCGCGGGTTTCAATTGCCCCTCCCACCTTTCAGGGTTTCAGGGTGTTGAGGTATGAGTCTATTTCGGTGCCGATTTTTTCCAGTTTGTTGAGGTCTTCGTTGTCGACCTCCCTGCTCTGCCGCATGGCGACATTTGCAATTGCGAATTTCAGGGCTGCCATTGCGAGATAATCCTGATCTCCCCAGCCTTTGATATTCTGTTGTTTTATCAGCACGAGATAGCTGTTAACCTCCCGTTCAGCCAGTCGATAGACCTCTTCCTTTCCGCTTTCGATATTGAATGGATAGCTTTTACCGGCTATCTTGAGGGTTATCGCCTGTTTTTTCGACATTTTCTTTTTTTCGTTTACATCGACCGTCACATCCAGCATCCTGTCGGATCCGTCATTCCGGGGCGTTGTCGGTTTCGGGGTTTACCGACGTCTGTCCCAGCAAAGCGATGCACTTGTCTACCTCCCGCATCAGCCGGTTAACACGTGCTCTTGCCTTTTCGCGGTTGGTTCCGCTTCCCGCGAGCCCTTCCGCGAGTTGCATCCGGGCCACTTCGGCCTCCAGCTCCCTGATCCGTTCTTCGAGCATCCGTTTTTCGGAGCGCCAGGCGTCCCGTTGTGCGGCGAGATCGTCACAGATCTTCGACAGCCTTTTGTGGTCGTCAATCAACTGCCTGACACGGGCTTCGATGTTCGTTATCACACTTTTTTCGGCCATCGGTTTCGGAAAGGTCCGTTTCGCTTTTCAAAGGTAGGGAAAAAAGGAGAAAAAAACAAATTATTTTGCAACGGGTTCCCCGTAGAGGTCGTAATCTTCGGCCTGTACTACCTTTATGTCGTAAAAATGTCCTTTTCGGAGCCTTTTCCCGTCGGCCGGGACGAGAATCTCCTGATCGACTTCCGGCGAGTCGTATTGCGTGCGTCCGACATACCAGTCGCCCTGCCGGGAATCGATCAGCACGCGCTCGATGCGTCCCACACGGCGTCGGTTGTTTTCGAGCGATATTTCGTTCTGCAGGGCCATGATGCGGTCCACGCGCTGCTGCTTGATCTCCCCGGGAACGTCGTCGCGGAGTTCGCGGGCGGAATAGGTCCCCTCTTCCTCGGAGTAGGGGAATACGCCGAGCCGCTCGAAACGCACCTCGCGCACGAAGTCGAGCAGCTCCTCGAAATCGGCTTCGGTCTCCCCGGGGTATCCGACCAGCAGGGTGGTGCGCAGGGCCAGGTCGGGAATCGCCGAGCGCAGTTTGCGGATCAGCTCCAGGGCTTCGGCCTTGGTGTGGCGGCGCAGCATGGCCGTGAGCTGTGCGTCGGAGATGTGCTGGAAGGGGATGTCGAGGTACTTGCAGATCCTGGGCTCGGAGGCCATCACCTCGATGAGCTCTTCGGGGAATGCCGCCGGATAGGCGTAGTGGAGGCGGATCCACTCGATCCCGTCGATGCGGCACAGGCGGCGCAGCAACTCGGCAATCCGCCGCTTCCCGTAAAGGTCGAGCCCGTAGTAGGTGGTGTCCTGGGCGATGACGATCAACTCGCGGACGCCCTGCGCGGCCAGTTTGCGGGCCTCCTCCTCCAGCACCTCCATGGGCACCGAGACGTGCGGCCCGCGGATGAGCGGAATGGCACAGTAGCCGCACTTCCAGTTGCAGCCCTCGGAGATCTTCAGGTAGGCGTAGTGCTTCGGGGTCGTGAGGTGGCGTTCGGTGGCGAGTGCCGGGTCTTCGGCAGCCCCGAGGGCCCGGACAATGCCGTCCCAGGTGCGGGCTCCGAAGTATTCGTCGACTTCGGGGATCTCCGAGCGCAGCTCGTCGGCGTAGCGCTCCGAGAGGCAGCCGATGACGAACAGCCGTTCGATCTTTCCGGCCTTTTTGGCCTCGGCGGCGCGGAGGATCATCTCGACGGACTCCTGCTTGGCATCGCCGATGAACCCGCAGGTGTTGATGACGACCACCTTGGCATCGGTGCGGTCGCTGTCGAAACGGACTTCGTATCCGGCCGCCGCCAACCGGGCCATGAGGTGCTCGCTGTCGACGGTGTTCTTCGAGCAGCCGAGCGTGATGACGTTAATTTTTTTCATCTCCGAACAGGGCGTTTACGAATTCCCGGCGGTCGAAGATGCGCAGCTGGTCGATCCCTTCGCCGATGCCGATGTAGCGCACCGGAATGTGGAACTGGTCGCTGATGCCGATCACCACGCCGCCCTTGGCCGTGCCGTCGAGCTTGGTGATCGTGAGCGAGGTGACCTGCGTGGCCTGGGTGAACTGGCGGGCCTGCTCGAAGGCGTTCTGGCCGGTCGAGCCGTCCAGCACGAGCATCACCTCGTGGGGCGCTCCGGGGATCACCTTCGACATGACGTTGCGGATCTTCGTCAATTCGTTCATCAGGTTGATCTTGTTGTGCAGGCGCCCGGCGGTGTCGATCAGTACGACATCGGCCCCGTTGGCCTTGGCCGAGGTGAGCGTGTCGAAGGCCACGGAGGCGGGGTCGGAGCCCATCTGCTGGCGGATCATCGTGGCCCCGGCACGGTCGGCCCAGACCTGCAGCTGGTCGATCGCCGCGGCGCGGAACGTATCGGCGGCTCCGATCCAGACCTTCCGCCCGGCCTTCGTGAGCTGTGCGGCGAGTTTCCCGATCGTGGTGGTCTTCCCGGCTCCGTTCACGCCGACGACCATCACCACGTAGGGTTCGCCCTCGCGGGCGTCGAGCCCGAAATGTTCGGCCGATCCGTGGGCCTGTTCGAGCAGGTCGGCGATCTCCTCGCGCAGAATCGACTGCAGCTCGGAGGTATTCATGTATTTGTCGTGGGCCACGCGCTCCTCGATGCGGCGGATGATCTTCACGGTGGTCTCGACCCCGACGTCCGAGGTGATGAGCACCTCCTCCAGATCATCGAGTACGTCGGCGTCGACCGTGGAGCGTCCGGCAACGGCGCGGGCGAGTTTCGAGAAGAGCCCGGTTTTGGTCTTCTCCAGCCCGGCGCTCAGCTCCTGCCGCTGTTGTTGGGTCTGCTCCTCGGAGACGGGTGTCTCCTGCTGTTTTTTGCGGAAAATATCGAAAAAAGCCATGTCCGAAAAATTTATCTCGGGACAAAGATAACAAGAATGTTTGGAAAAGCGTTATCTTTGCGACAAACCCTTTTGCGAGAAGATGAAAAGAAGTTTACTGTTGCTGCTTGCAGCCATTTGCGGGGTCTTCACGGCCGCCGCTCAGGATTTGATCGTCAAGACCGACTCGACGAAGGTCGAAGCCAAGGTGATCGAGATCACCCCGGAGAACGTGCGTTACAAGCGCTTTTCCAATCCGGAGGGCCCGACCTACGTGCTTCCCGTGGTCGAGATCCACTATATCCGCTACGCCAACGGCGAGACGGAATACTATACGCGCAGCGTTCCGGCGATGCCGCTCACCCCGGCAACCCCGGCAACTCCGGCGGCTTCGGAGACGATGTCGCAGACTCCCGGCGGACAGTACGTGCTCAAGGAGTACGAGATCGGGGAGCTTTACGACCGGGACGGCGTGAAGGGCGTCGTGTGCCAGCTTTCGGAGGACAAGCGCCACGGGCTGGTGATTTCGCTGGATGAAATCTACCTTCACTGGAGCGAGTTCCGCAAACCGGACCTGCGGGTCGTTGGGGCCGACAACCGTACCGACGGCCGGGACAACATGGAGAAGGTGGCGCGCTATATCGAGGCGAACGGCCTTTCGTGGGATGATTTCCCGGCCTTCAAGTGGTGCCGCGACAAGGGCGAGGGCTGGTACCTCCCGGCGATCGACGAGCTGCTGACCATCGGCCACAACTACAACGGCGGCACGCGGATGCGCAACGACCGTCAGGCCCGGAACAGGTTCAACGGGGCACTGAAGGATGCCGGCGGCGAGCGGATGGACCGGATGGTCTACTACTTCTCCTCGACGGAACTGGACGAGAAGAGTGCCCAGACTTCGCATATGAATATCGAACCGCCCTACGTGGTCGAGATTCCGAAATACAACAAGTTTCTCGTGCGGGCCGTGCACCGGTTCTGATACGGGGGCGGGCAAAGGAAAAGGCGGATCGACTGTCGATCCGCCTTTTTTCGGCCCGTTCTCGGGATGGGGCTCCGCGGCGTTCGGACTGATGCTCCGTTCAGTCTTCTGCGGTTCCGTCTTCCGCCGCCCCGGGCAACCCCTTCCCTCTCCCGCTTGAAAGCTTCTCGATAAGGGCACGGAGTTTGGGAATGACGACCTCCCAGCCGTAATGCTCGCGGACGTAGACCGGCCCCTTCTCGCCCATCCGGCGGCGAAGCGCTTCGTCGGAGAGCAACCGATGGAGTTTTCTCCGAAAATCGCGCCCGGAATCGTACCAGAGCGCCGCGCCGCTGAGCTTGCAATGGTCCTTCATCACCTCGCACTTCCCGTTCACCAGCATCGGAATGCGGTTGTGCAGGGCTTCGAGCAGCAGCAGCGACAGACTCTCCATCCTCGACGGGTTGACCATCACCGTGGCATGACGGATGATCGTGCTCTTCTCCGCCTCGCTGACGGCTCCCGTGGCGATCACGGCCGGGTGTTCGGGGATGTGCAGGGACTTCAACGTGCCGGGCCCGACGAGTACCAGCCGGATGTCGTCCCCGTACTTTTTCCGGTACCGGATGAACTCGGGCACCACGTTGCCGACCTTCTCCGAGTGGAGCCGCCCGACATAGAGCACATAGCGCTCGGGCAACCCGAACTTTTCACGCACGGAATCCCACGGAAGGGACTCCGCCGTCTCGATCCCGACCCCGACGATCGAACTCGGCGCCATGTGCCGGCCGAAGATGCGCCGGCAGAGGCGCTGCTCGGAGACCGTGTTGAAGGCGATGTGGGCCACTCGGGTGAAGATGTGCGAGTAGGTGCTGTAATAGAGCGGTTTCTCGGGGTGTGCCGTCGGGATGAGGATGCACTTCTCCGGGGCGGAGAGCGCCGTAAAGATCGTGGTGGAGAAGTAGTAGCAGATCGGCAGGATGGCCGCATACTCCTGCTTGTGCGTGCGGACGAATTCTGCCAGGGAGGGGGCATACTCCTCGTAGGTCATAAAGAAGCTGTGTTCTGCTTCGAGGTTCCACGTCCAGACAGGGTGTATCGAGGCCAGCGGAGCCAAAAGCCCGGCCTGATCGAGTCGGTACCGCACTCTTCGGGCCCGACACCCGGGTTTCCGCCGTTGACGATATTGCTCGTGACGGGATTCGCACTGGAACCGACGCACGAGAATTCCGTTTTCGAGGCTCTCCCCGGCCGGGAAATCCTGTTCCGGACATCCGGGATGCCGGATTGTCGTGGTGAGCACCTCGACCTGATAGTAGGGTGCCAGGTGTTCGGCCAGCATCCGGCAATGGGCTTCGGTCCCGCCGAAGATCCCCTCTCCGTAACGGAAGATGGTAAACGCGATTTTTTTCATCTCGATTATAGTTTTTCGAACAGGCGAAGCCACTCTTGCCCGATGATCTGCGGGTCGTAGCGTTTCGCGGCGAGGAGCGCCTGCTGGCGGAGCCGTTCTTGTGCCTCCGGATCGTCGAGCAGGCCGTTGAGCCGGTCGGCATACTTGCGCAGGCTGAATGCCGGAACGGTGATTCCGGCCTGGCCGTTGCGGGCGATCTCCCGAATCCCGGCATAGGAGTCGAACGAAACGGGAATCACCCCGTACTGCTGGCCTTCCATGAGGCTCATGGGAAGTCCTTCGAAGTTGGAGGTCAGGCAGATGACCGACGCGGCGCGGTAGATGGCGGGCATGTCGTCCCGGTATCCGAGAAATTGGACGTTGGCGAGCCCGTAGCGGGCGGCATCGCGTTCGAGCCGTTCGCGCTCCTCGCCCTCTCCGACGATCTGCAACTGCCAGTCGGGATGCCGGGGCTCTACCCGCCGCCAGATCTTCAGCAGCCGGTCGACCCGTTTGTGGGTGTGGACCAGCCGTCCGACGTAAAGCACCCGCTTCTGTTTCCCGGTTTCCGGGCCGGGCTGTGCCGGGGTCAGCGGATTGAGGATGGCCGCAGTCTTTCCCTGTATGATCTCCGGGCCGTATCTCGCAGTCAGGGCGGCATCGAAATCGCGGCGGTATTCGTCGCAGAGCAGCACGCATTTGTCGACGGAGCGCAGCAGCCGGGCATAATCCTTTGTAACCCGTTTCTTCAGTTTCGGAGTCAGCCAGTAGACGGGCCTGCGGAGCAGGAGGTATTCGATCCGGCGGGCCAGGGTCGGATTGGCGATCTGGGACGGCTTCTGCTCGCGGAGAAACTGAATCTCCCAGAAAGGTTTGTTATGCAGACAGAAGATGACCTTGCAGGAGGTGGCCTGGCGAATCGCGGCACTCGGGAACTCCATGACACCCTGCACGATGATGACGTCGACCTTTTCCTGCCGGATCGATTCGATCAGGAACTCCTTGTTGGCGTTGGCTTTGCAGCCTCCGGGCGCGGGCAGGGGGCGTAGTTCGAGGGTCTCCGTGTCCAGGGCCCGGAGTTTTTCGCGGACGAGCTCTCCGGTGTAGAGGAGCACCCGGAACCCGGCTTCCCGGAAAAACCGGGCCAGGTTGAACGTCACGACCTCGCCGCCTCCATATGGATAGCGCCAGTTGAAAAAGGCGATGGTTCTGATAGGCATGGATTTTTCTTTCAAAGGTATGAATTTCGTACGGAATCACCAAATCCGTGGGGATAAAGCGGGGCGCTGGGGGGGGGTAGAAACACAAAGGGCATCTTTCGAAAGATGCCCTTTGTATTTAAGAGACGGACTCTTAAAATACGTTATTTCTTCTCGTCGAAGAAATCCTTCACCAGGTCGTTTGCAATAACGCCTTCCTTGAACATATATGCTCCGGTTTTGTCCGACTTGACCATCTTGATGCACTTGGTGAACTGCTTGCCGGTACCGGTTTTCAGCGTTGCGACTACTTTCTTTGCCATAGGTCTGTTCTAACTATTTGATTTCACGGTGTACGGTTACACGCTTCAGGAACGGGTTGTACTTTCTGCGTTCGAGACGTTCGGGCGTGTTCTTCTTGTTTTTGGTGGTGATGTAACGGGACATTCCTGCCACGCCGCTCTCTTTCTGCTCGGTGCATTCGAGGATGACCTGCACTCTGTTGCCTTTCTTTGCCATGGATTAGGATTTTAGTAGAGATTTTTGGGAGCAACGGCTTCGCGCAGTGCGACAGCGAGCCCTTTCTTGTTGATGGTTTTCATGCCGGCGGCCGACACCTTGAGGGTGATCCAGCGGCCTTCCTGCTCGGACCAGAAACGCTTCGTCTTCAGATTGGGGCTGAATTTGCGTTTGGTCTTGTGGTGGGAGTGGGAAACGTTGTTGCCCACAACGGCCACCTTGCCTGTGATTTCGCAAACTTTCATGGTTGTTGATGTTTTTGTTAAAGCCTCTTTAGGGCCTGCAAATATACAACCTTTTCGTCAAAACGCAAAAGCGCCCGGCTTTTTTTCGTATCGGGTTCCTATTTTCCCTGGAGGGCGTCGCGGAGCAGGGCGATGGCGAAGGCGCTTGCGCGGTCGATGACCTGGCTGCGGTCGGCGCCGCACTGTTTGCACAGGGCGATTGTTTGGCGGGGTGTGGCGACGGCGATCCAGACGGTTCCGACGGGCTTTTCGGGGCTTCCGCCCGTGGGCCCGGCGATTCCGGAGGTCGCGACGGCGTAGTCGGCGCGGGCGACGCGGCGTACGCCTTCGGCCATCTGTCGGACGACCTGCTCGCTCACGGCTCCGTAGCGGGCGATGTCGTCGGCATCGACACCCAGGATGTCGGCTTTCGCCTCGTTGCTGTAGGCGACCACGCCGCAGCGGAAGTAGGCCGAGGCCCCGGGCATGGCGGTGAAGCGTGCGGCGATGACGCCTCCCGTGCAGCTTTCGGCCGTGGCGAGGGTCAGCCCGCGTTCGGCGAGGATGCCGTGGACGAGCTCCTGGATCGAGGCGGTTTCGAATCCGATGAAGTATTCGGGGATGAGTTTGCGCAGGACTTCGAACTGGCGGTCGATCTCCCGGGCGACGCTTTCGCCCTCGACCTCGTAGGCCGAGAGGCGCAGGCGCACGGCTCCCGGGTTGGGCAGATAGGCCAGCTTGAGGTAGGGCGGGAGGGCGTTCTCCCAGTTTTCGATGCGTTTGGCGAGCATCGATTCGGCCAGCCCCGCGGTGATCATCGTGCGGTGGACGATCTGCCGCAGCGAGAAGTGGGCCTTGAGCCGGGGCATGACCTCGTCCTGCATGAGGTGCTCCATCTCGTAGGGAACCCCGGGCAGCGAGACGACGACATGCCCGTCGCGTTCGAACCACATGCCGGGAGCGGTGCCGTAGGCGTTGAAGAGCACGGTGCAGCATGCCGGGACGAGGGCCTGCGAGCGGTTCAGGTCGTTGAATTCGATGCCGCGTGCCGTGAGCATCTTCTCGACGTGTGCGGCGACCGTCTCGTCGTAGCGCATCTCGCTGTGGAAGAGTTCCGCGAGGGTCTTTTTGGTGATGTCGTCCTTCGTGGGGCCGAGTCCTCCGGTAATGACCGTCACCTGGGCGTTCTCCATGGACCGCGTGACGGTTTCGACGATCTGCGAACGGTCGTCGCCGATGGAGATCTTCTCGCGGACGACGATGCCCGCCGAATTGAGGTGCTTGGCAATGGATACCGAATTGGTGTCCACGATCTGGCCGATGAGGATCTCATCGCCGATGGTAATGATCGATGCTTTCATGGATTTATGCCTGTTTTCCGGAGTGTTCCGGGGCGCTTCCCGCCGACATCCCGACGGGTTCTCCGGAGGTTCCGGATGCTGTTTCCGGGGATTTTTCCGAATGTCCGGCGGGGGCCTCCGCCGCAATGGCTGAAGTTCCGGCGTTTTCGGCGTTTTCCGGAGCCTTTGCTTCGGTTTTTGCCGCCTCGGCCCGACGGCGCTCCTCATCGGCGATCAGGGCGCGGCAGATCTCGCCGACCAGCCCCGGGCCTTCGTAGATGTATCCGGTGTAGAGCTGTACGAGATCGGCCCCGGCGTCGAGCATCGCGCGCACGTCGTCGGGGGTCATCAGCCCGCCCACCCCGATGATGGGGAACGTCCCGCCCGAACGGGTGTGGATGCGCCGGACGATCTCCACGGCGCGGCGCGTCAGCGGGGCACCTCCGAGGCGACCGTTTCCGATCTCTTCGAGGGCTTTGCGGCTGGTCTTCAGCCCCTCCCGGCAGTAGGTGCCGTTAGTGGCGACGATTCCGTCGAGCGGGGTTTCGAGGAGGATGTCGGCCACGCGGTCGACCACCTCGTCGGGCATGTCGGGCGATACCTTGAGCATGACGGGCCGGTACTGGTTCTGCCCGCGGCGGAAGTCGAACAAGGGCTCGAGGATGCGGAGAATCTGTTCCCGGGTATGGGTCGACCCGTCGCGGCAGGCGTTGTCGCAGCTGATGTTTACGGTGAAGTAGTCCGCGTACTGGTAGAGGTTGCGGAAGAGTTTCAGGTAGTCGGCCGGGGCATTCTCGACGGGCGTTGCGGTGTTTTTCCCGATGTTGCAGCCGACGATTACGCCCTCATGGGGTTTGCGCAGATGGCGGATCGAGGTTTCGAGTCCGCGGTTTGCGAGTCCGATGCGGTGGATGATGGCGCGGTCCTTGGGGAGCCGGAAGACACGGGGCCGGGGGTTTCCCGACTGGGGCTGCGGGGTGATGGTTCCGATCTCCACGAATCCGAAGCCCATTGCCGCCAGTTCCCGAAAAGCCTCGCCGTTGCGGTCGAATCCGGCTGCGACGCCCACGGGATTGGCGAAACGGATGCCGAAAACCTCGCGTTCGAGGGCGGGGTGTTCCACGGCGTAGCATTTGTGCAGCAGCCAGCGGCCCCCGGGGATCAGTCCGATGACACGCAGCAGGAGGATGACGGCCCGGTGTGCCCGCTCGATGGAGAGCGAGAAGAGCAAGGGCTTTATGATCTTACGGTACATATTCGCGCGCAAAGATAATGAAAAAAAGCCAATTGTGTACTTTTTGCCGTTCGGAGGGTCCGGACCTGCCGCAGGACCGGGCCTGCAGATTCGTCCCGCGGTGTTTTCGGCTTCTTTGCGCTTCCGGTTTTTGCGATCCCGGCACCTCTGCGGTTCCGGCGGCTGCCTCACCCGGTTTTCTGGTGGTTCCGGCTTTGCGGCGGTCTCGGTGGCTGCCCCCCCCCTCTAAAAATATTCGCGGCGGTATTCGTAGTGGTCGCGCAGGGCCTCGAAGCGGGAGACGTCCGCCTTCAGCCGGCGGCTTTCGGCCTCGATGTCGTAGACCTCCGGAATGGTTCTGCAAAGCTCCTGCCACGAAATCGGATGCGGCATGGAGGGGGTCACTTCGGAGGGGTACCACCCGTCGAGCGGCAGCCCGAAATGGCGGCTCAGCGCCGCTACCGCGAGGGCCGTGGCATTGGCTTTCCCCTGCAGGGAGTACCCGGCGATGTGGGGGGTTGCGAGGAGGGCCCGGTCGAGCAGCGCGGGATTGAGGGCGGGTTCATGCTCCCAGACGTCGAGCACCCATTGCAGCGGGCTTCGGAGCAGGGCCTCTCCGTCGACGACCTCCCCGCGCGAGGAGTTGATAATGACGGCTCCGGGCTTCATCTTCCGGAAGAGACGCTCGCAGGCCATGTGGCGGGTCGAGTCGTCGAGCGGGGTGTGGAGGGTGAGCAGGTCGGCCTCCCGGGCCACGGCGTCGAGCGGGAGGAACCCGCAGTGCTCGCGCTCCTCGCGCGGGGGGTCGCAGCAGAGAACGCGGAAACCCCACGCTTCGGCATAACTTTTGATGAGCGATCCGACGTGTCCGACCCCGATGATTCCCAAGGTTCGTTCCTCGGGCCTCCAGCCCTGGGTGCGGGAGAGGCGGGCGAGCACGGCGGCAACCCACTGCAGCACGCCGCGGGCGTTGCATCCGGCGGCCGTGGCCACCTCGATGTCGTTCCGGGAGCACCAGTCGAGGTCGATGTGGTCGAATCCGATGGTCGCCGTGGCGATCATCCGCACGCGGGAGCCCTCCAGAAGCCGCTTGTCGCAGCGCGTCCGGGTCCGGGTCACCAGCGCATCGGCCTCGCGGACGTCGTCGCGGGCGATTTCCCGCCCGGGGAGATAGCGCACCTCGGCGAAGGGTTCGAGAACCCCTTTCAGAAAAGGAATGGCATTATCGGCTACAATCTTCATGATATTCGGAACGATCCCGCCGTTATAATCTGCGGACGGATGCGCAAATATAGGTAAAAATTAGTACCTTTGTCTTTCAAAAGCTCGCTATGGAACAGAAAACCTTCGATCCGGATGGCGTGGGCGTGGCCACCGGAACCTATTTCGGCCTGCCGTTCGAACCCGAGACCTCGGAACTGGTGCTGATCTCGGCGCCGTGGGACGTGACGGTCTCCTACGGGGCGGGAACGGCCTATGCCCCGGATGCGATCATCGAGGCGTCGACGCAGCTGGATTTCCACGATCCCCTGGCCCCGGGTGTCTGGCGCCGGGGTATCGCCACGGCCGACGTGGACTATACGCTGCTGGAGCTTTCGCAGCGCCTGCGGAGCGATGCCGAACGGGTGATCGACCACCTCGAAGGGGGCGGAAGCCTCGATGACGACCATGTGGTGCGGAAGGTCCGCCGGGTGAACGAAGGGAGCCGGACCCTGAACGCCAACATCGAGGCCCAGGCCGCCCGGTGGCTCGATGCGGGGAAGATCGTGGGGCTGGTCGGCGGCGACCATTCGACGCCCTACGGCCTGATCCGGGCCCTGGGAGCCCGCCACGCCTCGTTCGGGATCCTGCACATCGATGCGCACTGCGATCTGCGCGAAGCCTACGAGGGTTTCGAATACTCCCATGCCTCGATCATGTACAACGTGCTGCGCGACATCCCGCAGGTGACGCGCCTGGTGCAGGTCGCTGTCCGGGACTTCAGCGCCACGGAGGCTGCGCTGGCCGCCTCGTCGGAGCGAATCGAGACCTTCGACGACCTGTCGCTGTCCGGGGGGCGGTTCCGGGGCGAGACGTGGGATGCGCAGTGCCGGGAGATCGTCGAACGGCTTCCGGAGGAGGTCTACGTGAGTTTCGACATCGACGGCCTGACGCTCGAGAACTGCCCCCATACGGGAACCCCGGTGTGCGGGGGGCTGGGATTCAACGAGGCGATCTGGCTGCTCGACACGCTGGCGCGTTCGGGCCGCCGGATCATAGGGTTCGATATCGTGGAGGTCGCTCCGTCCCCGGAGGGGCGCATCGACGCCATTGCGGGAGCCCGCATGTTGTGGAAGCTGTGCGGCCTGACCCTCAAATCCAATAATCAACAAAATCAGAAATAGATGCGGCTCTTTTCCATGTACCGTTGGGTACGCGGTCGACACGCACTCGGCCTTCGCGGACGCAACTTCATCGAGGCCCCCTGGGCGGGAGGTGTTGTTCTGGTCGTCTGCGTCCTTATCGCCATGTTGCTGGCGAACCTTCCAGCGACGAAAGGCTACTACCACGATCTGCTCGAAACGGACCTTTCGCTGATCATCCGCTCCCCGCAGGGGCTGATCGACTGGGTTTTCCCGCGCGGAATGGACGTCGAGACGTTCGTCAACGACTGCCTGATGGTGATCTTCTTCTTCACGGTGGGTCTCGAAATCAAGCGTGAGGTCGTCAACGGACAGCTTTCGAGCGTGCGCCGGGCGATCCTTCCGGTGCTGGCCGCAGCGGGCGGAATGCTGGCCCCGGCCGTGATCTTCACGCTGTTCAACTACGGGACGGCGGCTGCCAACGGATGGGGAATCCCCACGGCCACCGACATCGCATTTGCCATCGGCATCATGTCGATCCTCGGCGACCGGGTCCCGGTTTCGTTGAAAATATTCCTTACGGCCCTGGCCGTGGCGGATGACCTGGGGGCGATTCTGGTCATCGCGCTCTTCTACGGCGGGAAGGTGCAGCTGGATCTGCTGCTGCTGGCCGTGGCCATCATGGTGGTGGTCTATTTCATGAACAGGATGGGCGAGAAGCGGATGATCTTCTACCTGGTCCCCGCCATCGTGGTCTGGAGCCTGTTCTACTATTCGGGCGTCCATTCGACGATCTCGGGCGTGGCCATGGCGATGCTCATCCCGATGGAGCCCCGCTACAGCAAGGAGTACTATACACACAAGATGGACTGGCTGAAGGCGCGGCTGCTGCAGGCCGGGAACGAGGAGTCCTTCCCCAACGAGGAGCAGCGTTTTTACCTGCGCCGGATGTCCCACCTGACGGCGAATTCGATCGGCATGAGCTACCGCCTTGAAAACGCCCTGTCGCCGTATGTGACATTCCTGATCCTGCCGATTTTCGCGCTGGCGAATGCCGGGGTGGAGATCACCTCGCTGGAGTACATCAACATTTTCCACTACTCGGCGGAGATCGGATCGGTGGGCATGGGCGTCTTCTTCGGACTGCTGATCGGCAAGCCGCTGGGGATTTTCCTGGCAAGCTGGGCTGCGGTCCGTTCGGGGCTGGCCGAGATGCCTGCGGGTGCCAACTGGCGGATGCTCTTTGCCGTGGCGTGCCTGGGAGGTATCGGTTTCACGATGTCGCTGTTCGTGGATTCGCTGGCCTATACGGATCCGGACCTGATCGACCGGGGCAAGATCGCCATTCTGATGGGTTCGGTGGCTGCCGCAATCTTCGGAGGCCTCCTGATTCTGTTCATTTCGCGTAAGAACCAAAAAGCATGAAACGAATTCTTTTGTTTGCGGCGGCCGTGTTGGCCGTCGGCTGTTCGAAGAAGTCGACGAACGGCGTGAAACTGAAATCCGACCTCGATTCGGTGGCGTATGTCATCGGCATGAATGTGGGTCTGAACCTGCAGCGCATGGATTCGACGCTCAACGTGGCGGCGGTCTGCGAGGGGATTCGGGACATTTTCGAGGGAGACCCGCGCATGACGGTCGAGGCGGCGGAGACCTTCTACCTGAGCTACGTGAACTACGCGCTCCCGGAGAAAGCCCGGGCCTACGAGGAGCAGTTCCTGGCCGACATTGCGAAGTCGAACCGTTCGTATGCACGGACCTCTTCGGGCGTGACCTACACGGTCGAGGAGGTCGGGGACCAGGACCGGATCCCGACGTCGGACCGGGACAGCGTGGTGCTGCGCTGGGTGATCCGCACGGCCGATGGAAAGGATATCGTCTCCTCCTATGAGCAGGGCGATACGGTGCGGTCGGCGCTCCGGAATCTGAACCGCGGCGTGCAGGAGAGTCTGAAGCTGATCGGTGCGGGGGGCAGGATCCAGGCGTGGATGCCCGCCGACATGGCCTACGGTGCCGAGGGGGACGAGGCGCTGGGCATCGGCCCGAATGCCACGCTTTACTACGAGATCGAGTTGCTGGATGTGGATAAATACGCGAATCGGTTCCGCCGCAGATAATTTACGTGGATAAAATCGACCGATCATACAATATTTTACTATCTTTGTGCGTACGAAACAAAGGCAAACATCAAAACAATAGTCAAACGATCATGAAAAAAGTCTTTTTTGCTGCAGCACTTGCGGGTGCGGCACTGCTCGCCTCCTGCGGGGGCAACAAGACCGGAGTTCAGATGGGCAGCCTGTCGAAATTCGACTCGCTGTCGTATGCGCTGGGCGCGAACATCGGTTACGGGATCAACTACGAGATGAAGGATATTCCGTTCGACTTCAAGGCCGTGGACGAGGGTATCCGGGAAGGCGCCCTGGGCAAGGCTTCGCAGCCGCACGAGGATGCGCTGAAGATGCTGCAGGAATATTTCATGTCGAAGCGCGGGATGCGCGCTCAGGCCATCGCCAAGAAGCGTGCCGAGGCGGACAGCATCCGTCTTGCAGGGGGTGATTCCACGAAGGTGGAGTATCCGGCCGCCGATCCGGAGATGTTCGAGTCGGAGGAGGAGCGCACCGACCTGTCGTATGCCTTCGGCAGCGACATCGGCTACAACATTGCCCAGAGCGGTATGCCGATCCAGCTGGTTTGGATTGTCGAGGCGATGCAGAATGTCCGCGACAACAACGCCAAGATGAATGAGGATGCCGTGAACCAGTACCTGCAGTACTACTTCATGATAAAGCGCCCCGCAGAGAACGCTGCCGCTTCGAAGGCCTGGCTGGAGAAGATCGAGAAGAAATCGGGCGTGAAGAAGACCGAATCGGGCCTGCTCTACAAGGTGAACAACATGGGCGATACGACGGTGATGGCCAAGGATCCGCGCGACGTGGTGAAGGTCCACTATACGGGCCGCACCCGTGAGGGCAAGGTTTTCGATACGTCGAAATTCGCAAACCGCACGAAGGAGCAGCAGGAGATGCTCAAGCAGCGCCGTCCGGACGACTACGACAAGGACGAGCCTGTGGAATTCCCGCTGAACCGCGTCATCCCGGGCTGGACCGAGGGTATGCAGCTCGTGGGCAAGGGCGGAACGATCACGCTGTGGATCCCCTCCGACCTGGCTTACGGCCCGCGCGGTGCCGGTCGTGACATCGGCCCGAACGAGGCGCTGGAGTTCGAGGTCGAGTTGATCGACGTGACTCCGTATGAGGAGCCGGCGCCTGCCGATTCGACGGCAACGGCCGAGACGCCTGCCGTAGAACCCGCGAAATAGTTTCTACTCCGCTCCTCCCGTGAGGAAGGGGGCATGGAAAGCCCGACGTATTCGATACGTCGGGCTTTCTGTTGTGAGGAGAGGAACCCCAACGGCTTCCCTGCTTCACCTCACCCCCCCCCTCCCTCCGCCCTGATGCGTGGCGATTGAACCCCGGCCCGCTCCCTCCGGCCGCTTCAGGGATATAAAAAACGGCAGCCCGTCATAAAGCGGGTTGCCGTTTTGGGTTGGTTGCCCCCTCCACTCCGGACTTTAGAAGGGAAGGTCGTCGACCTCCTGAGCGGGTGTATAGGCCGGCTCCTCGACGATGGGCGGCAGATCCGGTATCGGAGCTGCAGCCTCCTGCTGCTTGGGCTGAATGCGCCAGGCGCGAATATCGGTGTACCAGCGGCCGTTGTACTCCCGCGACTCGATGTTCACCGAGACGTGGTAGGCGGCGCCCTCCTTCAGTCGGGCTACGTCGTCGGGCTTGTTGAAGAAGGTGACGCAGATCTTGCGCGTGAACGACCCTTCGTTCATCTCGAAAACGACATCCTGACGCTGCCATTCCCCTCGGGCCGAAGTGCCCTTCGTGACCGGCATTATCTTGTAGACGGTTCCTTCGAATTCCATAATGATGTATTGTTTTGGTTTCTATGCGATTAATGGCTTGTCTCCGGAGCGGGCGGCCCGTTTCCCGCTGCGCTCCGGCGGCCATTCGTTGCAAAGATAGCATTAATTTACACAAAAACGGACGTTCCGGCGGCAAAACTTGCAGGTTTTCACAGGCGGAATGTCCGTTTTTACGCGATTCCGGGGGACCGTACAGCGGGCCATGCGGCCTCCGGGATTGTGGCGGGGTCTCGAGGGCTGAAGCTGCCCCTCCCTTGCCCTTCTCTTGCCCTTTCCCAGCCTCTTCCGGCCCGGGGGTCAGGAGTGACGGCGGGCCAGTTCGCGTTCGAGGTCGGCAATCGTGCAGCCGGTGGCTTCGAGCAGCACGAGCAGGTGGTAGATGAGGTCCGAAGCCTCGTAAATCATGGCGTCGCGGTTCCCGGCCACGGCTTCGATAACCGTCTCGACGGCCTCTTCGCCGACCTTCTGGGCGATTTTGTTCACGCCGCGCGTGAAGAGTTTCGAGGTATAGGAGCCTTCGGGCATCTCGGCGTGGCGCCCCTGGATGACGCTCTGCAGGTAGCGGATGAAGCCTTCGGTCTCGGGCACGGCCTCTCCGAAGCAGGTTTTCGATCCGGTGTGGCAGGTGGGGCCGTGGGGGATGACCCGCACGAGGAGCGTGTCGGCATCGCAGTCGGCGGCCACCGAAACGATGTCGAGCCAGTGGCCGCTGGTCTCGCCCTTGGTCCAGAGGCATTGCCGCGAACGGCTGTAGAAGGTGACGCGCCCTTCGGCGAGGCTCTTTTCGTAGGCTTCGCGGTTCATGTAGCCCAGCATCAGCACCTGCAGGGTGCGGGCATCCTGGATGACGGCCGGAACAAGACCGTCGGGGAGTTTTTCGAGGTTGAGTTCCGAGAACGGAACGGCTTGGATTTTCATGATGTTCTGGTTTTCGTATTTTTTGTATCGGTTTGCTTCAAAGTCGGACGGGGATGCCCCGTTGGTTCAACGCGCGCTTCAGGACGGGGATCGGGATTTCGTCGTAATGGAAGATGCTGGCGGCCAGCGCGGCATCGGCCCGTCCGCGGGTGAGAACCTCGGCGATGTGGTCGACGCTTCCGGCACCGCCCGAGGCGATGATCGGTACGGGCAGTTCGGCCAGCCGCGCGAAGGTTTCGCAAGGGTAGCCGTTCTTCGTGCCGTCGTGGTCCATCGAGGTGAAGAGAATCTCCCCGGCGCCGCGCTCGACGGTCTCGCGGGCCCACGTGAAGAGTTCGCGTTTGGTGGGGCGCTTGCCGCCGTGGGTTGTCACGACCCAGCGTCCGTCGACCTGCCGGGCGTCGATCGCCGCCACGATGAATTGCGAACCGTATTTGGCCGCAATGGCGTCGATCAGCGATGGGTTGCGCACGGCCGCGCTGTTGACCGTCACCTTGTCGGCCCCGGCGTCGAGCAGCCGCCCAGCATCCTCCACCGAAGAGATGCCGCCCCCGACGGTGAAGGGGATGTCGATGCGTGCGGCGATGCGGGTGACCAGTTCGGTGAAGGTCCGGCGCCCCTCCTCCGAGGCGCTGATGTCGAGGTAGACCAGCTCGTCGGCCCCCTGTGAGGCGTACTTCGCCCCCAGCTCCACGGGGTCGCCGACCTGCCGCAGCCCTTCGAAGTGGATCCCCTTGACGGTCTGACCGTCGCGGATGTCCAGACAGGGAATTATTCGTTTTGCAAGCATTGTTCGAGTTCTTCAAGGGTGATACGTCCTTCGTAGAGCGCCTTGCCGACGATGACGCTCCGCAATCCCTGCCTGTCGAGGCGGCGGATGTCGTCCAGCGACGAGATGCCCCCGCTGACGGTGATTTCGACCGTCGGGACTTGCTGCTGCAGGGCGGCATAAAACTCCGCCGAGGGGCCGCAGAGCATTCCGTCACGTGAAATATCGGTGCAGATAACCTGTGCAACGCCTTGTGGCAGAAACTTTTCGATCAGTTCGGCGGCGGTCGTCCGGGCGGTTTCGAGCCACCCCTGCACGGCCACCTTCCCGTCGCGGATGTCGGCGCCGAGGATCAGACGCTCGGGCCCGAACTCCGTGAGCCATTGGGCGAAAAGCTCCGGATGACGCACGGCGATGCTTCCGCAGATCGCCCGCCGCGCTCCGGCGTTGAAGACGCTGTCGAGGGCCTCGCGGCTCTTGATGCCGCCGCCGTACTGCACTTCGAGCGAGGTGCGTGTCGCCACGCGCTCCAGGACCCGGAGGTTGCGCGGTTCGGAGGCCTTCGCACCGTCGAGGTCGACCATGTGCAGGCGGCGGATCCCCGCCTGCTCGAAGCGCAGGGCCGCGTCGAGCGGATCGCGGTAGTAGGTCTTCCGGCTGGCGTAGTCGCCCTGCGTCAGCCGCACGCACTGGCCGTCGATCAGGTCCGTAGCGGGTATGATGGTGATATTCATGGTTGGAGTTTTAAAAAATTACCGATTATTGTCGCTCCCGCCGCGCCGCTCTTCTCCGGATGGAACTGTGTGCCGTAGAAGTTGTCGCGCGCCAGCGCCGCACTGAACTGCCGCCCGTACTCCGTTGCGGCGATTGTCGACGCACAGGGATCCGCGGCATAGGAGTGCACGTAATAGACGTAGCTCTCCTCCGGAAGCCCCGCGAAGAGCGGTGTCCGCAACGCCGTGATCGTATCCCATCCCACGTGGGGAACTTTCAACCGGGATACTGCCGGCGTGCCTGTCGGAGCGGCGGTACGGCTGTCCGTGTCGGGGAGTGCCGGAAGCCCGCCGCAAACGGAGAAGAAGTCCGGATCGGCATCGAGGCGGCGTACCCGCGTGGGGAAGATCCCCAGGCACGTGGCGTCGCCCTCCTCGCTCGAAAGGCACATCAGTTGCATCCCGATGCAGATTCCCAGCACGGGGCACGTCAGCGTCGGGAGCACCTCATCCAGCCCCCGCTCCCGCAGCTTCGCCATGGCGCTCGACGCCTCGCCGACCCCGGGCAGGATCACCCGGTCGGCGGCCCGCAGCAGCGCCGCATCGGCCGTGAGTGTGAACTCC
>CALUKL010000070.1 GCA_944321195.1 uncultured Alistipes sp.
GGCTCGGCATCGACTTCACGGCCCGCGACCTCCAACGGCAGGCCATTGCCGAAGGACTCCCCTGGGAACGCTGCAAAGCCTTCGACCACTCGGCGGCCCTCTCGCCGCAGTTCCTCCCGCTGGCCGAGCTGGGCGGCGACGTGCAGAAACTCCGTTTCGCACTCGACATCAACGGAGAACGCCGTCAGACGGGCGATGCTGCTGAAATGATCTTCGGCGTCGACCGCCTGATTGCCGCCGTCTCGCAGTATGTCACCCTCCGCATGGGCGACCTGCTCTTCACCGGAACCCCCGCCGGTGTCGGACCCGTCCGCCCCGGCGACAACCTCCGCGCCTCGCTCGAAGGGCACGAACTGCTCAACTTCGACATCCGATAACCCGGAAGAGGAATCCGCAATCCGACAGGATGCCCGGTCCTCCCCGAAAAACGAAACAATCCACACTGTTCCGAAACATGTTGCTGCACGAAAAACTCAAAGACTACCGGCTGTTGCTGGCCTCGCAGTCGCCCCGCCGCCGGGAGCTTATCGCCGGGTGCGGGCTCCCCTATGAACTGGCCCCGAAATACGACTGCGAAGAGTGGTATCCCGCAGAAATGGCCGCCGAAGAGGTCCCCGTCTACCTCTCGCAACTCAAAAGCAAGGTCTATCCCGGAGCGCTCGCCCCGAACGACATCCTGCTGACGGCCGACACCGTCGTGGTCCTCAACGGCGAGGTCCTCGGGAAACCCCGCGACCGCGAGGATGCCGTCGAGATGCTCCACCGGCTCTCCGGACACCGGCACACGGTCGTCTCCGGCATCACCTTCCGGACAACGGAGCGGATGCACTCCTTCGAGGCCCGGACGAACGTCTGGTTCCGGGTTCTCGACGACGACGAAATCCAATATTACGTCGATACGTTCCAACCCTTCGACAAGGCCGGATCCTACGGTATTCAGGAGTGGATCGGATACACTGCCATCCAGCGCATCGAAGGCTCCTTCTACAACGTCATGGGACTCCCCATCCAGAAAGTATACACCGAACTGAACCAATTTCTCAATCGATGAAACACACTTTACTGACCCTTCTCGCCCTCCTCTGGCTCTGGCCCGCCGCGGCCGACGAGGGCATGTGGCTCCCGAGCCTCATCTCCGAACGCATCGACGACATGCGTGCCAAAGGTTTCCGCCTCACGGCTGAAGATATCTATTCGATCAACCGCGCCTCGATGAAGGATGCCGTGGTGCTCTTCGGAGGAGGCTGCACCGGAGAACTCGTCTCCGCGGAAGGGCTGCTGCTGACGAACCACCACTGCGGTTACGACGCCATCCAGCGCCATTCGACCGTCGAGCACGACTATCTCACCCACGGTTTCTGGGCCCGCTCGCGCACCGAAGAGCTCCCGAACAAGGGTCTCAACGTCCGCTTCCTGGTCCGCATGGAGGAGGTCACCGACCGCATCGCCGCCGGCGAGAGCCCCGCAGAGATCATCGCACGCGCCGAGGCCGAAGGCATCGGGTACAAGGCCGCCATCGAACAGATGTATTACGGCGACCAGCAGTTCCTCTTCATCTACGAGCAGTTCGACGACGTGCGGCTCGTGGCCGCACCGCCCTCGTCGATCGGCAAGTTCGGAGGCGACACCGACAACTGGATCTGGCCCCGCCATACGGGAGACTTCTCCATTTTCCGCATCTATGCCTCGAAGGACAACAAGCCCGCAGCCTACTCGCCCGAAAACGTTCCCTACCGTCCGAAAAAGCACTTCACGATCTCGACCCGGGGCTTCCGCGAGGGCGACTTCACGATGATCTACGGATTTCCGGGGAACACCCAGGAGTATATCCTCTCGGATGCCGCAGCCTACATCGCCGAACGCTCCGATCCGGCCAAGATCGCCATCCGCGACGGACGCCTCGACATCATCACCCGCGCCCAGGAGAGCGACCCCGCACTGCGCATCCACTACGCCGCCAAACACGCCTCGATCGCCAATGCCTGGAAAAAGTGGCAGGGCGAGGTGTTGGGGCTGAACCGGATGAAGACCATCGCCGCCAAGCAGGAGCAGGAACAGGCCTTTGCCCGCGAAAATCCCCGCGGGGCGGAGCTTCTGCGCGAAATGAAGGCCGAATACCGCCGGATCACAGATCCCTACTTCGCCCGCGAAATCATCGCCGAGACCCTCCGCGCCCTGCCTGCGAAATACTCGGCCGAAGAGCGTGCCGAAGCCGTATTCCCGGCCCGGCGGGAGACCGAGCGATCGCTGTTCCGCTGGCTCTTCGGGGAGTATGCCCGGCGTTGTCCGGCAGAGTACCAGGTTCCGGCATTCCTCGACGGTGTGGCCGCAAACGGCTCGCCCGAAGCCTTCGCCGAGAAGGTGTTCGAGGAGGTGTGGGCCGGTGGCGAAACGCCCCTCTCCGACTCGCTGCGAAGCGGTTCGAAGCGGATGCTCGACCACATCACATGGCTGTTGGGGACAGACCGGCTGCGCAACCTCACGAGCAAACGGCTCAACACACTCTACCGGGAGTATGTCCATGAATTGCGGCGGACGTGGCCCGAACATCCTTACTATCCCGATGCGAATCTGACGCTGCGCGTGGCCTACGGCGCAATCGCCGGCTACGAATATGCCGACGGCGAGTACCACAAGCCGCAGACGACCCTCGACGGTATCATCGCCAAGGACAATCCCGAAATTTATGATTACGACATCCCGCAGTCGCTGCGCGACCTCTATGCTTCGAAGGAGTACGGGCGCTGGGGTGTGGAGATCGACGGACGCCGCACGGTGCCGGTCTGCTTCCTCGCGTCGAACCACACCACGGGCGGGAACTCCGGATCGCCGGTCCTGAATGCCGACGGCGAGTTGATCGGCATCAA
>CALUKL010000071.1 GCA_944321195.1 uncultured Alistipes sp.
TCGGTCACGGCGACATGGGCGGCCAAACCCTCCATCTTGCGGGCGACCTCGCGCTTGAATCCGATGACGACGGCCAGCGCCAGGATCATCACCGCGACACCGATGGCGACCGATCCCACGGCAATGCGCTCCATGACCCCGGGTTTGTTTTCCGGAGTCGGCAGCGCCATGCGGCGGGCGATGAAGAAGGCCAGATTCACGAGCGCACTATTTTGTCGGAAATTTATGCAAAGAAACACATAAATTTCGTATTTTTGCCCGAAATACGGGAATTTCATGAAAAAACAGGCACTCATCACGGGTGCGACCTCGGGTATCGGGCGCGCCACGGCGTTGCGGCTTTCGGCCGCGGGCTATGCGGTTATCGCCACGGGACGGCGCGCCGAACGGTTGGCCACGCTGAAGGCCGGGATCGAAGCCGCCGGGGGCAGCTGCACGACGCTTGTCTTCGACGTGCGCTCCGAGGAGGAGGTGCGCCGCCACCTGGAGCCGCTCGAACGGGTGGACCTGCTGGTCAACAACGCGGGTCTGGCGGCCGGGCTGGAGCACATCGACCGCGGCGACACGCGCGACTGGGACGCCATGATCGACACCAACGTCAAGGGGCTGCTCTACGTCACGCGGGTGATCGCCCCGAAGATGGTCGCAGCGGGCAGCGGGCATATCATCAATCTCGGCTCGATTGCCGGGACGGAGCCCTACGAAAACGGGGCGGTCTACTGCGCGTCGAAACACGCCGTGCACGCCATTTCGCAGTCGATGCGCGCCGACCTGCTCGCCTCGGGGATCAAGGTCACGGAGATCCGCCCGGGGATGGTCGAGACGGAGTTCTCGGAGGTGCGCTTCCACGGCGACCGGGCACGTGCCGCAGCGGTCTACGAAGGGGTCGAGCCCCTCACCGGCGCGGATATTGCGGAAGCAATCGCATGGGTCGCACAATTACCGGCGCACATGAACGTTAATGATATGGTATTGATGCCGAGCCGACAGGCCGGTTCGTACTATACGTACCGCAAAAAACAATAAACACATACGACCATGTATCAACCCCTTATCGTCCTGCTTCAGGCAGGTTACTACACAGAGTC
Organism: uncultured Alistipes sp.; assembly: GCA_944321195.1. Classification (GTDB taxonomy): domain Bacteria; phylum Bacteroidota; class Bacteroidia; order Bacteroidales; family Rikenellaceae; genus Alistipes. Next base: position 1,089 of record CALUKL010000071.1, read on the forward strand.
GCACGCCGCGCGCTACGACGCCGCGACGATGGGCATGTTCTTTCTGATCATCGCCATCGGCGTGATCGGATTTCTGGTGCAGGCACGCCTGCAGTCGGTTTTCAAGAAGTATTCGAGAGTCCAGTTTCCGGGCGGCCTGACGGGCGCCGAGGTCGCCGAGAAGATGTTGCGCGACAACAACATCCACAACGTGAAGGTGACGCACGTCGGCGTCAACATCCACAACGTGAAGGTGACGCACGTCGGCGGGCAGCTCACGGACCACTTCAACCCGCAGACGATGACTGTGAACCTGAGCGACTCGGTCTATTCGTCGACGAGCGTGGCCGCGGCGGCCGTCGCGGCCCACGAGTGCGGCCATGCCGTGCAGCACGCCCGGGGCTATGCACCGCTGGTACTCCGTTCGCAGTTGGTTCCGGTGGTGCAGTTCGCCTCGTCGGCCGCGACATGGGTGATCATCCTCGGTCTGCTGATCCTGGCCACGACGCAGAACGAGGTGCTCTGCTGGATCGGAGTGGGACTGATCGCCATGTCGGCGCTCTTCTCGATCGTGACGCTGCCCGTGGAGTACAACGCCTCGGCCCGGGCCCTGGAGTGGCTCCAGGCGAGCCGCACGATGCAGGGCATCCAGCTCACGCAGGCTAAGGAGGCCCTTTCGTGGGCGGCACGCACCTACCTGGTGGCGGCGCTGAGCGCCATCGCTTCGGTCCTCTACTACGTCTTTCTGATCCTCGGACGGCGCAACGACTGACATCCGAATGGACTCCCCGGAAAAAGACTATACCCATCGCACCTGGCTGGCGGCCGCGGCACTCATTGCAGTGCTCGTGGCCGTAAGTTTCATTCCCCCGCAGAGCATCGGGGGGATCAGCCTGCGGCGTGCGAACATCCTCTCGGACCTGGTGACGTTCGACGATTCGGCCGCAGAGGAGGTGTCGGAGAGCCCGGAGCTTTACGACGAGGAGGAGTTCCGGATCGACCTTGCGGAGGTGGCCTCGCGCATCGAGGCGGACACGACGCCGCGGGAGGTCCCTACCTGCTACGAATGGCGGCTTCCGGCGGAATTCGCCCCCTACGAGATGCGGGAGCCGGACTCGGCGCGATGGGTGGAGACGCTGACGCCGATCGAGGATTACAGCGACAGCGGCCTGCTGCGGGCCTTCTGCGACACGCTGCTGACGGCCCGGCGCCCGGTGCGGATCGCCTTCCTCGGGGACTCGTTCGTCGAGGGCGACATCCTGACGGCGGACCTGCGTGAACGGCTCCAGGCAGCCTTCGGCGGGCGTCCCGGCGGCGGGACGGGCTTCGCACCCATGGCCTCGCCGCTGACGGCCTTCCGGCGCACGGTGAAGACCCAGGCGAAAGGCTGGACGACCTACAACATCATGCAGCGCAAGGCGGCTCCGGAGTTTCTCCGCGAGCACTTCTATGTCTCGGGCTGGGTGAGCCAGCCCGCCGCCGGTGCCTCGACCCGCTGGGAGAATACCGACTACCGCAAGGGGCTGGACGGCGTGACCGACGCCCGGATCCTCTTCCTCTCGCCGCACGACAGCCGCGTGGAGGTGACGCTGAACGACACGCTGCGCCGGGAATTCGCCGTGGCGGGCGACGCCTCGGTGCGCCAAATCGCCGTCACGGCCCCGCACATCCATTCGCTGGGCTTCCGGGTCCTCTCCGGGACGGATCGCTTCATCGGCTACGGGGCCATTTTCGAGGGGCGCGGCGTCGTGGTGGACAACTACTCGGTGCGCAGCAACAACGGCCAGGCGATGTTCTGGACCAACCCGTCGGTGAACGCCCGGATCCACTCGTTCGCCCCCTACGACCTGGTGATCCTCCAGTACGGGCTGAACATCATGCAGGCCGGTGTGAAGAGCTACCGCGGCTATGCGTCGCAGATCGAGAAGATGGTCGCCTACGTGCGCCAGTGCTTCCCGGGGGCTGCGGTGCTGGTGCTGGGCGTGAGCGACCGCTCGGTGAAGACCGACGCGGGCTTCGAACCGATGGATGCCATCCCCTACATGCTGGAGAGCCAGCGCACGGCGGCCCGGAATACGGGCGCGGCGTTCTGGCCCACGAGCGACGCGATGCGGGCCCAAGGCGGCATGGCGGAGTTCGTGCGGAACGGCTGGGCCGGAAAGGACTACACGCACATCAACTACGCCGGCGGGCGCCGCGTGGCATGGGCGCTGTTCGACGCCCTGAATGCCGAAGCGTGCCGGGCCTATGCCGAGCGCCGGGCGGCGGAACTCCGCCGTGCGGAGGCTGCCGAGGTGATGGACTCCCTGCAACGGGCGCGGATCGAGCAGGCCCTGCTCCCGGCCGCCGGACCCGAAACCCATAACCTGCCACGCCCATGACACTCCCCGCCACAGACGGATTCTGGGAAAAACTGCAGGCGCTCCTGACCTACGACGCCACCTCGCCGCTGATCTTCAGCAGCGGGCTTTTCCTGTTTCTGTTTGCGGGATTTCTGCTCATCTACAGTGCATTCCGGCGGGCCCCGATGGCACGTATTGTCTACGTGGTGCTCTTCTCGCTCTACTTCTACTACAAGTCGAGCGGCATCTACTTCCTGCTGCTGATCTTCGCCGCGGCGAGCGATTTTCTGATTGCCAGGGGCATCCACCATGCCGAACGGCGCCGGACGAAACGGTGGCTCGTGGTGCTGAGCGTGGCGGTGAACCTCGGAATGCTGGGCTACTTCAAGTACACGAACTTCCTGATCGACATCTCGAACCAGCTCTTCGGACAGGGGTTCCTGCAGTTCCAGAACATCTTCCTGCCGGTGGGCATCTCGTTCTTCGTCTTCCAGTCGATGAGCTACACGATCGACGTCTACCGGGGTCAGCTGAAGCCGCTCACCAACTGGCTGGACTACCTCTTCTACCTGTCGTTCTTCCCGCAGCTGGTCGCCGGGCCGATCGTGCGGGCACGGGACTTCATCCCGCAGATCCGCCAGAACCCGATCCGCATCACGCGCGAAATGTTCGGAACGGGGGTCTTCCTGATCCTCACGGGCCTCTTCAAAAAGGCGATCATCTCGGACTATATCTCGCTGAACTTCGTCGACCGCGTCTTCGACGAGCCGCTGCTCTACTCGGGCTTCGAGTGCCTGATGGGCATCTACGGCTACGCGCTGCAGATCTACTGCGACTTCTCGGGCTATTCGGACATGGCCATCGGCATTGCGCTGCTGCTGGGCTTCCGCTTCCCGAAGAACTTCGACGCCCCGTACAAGTCGGCGACGATCACCGAATTCTGGCGGCGCTGGCACATCTCGCTCTCGTCGTGGCTACGCGACTACCTCTACATCTCGCTGGGCGGCAACCGCAAGGGTCGCCTGCGCACCTACTGGAACCTGCTCCTCACGATGCTGCTGGGCGGGCTGTGGCACGGTGCGGCGATACGTTTCATCCTCTGGGGCGGGCTGCACGGCGTGGCGCTGGCGCTGCACAAGCTCTGGATGAGCGTCGTGCCGGGGGCCAAGGCCCTGGGGTCGCAGATGCACTGGTGGAGCCGTGCGGCGGGGATCTTCGTGACCTTCAACCTGGTCTGCTTCGGCTGGCTGATGTTCCGGGCCGAATCGATGCAGACGGTCTCGCTGATGCTGCACCAGATCTTCGAGAACTTCAACGCCGCGATGATCCCGCAGGTCATGGCGGGCTACGCCGGGGTCTTCGCGCTGATCGCCGCGGGTTACGTGCTGCACCTGCTGCCGGGACGTGTCGACGCCGCGGCGCAGCAATTGGTGGTCCGGGCGCCGCTGGTCATGCAGGTGCTGATGGCCGCCGTGATGATCTGGTGCGTCATGCAGATCAAATCGAGCGACATACAGCCCTTCATCTACTTCCAATTTTAAATGACCGATGCAGAACCTTGACCACCAACTCTTTCTGGCGCTGAACTTCGACGGCGGACCGATGTGGGACCGCGTGATGCTCGCGCTCTCGGGTACGACGATGTGGATCCCGCTCTACGTGCTGATTCTCTGGCTCGTATGGCGTCAGGCCGGATGGCGGGGAATGGTGTGGTTTCTGGTGCTGATGGCGGCGGCCGTGGCGCTGGCCGACATGATCGCGGGAATCTTCAAGCACAACGGCCTGTTAGGGGGCCTGCTGCCCGATTTCGAACCGCGCTGGCGACCGATGTTCACCCCCTCGCTCGAAGGGCTCGACATCGCACCCGACTCGCTGCGCGTGCTGCGGCGCCTCTCCCCCGAGGCATTGGCCGCAGCGGGCTATTCGGGCGACTGGACGGTGCACGTCCCCGTCGAAGCGGTCAGCGGCCGCTACGGCAGCGTCTCGGCACACGCCGCAACGATCGTGACGCTGACGCTCTTTGCGGCCCGGGTAATCCGCCGGCGGTGGTTTTCGGTGCTGGTCACGCTCTGCGCCCTTGCGATCTGCTATTCACGCATCTACCTGGGCAAGCACTTCCCGATGGATCTCGTCTGGGGCGCTTTGGTCGGAGCCGTGCTGGGCGGGGCAGCCTGCATCGCCTACCGCCGCCTGACCAAAGAGAAGCGGAAGGCCAGATAACCGCTGCCGCTTCGGCCGGAGCAGGCGGACGACCAACCGGCGGGTCGCCAGCCGAACAGATACACAGAGAGGGAGCGCACGGCAGCGCTCCCTCTCTGTTTTATCGGATCGGTCCTCCGGCCCGGATCAGAATCCCCAGTCGGAAGGATTGTACTGCTGCTTGACCTCTTTGGGCACCTCGGGGAAGAAGATCAGCCCGGTCTTCTGCTCGATCTCGGAAACCGGAAAGGCAATTTGCCGCAAAACGGTCCGGGCGCTCGAAGCATCGAGTTGAGTGAAGGTTTCCAACCAGAATCCGACACACTGCAACTCGTCGGCCGAACACTCCTGGATGGGCCGGCCGGTATTTCCGCTGCGGGTGCGCAGCAGCACTTTGTACTGATGGGTGGGCATCACGCAGAGTTTCTGGTTCGGATCGGGAGTCGGCTGGTTGTAGTTCGATGAATCGTAATCGGTCCAGTCGTCGTGCTGATAGTAGCATCCGGCCACCACGAAGAGTGTATCGGCCACGATATTCAGATTGGTCGAGTTGTCATCGGCCGAGATGTCGTTATCCCGCTTATTGGTTCCCGAGACCACCGCCTCGATGCAGCCCCAAACCTCGCCGAAGGTACTGGCCTTGGCGTTGGGCTGCGGAGCGATGTTGGTCGGATAGAAGGTCTGCCGGTTGATCTCCTGATTTTTCCCGCCCCGTTCGCGCGACATGCAGAGGTGGCCCTTGGTCCAGGAGCCCGAACGCCCGAGGTTGTAGATGGTGTTCGTCGACCAGTACTGGTAGGGGTCGCTGCCGCTCGGGCCGTCGGACCGGTAGATCTTCGACTGATAGCTTGCATCGAGCGCCGGATCGGGAGCCCACGGATCGGGCGAAGTACGATCGAAACCACCCTCGCCGTAGACCGCGTGCATCGGATAGGCGACCCAAATGGGGTTGTGGCGGCGCGTATCGTAGCAGTAGGAGTAGTTGCGGACCACCTTGTTGCTGCGGACCGAGCGGGTCCAGTGGGTATAGAAGGCGCAATCGCCCGAGATCGTCGCCCGGTCGGAAGTGGGAGCCACCCAGTTTCCGGGCAATTCGGCCCAGCGGTACTCCTTGCCGGACGCACCGAAGTCGATCTGCTGTCCGCCGCCTCCGGCCGTCAGGACAATATCGTCGAAATTCAGCCCGTACTCCCGCTGCACTCCCGTCACCGAATAACGGATCGAGAGGTTCGGTACCGCATCGGTCAGCGTGAAGCCTACGCTCGCCTTCGCCCAGGTGTTGTAGACGGAGGCTCCCTTGTAGGTGAGCTTCTTCCACGACGAACCGTCCGCACTCACTTCCAGATTCATGTCGCCCTCGGGGAAGATCGTGCCGAACGAGAGCGTATAGTCGGTCTGTCCGGCGGGCAGCGTGATGTTCCGGATCGTGAAGTAGCCCGGATCGCCGTCCGTCCAGATCTTGGCGTAGGCCTTGCCCGAGGCCCCGGCATAGCGGCCCGAAGAGCCAAAGTTATCGTTGTTGATCCGCATGCGGGACATGTCGTAGGAGACCGTTGATGCACCCGATCCGCTCTGGGTCTTCCACTCCTCGTTGGAATCGGCCCAGACACCGCCTGACCCGTTGCCGAAATCAAGGCTGAAGAGCGTCTCGCCGGAACTTTCGGCAGCCCGCGAGATCGTCACCGTGGCTTTTTTAACGGTCGAGCCCTCTCCGGCCGTAACGGTCAGCGTCGAGGTCCCGACCGGAGCCGCCGTGACGGTGATCGTCCCGTTGCCGCTCCCGGCCGCAGGGCTGAAGGCCAGGCCCGGATCGGATGCCGTCACCGTCCACGACGCATTCGAAGTCACGGTGATCCGGTTGGTCCCCGCGGCATCGAAGTTCAGCGTCCCGGGTGCAACCGAAAGGGCCGTCTCCTCGGCTCCGGAAGCAGGGCGTGTCACGGTAGCATAGACCGGAACGGAGGCTCCCGAGGCGGTTCGCACCCCGAACTGCAGGCTTTGGCCCTCAGGCATTTCGGTCACGCAGAAGGAGCCGTTGCCCGATCCGGTTGCCGGGGATACGGAAACGCCCGCAACGTCCGGTGTCCAGTAGACCTGCCACGCCGTGTTGGCCATGACCTGAACCGTATTCTTCGCAGGGTCCGATTCATCGAAAGTAAACGTCACGGGCTGAACGGCCGCATAGAGGTCGTCGTCCGCAGAGTCGTCACCACACGCCGTGAAGAGCGACAATACGGCAGCCGGAACTCCCAAAAACAACATTGGAAACCTCCGGATGCCGGACAGAAAACGCAGAGAGAGGATTTGTTTCATAACACGAATTTAGTTAGATGAGAGGGTTAAATATAAAAACATTTTGCGAATAAACAAAATCGTCCGGGAATTGAAGTGGTTGTCGGGTTGCGATTTTGCGTGTTTTTCACTACTTTTGCGGAGATATACCACGAAACATCAAAAACTGACGATATGGCAATCGAACTCAGCGAACAGGAACAGCTTCGCAGACAGTCGCTCAAAGCCTTGCGCGACCTGGGCATCGACCCCTACCCCGCCGCCCGCTACGAGGTGACGGCCACGGCGCGCGAGATCGCCGAGGGTTACGACGACAACGCGAAGAACTTCCAGGAGGTCCGCATCGCGGGCCGCATCATGTCGCGCCGCATCATGGGCAGCGCCTCGTTCTTCGAGCTGCAGGACCACACGGGCCGCATCCAGGTCTACATCCGCCGCGACGACATCTGCCCCGAAGGGGACCCGACGCTCTACAATACGGTCTTCAAGAAACTCCTCGACATCGGCGACTTCATCGGGGTCGAGGGGTTTGCATTCCGCACCAACACGGGCGAACTCTCCGTACACTGCAAGCGCTTCACCGTGCTGTCCAAGTCGATCCGCCCGCTGCCCGTCGTCAAGGAGAAGGACGGCAAGACCTTCGACGCCTTCACCGACCCGGAGGTGCGCTACCGCCAGCGTTATCTCGACCTGATCGTCAACCCGCAGGTCAAGGAGACCTTCATCAAACGCGCGAAGATCATCTCGACGATGCGCGAGTTCTTCAACTCGAAGGGCTATGTCGAGGTCGAGACGCCGATCCTGCAGCCCATTCCGGGCGGAGCCTCGGCGCGTCCCTTCATCACGCACCACAACTCGCTCGACATCGACCTCTACCTGCGCATCGCCACGGAGCTCTACCTCAAGAAGCTGATCGTCGGCGGGTTCGACGGCGTCTACGAGCTGGGCAAGAACTTCCGCAACGAGGGCATGGACCGCACGCACAACCCCGAGTTCACCTGCATGGAGATCTACGTCGCCTACAAGGACTACCGCTGGATGATGGAGTTCACCGAGCAG
>CALUKL010000072.1 GCA_944321195.1 uncultured Alistipes sp.
AGGGCGCCGTCGTCATGAAGGCCTGCAAGACCGGATGTATCGGTTGCGGCAAGTGTGAGAAGGTGTGTGCTTTCGGCGCCATCACCGTGGAGAACAACCTTGCTTACATCGACCCGCAGAAGTGCAAACTCTGCCGCAAGTGCGTGAACGAGTGCCCCACGGGCGCCATCCGGCTGGTCGGCATGGATCCGCTACCCAAGGAGCCCAAGGCTCCCGCCGCCCCGAAAGCCGCTCCGGCTGCCCCGAAGGCTGCTCCTGTCGCTGAGAAAGCCGCCGAAAAGGCCGCTCCGAAGGCCGCTCCGAAGGCTGCTCCGGCTGCTGAGAAGGTCGTCGAGAAGGCCGCTGGAAAGGCCGCCCCGAAAACCGCTCCCGCTGCAACGAAAGAGCCCAGTCATGAATCGTAAAAAACGTTAGCAGAGATATGAAGACATTTCCAATGGGCGGAGTCCATCCGTCGGAAAATAAACTGAGCAGCGCCAAACCCATCGAGGTGCTTCCGTTGCCCGAGGTGGTCAATATCCCCCTTGCACAGCATATCGGTGCTCCGGCCGTGGCCAAGGTCGCCAAGGGCGACAAGGTCCTCACGGGCCAGCTCATCGCCGAGGCTGGCAGCTTCATGTCGGCGAACATCCACGCCCCGATTTCGGGTACCGTCACGGCCGTCGACATGGTCGCCAACGGTCAGGGCCTGCGCCAGATGATGATCACCATCAAGCGCGAAGGCGACGAGTGGGCCGAAGGGATCGACCGCTCGGAGACGCTCGTCAAGGAGTGCAGCCTGTCGGCGCAGGAGATCATCGCCAAAATCAAGGAGGCCGGTATCGTCGGTATGGGCGGCGCCACGTTCCCCACGCATGTCAAACTCTCGATTCCCGCCGGGAAGAAGGCCGAATGCGTCATCATCAACGGCGTGGAGTGCGAGCCCTACCTCACCTCCGACCACCGCATGATGCTCGAACACGGCGAGGAGCTCGTCGTCGGCGTCACGATCCTGATGAAGGCCGTCGGCGTCGATAAGGCTTACATCGGCATCGAGAACAACAAGCCCGATGCCATCGCCCATCTCTCGAAGATCGCCGCCCAATACAAGGGCATCGAGGTCGTGCCCCTGAAGGTCCGCTACCCGCAGGGCGGCGAAAAGCAGTTGATCGCGGCCGTCACGGGCCGTCAGGTCCCGCCTCCGCCCGCTCTGCCGATCGATGTCGGCGCCGTGGTCTGCAACGCCTCGACCACCTTCGCCGTCTACCAGGCCGTGCAGAAGGGGTTGCCGCTCATCCAGCGCGTCGTCACCATTACCGGCAAGAACCTCAAGGAGCCCAAAAATCTCCTTACACGCATGGGTACCCCCGTCTCGGCCCTGATCGCCGCCGCCGGAGGCCTGCCCGAAAATGCCGGCAAGGTCATCAACGGTGGCCCGATGATGGGCCGTGCGATGGTCAACCTCGACTCGCCCGTTACGAAGGGCTGCTCGGGAATCACCGTCATGTCGGAGAAGGATGCCCGCCGCCGGGAGGCTTCCCAGTGCATCAAGTGCGCCAAGTGCGTTGCCGCCTGCCCCATGGGTCTGGAGCCCTACTTCCTCTCGAAAATGACCCAGAAGAAGAACTGGGACGAACTCGAAGCCCGCATGATCACCTCCTGCATCGAGTGCGGCTGCTGCCAGTCCACCTGCCCGGCCTACCTGCCCCTGCTCGACTGGGTGCGCCTCGGTAAACAGACCGTCATGGGCCGCATCCGAGCCCGTGCCGCTGCGGCCGCTCCCAAAAAATAAGCCCCGCACGATAAACCCGAAAAGTTAAAATTTTACGATAACACTTATGGCAAACAAACTTATTGTCGCTCCCGCACCGCACGTCCAGACCGCTCAGTCGACGGCCTGCATCATGCGTGACGTGGTGATCGCCCTGTTGCCTGCGCTGGTCGTCTCGGCCATCGTCTTCGGGGTCGACGTGCTCCGCGTGACGGCCATCTCGGTCGCTGCCTGCGTGCTGTTCGAATTCCTGATCCAGAAATTCCTCGTCCGCGGGTCGCTCACCATCTCCAACTGGTCGGCAGTCGTTACCGGTGTGCTGCTGGCCTTCAACCTCCCGGCTTCGATTCCCTGGTGGATCGTCGTCATCGGAGCCTTCGTCGCCATCGCCATCGCCAAAATGACTTTCGGTGGCCTCGGCAAAAACCCCTTCAACCCGGCGCTCGTCGGTCGTGTCTTCCTGTTGATCGCCTATCCCGTGCAGATGACCACCTGGCCCCTGCCCGTACAGGACGGTGCCTTCGACGCCCTCTCGGGCGCTACGCCCCTGGCTGCCGTCAAGCAGGAGATCGCAGGTCCCGATGTCCTCGGCGTGCAGGATCTCCTGCTCGGCAACATGCCCGGTTCGCTGGGTGAGGTCGCCACGCTGGCCCTGCTCCTCGGCTTCGTCTACCTGCTCTGGCGCCGCGTCATCACGTGGCACATCCCCGTGACGATCCTCGCCACAATGGCTCTCTTCGCCTTCCTCGTGGCCCTCTGCTCGGGCGAGTCGGGCGAAATGCTCTGGCAGCTGCCCCTGTTCCATGTCCTCGCCGGCGGTGCCATCCTCGGAGCCGTCTTCATGGCGACGGACTACTCCACGTCGCCGATGACCGTCAAGGGCGGCGTGATCTTCGCCATCGGAATCGGCGTCATCACGATGCTCATCCGTCTGTGGGGCGCCTATCCCGAGGGTATGTCGTTCGCCATCCTGATGATGAACGCCTGCGTGCCCCTGATCAACAAGTATGTCAAACCCAAACGCTTCGGCGTCGTAAAATAGGAGGAGGCAACCATGAAAAGTACACTTGTCAACATGACCTCCGTCCTCTTCGGCATCACGCTCATCGCGTCGGCCGGAGTCGGCGTTGTCAACATGATCACCGAAGAGCCGATCGCCCTGGCCAAGGAGGCCGCCACGAAGGCCGCACTTATGGAGGTCCTCCCGGCATTCGAGACGACCGAGGAGCAGACCCTGACGATCGACGAAATGCCCATCACGGTCTACACCGCCTCGAACGGCGGCGAGGTCGCCGGATATGCCGTGCAGACCATGACCAAGCAGGGCTTCAACGGCGTGATCCGTCTGATGGTCGGGTTTACGCCCGACGGCGAGGTCGTCAACGTCAACGTCCTCGAACAGGCCGAAACCCCCGGTCTGGGGACCAAGATGGCCGACGAAGGCAATGTCCTGCTGGGCAGCATCCAGGGCCAGAAACTCGAAAACAAGAAACTCGTCGACGGAAAACTCGCCGTGAAGAAGGACGGCGGCGATGTCGATGCACTCACCGCAGCAACGATCTCCTCGCGGGCCTATGTCGATGCCGTAAATCGCGCCTGGATGGCTTACAGAAGCGTCGCCGAGGGCGTGGCCGTCACCGATACCGCATCCGGTGCCACCAATACCGCTGCTGCACAAACCAACGAGCCGGAAGCTCAGGAAGGAGGGCAAAATGAATAAACTGAAAATCGCAATCAGCGGCATCATCAAGAACAATCCGACGTTCGTGCTGGTGCTCGGTATGTGCCCCACGCTGGGTACGACCACTTCGGCCGAGAACGGTATGGGCATGGGCCTCGCTACGGCCGCCGTACTCGTCATGTCGAACCTTGTGATCTCGCTCATCAAGAATCTGATCCCCGACAAGGTCCGTATTCCGGCCTTCATCGTCGTGATCGCTTCGTTCGTGACCATCATCCAGATGTTGATGCAGGCCTTCGTGCCGCCTCTCTATGCCTCGCTCGGCGTATTCATCCCGCTGATCGTCGTCAACTGCATCATCCTCGGGCGTGCCGAGGCCTTCGCCTCGAAAAACTCCCCCGTCGACTCGATGCTCGACGGTGTGGGCATCGGTCTCGGGTTCACCCTGTCGCTGACGGTCATCGGTGCCGTGCGCGAGATCCTCGGCAGCGGCGCCATCTTCGGTGTCAGCCTCGGACTTGCCGACTACACCCCGCTGATCTTCGTCCTCGCACCCGGAGCCTTCCTCGTGTTGGGATACTTGATGGTCCTGTTTAACAAATTAGCCAAGAAGTAGTCATGGAGATCTCTTATTTCGCAATCATTATCGGCGCCATCTTCGTCAACAACGTCGTCCTGGCCCAGTTCCTCGGCATCTGCCCCTTCCTCGGCGTTTCGTCCAAGGTCGAAACTTCGATGGGTATGGGCGCCGCCGTTACGTTCGTCATGGCGCTCACGGCTCTCGTCGCATGGCCCATTCAGACCTATATCCTCGTCCCGCTCCACATCGAGTACATGCAGACCATCGTCTTCATCCTCGTGATCGCGGCGCTCGTCCAGATGGTCGAAATCATCCTTAAGAAACTCTCCCCGTCGCTCTATCAGGCCCTCGGAATCTTCCTCCCCCTGATCACGACCAACTGCGCCGTGCTCGGCGTGGCCATCCTCATGATCCAGAAGGAGTTCAACCTCCTGCAGAGCGTGACCTACTCGGTCGCTACGGCCTTGGGATTCGCCCTTGCGCTGGTGCTCTTCGCCGGAATCCGCGAACGCCTCGATTTCGAGGATGTCCCCAAGGCTTTCAAGGGAATCCCCATCGCCCTGATCACCGCCGGTATTCTGGCCATGGCCTTCATGGGATTCTCCGGCCTCGTATAGTCCCGGTCGGATAGCCGGTGCCGATACGCCGGTTCGTTGCGGTTCGGTCCGAACGCCACCCTGTACGCAGGGCCGTTCGGACCGAATCTTGTAAAAAAACAGCTTCGTTTCTTCGTTTCTTCTCCGCAATTTTCTATTTTTGCACATCCGAATTCCCTTAATGCTTAAAATCCTGAACCCAAATGGAGGATGTCATAAAACTTCACGACAAAAAGTTCAGAATCATGATCCCGGCCGCTGAAATCGACCGAGCCGTCGAAGCCGTCGCCCGGCGGATCAATCAGGATTACGCCGGAAAGGAGACCCCGATTTTCCTCGGCATTCTGAACGGTTCGTTCATGTTCATGAGCGACCTGATCAAGAAAATCCAGTTCCAGAACGAACTCTCGTTCGTGAAACTCGCCTCCTACGAGGGTACCGAATCCTCCGGGCAGGTCCGAAGCCTCATCGGGTTGAACAACTCCATCGAGGGCCGACACGTGATCATCGTCGAGGACATCGTCGATACCGGGGAGTCGATCGACCACATGATTCGTGACCTCGAAACCCGAAAACCCGCCTCCATCGAGGTCTGCACGCTCTTCTTCAAACCCGGGTCCTACCGCAAGGAGCGCCCCATCAAGTACAAGGCCATGGAGATCGGCAACGAATTCATCGTCGGATACGGCCTCGACTACGACCAGTTGGGCCGCAGCCTGAAGGATATTTACGTCGTTACGGAATAATGGCTCTCACGATCGATCCCGCACTCTTCGGCGGCGGGCGCAGACTGCCCCTTGTCGAGGATTTCTATACCATTCAGGGCGAGGGATTCCATGCCGGAAAACCCGCCTACTTTATCCGTTTGGGCGGCTGTGATGTCGGGTGCCGCTGGTGCGATGCCAAGTACACGTGGAATCCGACGCTCTATCCCCCGACCGACGTGCAGACCGTGATCGACCGCGCCACGGCCTGTCCCGCTCAGGCCATCGTCATTACGGGGGGCGAGCCGCTGCTTTATCCGCTGGGCGTTCTGACCGAGGAGCTCCGCGCCCGGGGGCTCGAAATCTTCCTCGAAACTTCGGGCTCACATCCCTTCAGCGGCGTCTTCGACTGGGTGTGCCTCTCGCCCAAACGCCGGCAGCCTCCTCTGGAGGAGGCGTTCGCAAGGGCCGACGAACTGAAGGTCATCGTCGAGTCGGAAGCCGATCTGGAGTGGGCCGAACGGAATGCCGCCCGGGTCCGGAAACGCTGCCTGCTCTATCTCCAGCCCGAATGGAGCGTCGCCGGGCTGGTCATGCCCCTGCTGGTCGAGTATGCCAAGGCGCATCCCCGCTGGAATATCTCCATCCAGACCCACAAGTACATGCATATCCCATAGATGAATATTCAGCTCGGCCGCAGATTCTGGATCGTCCTCACGTCGGTGATCGTCGTCTTTTCGCTCTTCGTGATCGGGCGAAATGCCATACATGCCGTGAAGATCAAACGGCAGATCAATGCCCTGGAGCATGAGCGGAGTTTCTATGTGGAGAAAATCGCGCTCGACAGCGCCCTGCTGGAACAGTTGCGGTTCGACGATTATCTCGAAGCCTATGCCCGCGAGCATTACCACATGCAGCGGCGCGACGAGCATGTCTATATCCTCGAAGAGTAGTTCCGGATTGAAGGCCCGCATGGAAAGCGGACCTTTTTCATGTCGGCGGTCTAATAATGGGTAAAACCGTGCCAGTCGAGTGCTTCGGGGCGTCCGTTGCGCAGCCACGTCAGACCCCCGTCCGGGGTGATGCGCCCGATGGGGTGGAGCGGGGTGCCGAATTGTGCCTGGAATTCCGCGGCAAGCCGTTCGGCACCCTCCGGGGCCGCCGTGAAGAGCAGTTTGTAATCCTCGCCGCCGCAGGCCGCCGTCCGCAGGTCCGAACCCGCAGCGACCGGAATGCGTTCCAGGTCGATCTCCGCTCCCGTGTGCGAAAGTTCGAGAATATGCCCCAGGTCCGAGGCCAGGCCGTCCGAAAGGTCCATCATCGCATGGACCTCCGCCCGCCCGCCGAGCCAGATCCCCTCGTCGACCTGCGGCTGCGGATTGCGGTGCACGGCCGCCAGCGGCGTGTCGGGGCGCCCCGCCAGAATATCCTGCAGGCCCGTTCCCGAAGCCCCCAGCTCCCCGGCCACGAAGACCGTATCCCCCGCAAGGGCGTCCCGGCGACGTTTGAGATGCGACGACGCGCCCCGGCCGATCGCCGTGACGTTGATCGTGATGCCCGATTCGGAGCGCGTCGTGTCCCCGCCGACGAGCGGCGTGCCGTAGCGTGCCGAGAGCGCCCGGTAACCCTCCATGAACTCCAGCGCCCAACTCCCCGCGGCATCCCGCGGCAGGGCGATCGACAGCAGTGTCGCAACCGGACGCACGCCCATCGCCGCCACGTCGCTCAGGTTTACGGCGAGGGATTTGCTGCCCAATTCCCGGGCCGTGGTCGCCGAACGCAGGAAGTGAACCCCTTCGGTCAGCAGATCCGACGTGAAGACCAGCACTTCGCCGTCCGTGAGCGGCAGTACGGCACAATCGTCGCCGATCCCCTCGAATCCGTTGTCGGGAAGTGCGGCGAAAAGCCTCCGTATTTGGTCGATGAATCCGAATTCCGTCATGTTTTTTGATGTGCCCGTGAGGCAAAGATACCGTTTTTTCGGCGAAAATAACTACCTTTGTTCCCGAAATGCGTCTCTTGTGCTCCGCACTTCGAATTTTATAGCTGACAACTCATGAAAATATTGATTCTCAACGGCCCGAACCTCAACCTGCAGGGCCGCCGCGATCCCGAAATCTACGGCTCCCGCACCTTCGAAGGTTTTTTTGAGGAGTTGAAGGGGCGTTACCCCCACGTGGACTTCGATTATCTCCAGTCGAATCACGAAGGCGTGCTCATCGATACCGTGCAGCAGGCTGACGGCCGTTACGACGGTATCGTCCTCAATGCCGGAGGCTATACCCACACCTCCGTGGCCCTGCGCGATGCCGTGGCGGCGGTCTCCGTGCCGGTCGTCGAGGTCCACATCTCCTCGATCCTCGCCCGCGAGGGATTCCGCCATACGTCGATGCTCGCACCCGTCGTCCGGGGGTCGATCATGGGCTTCGGACTCGACTCCTACCGGCTGGGCGTCGAGGCGCTGTTGAATCCCGTCCGATAGCCGGGAATCGCTGAATGTGTGTCTGATAACGAAAAAATGAGAGCTTTATGTATCGCATGAAAAAAACCAAGATCGTCGCCACGATGTCCGATTTCCGCTGTACCGAGGAGTTCGTACAGAAACTTTTCGATGCCGGAATGGACGTGGTGCGCGTGAACTCCGCCCACGTTACCGAAGAGGGTGCCACGAAGATCGTCGAAACCGTACACCGGGTCAATCCCGCCATCCCGATCATGATCGACACCAAAGGCCCCGAGATCCGTGTCACGACGATTGCCGACGAATACGGAAACAGCATCCGCTTCCAGGCCGGAGACCGGGTCGCCGTGCGCGGCTCCGACGGTTCGGACCGCACGACCCGCAAGGTCGTCTACATGAACGTCCCCTCGATCGTCCGCGATATTCCCGTCGGGGCCCGGATGCTCATTGCCGA
Organism: uncultured Alistipes sp.; assembly: GCA_944321195.1. GTDB lineage: Bacteria > Bacteroidota > Bacteroidia > Bacteroidales > Rikenellaceae > Alistipes. Next base: position 8,227 of record CALUKL010000072.1, read on the forward strand.
CGGTGAACTGGAGATCCGCGTCCTCGGAAAGAACGACGAGGAACTTGACTGCGAATTCGTGATCGGCGGGGCCATGCGCTCCCGAAAGAGCGTCAATGTCCCCGGCGTCTCGATCGACCTCCCCTCCGTCACCGAGAAGGACCGCCGGTTCATCGAATGGGCCGTGCGCAACGACGTCGACTTCATCGCCCATTCGTTCGTCCGTTCGGCCCGCGACGTCAAGGCCGTGCAGGATATTCTCGACGCGCACGGCAGC